>CAZTDH010000582.1:0-1001 GCA_964612615.1 uncultured Paludibacter sp. | reverse complement strand
AGCTGAAGAGAACCAATCGTGAAGCTTTTTATTATTGGTGGAAATGTTTGGAGCTTTGAGATGATGATTATGTTTTAAATCGTAATTCCATTTTAGCACCACCCCCAAAATATTGTGATTGATGACTTAGCCTACAGTTAAAAGTATCATCCCATTTATTTTGTATTATGTAATAGAAATATTATTTTTCTGCTACATAATTGCAAAATGGATTATTTTTTGATTACAGAACGATTTTTGTTACAGCTTAAAAGAAGTTTGTTACAGATTTTGTTACACGATAAATAGCTGATAGTAATAGAGTTGTGAGGATGTAACAAATGTGACAAAAAAAATCAACTTGGTAACCTCATAGTTTGTTTTCTCCAAAAACACAATTTATTACTTTCTCATTCAAAACATCAATTGGAGAAAAATCCTTTTTAATGTAACCTTCCGTAACCCGGTGGGCGGAGGCATGATTTAATGCAAATCCAACCTGTTCGGTAGAAGCACCACATTGATTTTGGGCTATAGTAGCCCAGGAATGTCGAAAAGTATAAGTTGACACATCTTCTACTTCAGCAATTTTGCAAAAATCCTTCAATCCCATATCTATTGATCTCATAAAAATATTTTCAGAATAATATTATCTGATAATGATAAGAGTTTATTTGCGCTCTTATATTTATCAAACCATGGCATGATACATTTTGGAATAGTTATTTCCATTTTGGCGTTATATATTACGTTTAGCTTTGACTTTATGACTAACATACTAGAGTTTATTCTCTTCCCTACATATTTTTTATCAAAAAATATAAATCTGCTACATTAATTCCGGTCAAATATAAATAAGAAAAGTCAACCGTATCTATATCTGCATTAAAAATATGTCTATTTTATTTATTTCTAAGAATTGTCGTGACAATGTCGTGACAATTGCATAAAACAAAAAAGCTAAAACGCTTATTTATTGCGTTTTAGCTTTTTTACCAGCTCTCCCTCTTGTAAACCATAAA
>CAZTDH010000581.1:0-1003 GCA_964612615.1 uncultured Paludibacter sp. | reverse complement strand
ATTTTCACTTCAACAGGGTCGTGCAAAATGGTTTTAGCCAACAGACGAATTTTAGGTGGCATGGTGGCCGAGAACATAATGGTTTGACGATCTTTTGGAAGTCGGTTCACCACAATCATTATATCATCGAAGAAACCCATGTCGAGCATACGATCCGCTTCGTCCAGAATAAAATATTTTACGTGAGAAAAATCAATATCGTAGAGGTTGATATGCGAAAGTAAGCGTCCGGGAGTGGCAATCACAACATCAGCACCTTTTTGCAATCCACGTCGCTGAACATCCCAGGCTTGCGAATCATTTCCACCATAAACAGCTACCGAGGAGAAAGAGGTGAAGTATGAAAAGCCCTCCATTTGCTGGTCGATTTGCTGGGCTAACTCTCGGGTAGGAGCCATGATAATGGCGTTCACGAAGTTTTCGTTATGCGGCTCAGCCTGTAAATTATGTAAAAGAGGTAAAATGAAAGCTGCAGTTTTGCCTGTTCCTGTTTGTGCGCAGGCAATTACATCGCGTTTCTGTAAAATTACGGGGATAGTTTGTTCCTGAACAGGGGTAGCTTCAGTAAAATTCATGGCTTGCAGGCCATCTAATACCGCATCACAAAGCGGCAATTCGTCAAATCTCATGGATTATTTATTATTATGTTGCAAAGATACGCAATTTAAAGGAAGGTAGCACACAGAATAACAGGAATATACCTAAATCGCTTTAGAAGTAACAGATTAAAATAAAAAAGTCCCCGATTGCTCGGGGACTTTTTGCTTTATCCAAGATTCGATTTAAACGGATCATTGTTGAAGTACTCTGGTGCATTTAGATTTGCTTCACCCGGTGCTTTTGGAGGAGTTGATTCCAATTGCAGTGCTATTTCATTATCTAATTCAATACGCTCAACCAAAGGAGTGCTGTACAATTGTTTTGTTTCCATACTATTTTAATTAATTAGTCTAACCTACATATAATTGCAGGTTAGACTAAGTTTTTATTTAATAATTACTTT
>CAZTDH010000580.1:0-1009 GCA_964612615.1 uncultured Paludibacter sp. | reverse complement strand
TTCGCACGATTCCCATTTAAAACGACAAACTACACCGGAGATGGATGGATTTGAATACTTTGAGACAGGAATAGCAATATCTGCACCTCCCAAATAATAAACGCCCGAAGTGCCCTTAAATTGAGAAAATGAAAGGATTGTAAAAAATAAAATGAGAAAAATGAGAATTTGTCGTTTCATATCAAATTCAGACTATCAAATCCGGGAATAGTTTAATTTTCAGGTTTTTTATCTGTTTTAAATTGAATAACAAGCAAATAAATAACCGCAAAAGTAACCGACATATCAGCCACATTCAGAATTCCGGTGCGCAGCGAACCGATACCGAAATTCAGAAAATCAACCACATGAAAATCGTAAATCAGGCGGTCGACCAAATTGCCTAAACCACCACCAATAATACATACAAAAGCTATAATCAGGTTCCTGTCAGTCAGTTTAAAAGCACAATAATAAAGTCCGTACAAGCAAACTGTAATGGGAATTGCCAACAACAAAATGTATTTCAACCAATCCGGCCAACCGGCACCCATGCTCAGAAAAGCTCCGGTATTTTCGGTATAACGCAACACGACAGTGTCGTAGAAGTACGATAAAGTTTCTCTGCCCTGCAAATAGTTTACAGCCAGAATTTTAGTTACTCTGTCGAGCAGGAAATTGATTACCAAAACTATAACTACCAGACTGATTTGTTTCTTACGATTCATAATTGAACTAATATTAAGTCCCCCTGTGGGGGATTTAGGGGGCTTTCTACAATGTTTTCCTTTTTCTCCAAACCTGATACGAATTGACCAAATTCTGCCACAGCACATACGCACCGGGGCCAATCGACGCAATCGGATTGAGGTACAATTGTGCCATCCAGATTGCCAGAATGGTGTTTTTCTGCCCGATGCTTTGTCCACCAGCTACCGTGTCGTCGTAGGCTTTTCCGATGGCTCTGCCTGTCAGAAACTGACTGATACACAATACAAAAGCAGCAAAAGCTATCAGTATTTCAATAAGA
>CAZTDH010000579.1:0-1009 GCA_964612615.1 uncultured Paludibacter sp. | reverse complement strand
GACGATGCAAAATGAGTAGTTGCAATGTGTTGCTTATTTGAGTAAATCAAAGAGATATCCCTGCAAATTCCACCATAATACGTAAAATCTGCATGAATTGGCGGAATATCTGTATTAACCCTATTACTAACTTTAATTGCAAAATTGTTCAGCTGCCCAAATTGAACCAAATTAGTGATATCGAAGCAGAAACGAATATAACCACCAACATGAGTTCCGGCTAATTTTCCATTCACATATAAATCTGTTTCCTGATTGGCACCTTTAAAATAAATAACAACCTGTTTTTCAGCTTTTTCAATTGGGATAAATACTGACTTTCGGTACCAACCTGTTCCGCGATAATAACCTGGTGTATCATCCACCGCATCATCTTTGTTCCATGTGTGCGGAATGGTTACATTTTCCCATTTAGAATCATCAAAATTAGTATCCATTACGTTGGTAAAATCGCCTATCGAAAATCGCCAACTTTCGTTTATAGTCTCAATAACTCTCGGACTATTTGCAAATACTGAAAAAGAGAATAAAAAGCAACTAAATGCAAGAACTTTAAATTTTTTCATCGGATTAAAAAATAAGAATATTAACTGTTTTATTTGTATTTATATTTGTACAATACAAAACTATTTGGTTTTAAAAGTATTGGATTAATTTTCCCCATGTGTCCAACCATTGATTCCATTGTTTTTCCATCGCCTAAAACAGGCGTTAAAACAACAGTTTTACCGGAAGTCAACCGGGTGGTTATTGTGGTAGTTGTATCATTCGTATTTTCTCTGAAAATGAGCATATATCCAGAATTTTTCTGTATTGATTGAAAACCTGTCCAGCTTTTCCCATTAGGTTCATTGCCAATAGGCAAAATGGAGCCTTTGTGTAAATCGGATTGAATTTCCCGATATTTTTTAATCAAACTTGCTGTTGGCATCGCTTCCTGAGGCAAATTTTGAGTTTCCATCCAAGCCAATGGTTGTGCCATCATAGTAATTGCAAACAAGTAGTCGAA
>CAZTDH010000578.1:0-1010 GCA_964612615.1 uncultured Paludibacter sp. | reverse complement strand
AACTAAAAGAGCTATTTTTGACCCGCAATTAAGCAAGTTATGAACAAGGAAACCCACCAATTTATTGCGGATAATTTAGAGACTAATATTCATCAGTTAGCTCTTCAATCAAGCCGTTATCCGCTGGTTGATATGCCCCTGGCTATCAGGCAAATCAATGGAAAACAGAAAATAAAGTCGAAAATTCCCTTGTTTTATAACGCTGAAGATATTCTATATCCCGTACAGCTTTCATTAGAGCAAAGTTCTTCACAATCAACCGCTTACTATAAATCAACCCTTTGCGAAGGCGATACACTTGTTGACCTTACCGGTGGATTCGGAATCGATTGTTACTTCATGGCTGAGAATTTTAGTCAAGTGACTTATGTTGAGCGACATGCGGAATTATGCGAACTGGCACGTCATAATTTCAAGGCATTAGGAAGTAAAAATATTGAAGTAATTCATGCCGATTCAGTGAAATATCTGACCGAAATGGAGAAAGTGGACTGGATTTTTATCGATCCTGCCCGACGCAGCGAAAGTGGCAAAAAAGTAGCCATTTTGTCCGATTGCGAACCGGATGTTTCTGCCCTCGCTCCTCTTCTGCTTGAAAAAGCCGCTAAGGTGATGATTAAACTATCGCCCATGCTCGATATTACTGCTGCTGTGCGCGAATTACCCACTACTGCTGAGATTCATATTATCAGCGTGGAAAATGAATGTAAGGAAGTATTGCTTATTTTGAATCAATCCACTGATAATCAAAAGAAAATCAGGACAATAAATATCAGTAAAAACAAAGCAGATCAGGTTTTTGAGTTCAGCGCAGACGAGGAAGCGAATGCTATAGTCGGTTTTACTTCCGAAATATCAAGTTACTTATACGAACCGAATGCAGCTGTAATGAAAAGCGGAGCTTTTAAATCTGTAGGAAGCAGATTCGGTTTGAGTAAACTCCACACCAATACCCACTTATACACATCAACCAACTTGTTAGTTGACTTCCCCGGACGAATATTTGAAGT
>CAZTDH010000577.1:0-1016 GCA_964612615.1 uncultured Paludibacter sp. | reverse complement strand
AATTCCCTTAAACAGTTATTTATCCTGCTCTTTTTCACTATTCTGGCTTTTAGTTCAAGTTCCCAAAATACCAATTATTCTCAAAACAAATTTACTCGCAATTATCTCACCGCAACACGAATTGTTTGGCAATCGGATAAAAGTGGAAACTATATTTCTAATTCTGCTAAATTACTGGAACAAGGCAACGGACAAGCCGATTTAGTGGGAGCTAATCTGTGTATTATAAAAGGAGGTGATAAAGAAAACTCAGCCATTGTAGTTGATTTTGGAAAAGAAATTCATGGAGGCGTGCAAGTGGTTACTGGAATGCATGCTGTTCACTCTCCGGTAAAAGTTCGCATTACATTAGGCGAATCCGTAAGCGAAGCCATGAGTAGTGTAGATCACTCTTCAGCAACGAATGATCATTCAATGCGAGACTATGAAATATTGGTGCCCTGGCTTGGTACCATAGAAATCGGCAATAGCGGCTTCCGCTTTGCTAAAATTGAACTTCTTGATAATAATCGCGAGTTGAAACTCAAAGAGTTTCGTGCTTTTGCTGTTCAACGCGATATCCCCTGGTTAGGAAGCTTCAATTGCAACGATGAACGATTAAATCAAATTTGGAAAACAGGAGCTTATACTGTATTCTTAAATATGCAAAACTTTTTGTGGGATGGCATTAAACGCGACCGATTGGTTTGGGTAGGCGATATGCATCCCGAAATAATGACCCTGCTCTCCGTGTTTGGATACAATGAAGTGGTTCCAAAAAGTCTGGATTTGATACGTGACATTACCAAACTACCCGACTATATGAATGGCATAAGTTCCTATTCCTTATGGTGGATATTGATTCAGTATCAGTGGTATATGAATAACGGAAATTTGGAATACCTGCAAAAAAATCAGGAATACATTTTCAGTTTACTCGACCAACTGGAGAAAAAGATCAATGCGGATGGAATGGAAAATCTGAATGGAGGACGATTTCTTGATTGGCCTACCAGTCCAAATAAAGAAGCCATTCA
>CAZTDH010000576.1:0-1017 GCA_964612615.1 uncultured Paludibacter sp. | reverse complement strand
GCGACGTATGGGCCGATCCTTCTCACCAAACAAAGCCTGCAGCATGGACTTCACTTAGTTTTGCCGATTTAAAAACAGCAGTTGCTACGCATACCACCAGTGTGTTGAATACATTAAAAACCAACGGAATAACGCCCGAATGGGTTCAGGTGGGAAACGAAACCGGAAATGGTATGTTGTGGGAGGATGGTAAGGCATCAACCAGCATGCCAAATTATACCGCGCTGAACAATGCCGGATATGATGCGGTTAAGGCTGTGTTTCCAACCTCCAAAGTGGTGGTTCATCTGCAAAACGGCTATTCAAACAGTTTGTTTCGCTGGATTTTTGACGGACTCAAAACTTATGGAGGAAAATATGATGTAATTGGCATGTCGCTATACCCAAGTTGGTACACAACAGCCAACGACTGGCAAAACTGCAACAAAGATTGCCTTGCCAATATGAACGACATGGTGAGTCGTTATGGAAAAGAAGTAATGATTGTGGAATGTGGTATGAGTTGGGATTCGCCCGCTGCTTGCAAGAACTTTCTAGCCGATATAATTGCCAAGACCAAATCGGTTACCGGTGCAAAAGGTCTTGGGGTGATGTACTGGGAACCTGAATGTTACCCCAACTGGAATAGTTATTCACTCGGGGCATTTGATAACTCAGGGAAACCAACCATAGCACTGGATGCCTTCAACACAAATACCGATGTGAAGTCACTCAGTGCCCACCAAACAATTTCTGTTAGTTGGAATAATCAAAACCAGGCCTTTGTACTGAATGAAACGGTTTACAATGCTTCAATGTATGATATTAATGGCAGTTTAATCAAAACCATTCGAAATACCAATTTAATAAATGGCTCAACACTTCCAAGCGGAATTTACCTGATTAAATTGAACCAGATAAACACGAAGGAGACCAGAACAATAAAAGCTGTAAAGTTCTGATTAAGTACACACCTATTTCACAGCACTTTGTAAATGAAGTTAAGAGATAAGCATTTACAGCACTACATTTATATTA
>CAZTDH010000575.1:0-1018 GCA_964612615.1 uncultured Paludibacter sp. | reverse complement strand
AGTATTGCTGATTTCTGTTACATTATGTGCTTATTCACAAAGCCATACAACAGTCTTTGGTGGAATAAAACCTCCTAAAACTGTAAACCCTATAAAAATCGACGGTATTTTAGATGAACCCATCTGGCAAAAATCACTGTTCTCAGATAAAATGTATGGTAAGGCCGATAGCGTAAATTATTTTACTAACACCCGGACGTATTTTGCCTATGATGCAGACAACCTTTATATTGCTTTTAAATGCAAAGTAAATGACACTTCTTTATTGTCAAAAACCATATATGAAAAGGATGATCAAAAAATTTTGGAGAATGAATGGGTAGCCTTTTGCATAGATACTTATAACGATGGTATTGCAGCTTATACTTTTATTGTAGATCCTTCGGATAATCAACTGGACGGATCTTTAAATCCGGCAAAAGACCTTACTTTTTCATTTTCTTCAAATTGGACTTCATCTGTTAAAAAAGAGTTTGATGGCTATACTGTAGAAATGAAAATACCACTGGCTCAATTACCTGTACAATGGAAGAGAGATAGCGTGAAAATGAATATATTAATGTTAAGAAATGATAAGATTAATAAAAATGGTTTGATTCAAAAACCATTTTTGATCCCAAATACAAGCAGTGTCCTTTCTCAATTTCAAAAAGTCATATTTGAAGGCATTCACCAGACTTACCCAAAAAACTTATCAGGAGTTGATATTTCAGCAAGACTAGCATATAAAAAATCAAGAATTGATATAACTACTTTGGATGGACGCAGTAGAGGCGGTGATGCTTCTGTTATGGACTATGTCATATTTAAAAAAAGGGATGTTGTCGGAGCAGAACAACCAAGAGTGTTTCATTATTCATTGCAAAATAAAAGGGTAAACCAAACCTTTGAAAATACAGATTATATAAAAAACAATTATCCAAATTGCAATGGTTTTGACACATTTCTTGAAAGAGCACAAACAACGGCTTTCTTAGTATTACAAAATGATACAATTGTTTACGAGAAATATTTTAAC
>CAZTDH010000574.1:0-1018 GCA_964612615.1 uncultured Paludibacter sp. | reverse complement strand
AGTTTGCCAGAGTTGATCCGGCAATAGTTGAAAAAATGATTTATGCTTTTGCACTACTCGAATTATTGGCAAATAGCGGTTTAAAATTTATTTTTAAAGGTGGTACATCCCTTGTTTTAATGCCAATTGGATCTAACAGATTCTCGGTGGATATAGATATTTCCACACTTGAAAGTAAAGATGATATTGAAAAGCACTTACAAACGGTGATTGGTGAATCTGTTTTCTCATCTTTCGAAGAAGACAAACCCAGGACAAATAAAGGAGGCATTCCGAAAGCACATTTTTCGTTTGCTTACGTATCTCACATCAACCCTAATGCTGAAATTTTGCTTGATGTTTTATTTGAGGATAGTCCATACCTGTCAACAAATCAAGTGGCAATTGACACAAAATGGATAAATACGCAAGAGCCTTATAAAATGGTAACTATTCCCTCAATTAATTCTATTTTGGGAGATAAACTCACTGCTTTTGCACCTTCTACCGTGGGTGTCCCATATTTATTGGGAAAACCAAATTTTCCTGACAAACGGATTGAAATTATAAAACAATTGTACGACATTAACCATTTAATTGACTCAGCTACAAATATGTTGGAAGTAAAGTCCGTTTTTGAGGCAATTGCACAACGTCAAATTGAATATAGAAATTTGTCAATAAGTGTAGAAACGGTAATTGCCGATATTTTCAATACGGCTTTGGTCCTTGTCCGAAGGGAAAACAATAAGCAAGAGTTGGAAAAATTACAATTTAATGATCTTTCAAATGGTTTAAAACGTTTCTCTGGCTATCTGATGAAAGGTTTCTTTCGAATCGAAGAAGCTATTACGGCATCGGCAAAAGTAGCGTATTTCACCCAATCAATTTCCAAAAACAAGTCATTATCCTTCGTTTTATTTGATGAAAAAGTCAATATGACAGAATGGATAATCTCCAATCCCGATTACAATTTTCTGAATAAGCTGAAGAGAACCAATCGTGAAGCTTTTTATTATTGGTGGAAATGTTTGGAGCT
>CAZTDH010000573.1:0-1026 GCA_964612615.1 uncultured Paludibacter sp. | reverse complement strand
GTCATGACTTTTACATGTCCCGTCGAGAATTTAGCAGTAGTTTCAATGCTGTCGCTAAAAATTCCACCCATATATGCCTGTAGAAAAACGGTAATAATAACGCCCAAAGCCACTACTATAATGGGCAACAGACTACGACTTTTGTCGCGTAATAGTCCTTTTAATAAGAATTTTATCATAATGTCATCTGTTTTATTTTACTTTTCCTCTGATTGCATCCGTAGGATTCATTTTGGCAATTTTACGAGCCGGCAAATAACTGACAATTGCGGTTACAATAAGTATAAATATCATTGTATTAATTACCAATCCGGGTGTTATTGTTGCATACATCGTGTCAGCCATTGGAACCCCAATTTCGCTGGCATCCATATTGAACGAATAACCATAAACCACCATATAATACATTATGGGCGCTCCCCAAATTGTTCCTACTGCAAATGCAAGGATTGCATTAATTGTACCTTCAAGTGTAAAATGCCACACAACCTGCCGCTTTGTCATTCCAAGTGCTATAAACGTTCCGATTTCACGCTGACGGCGGAAAATAGACAAAGTTTGCGTATCAAAAATGGCTAACATGGCCAACAACAGAAAAATTATATACATAAAACTGGTGCCGACTGATTTGGCTTTCACTAACATCATTGTCGACTCTGTAAGTTTCTCCACACTTTTAAACTGCCAACCTGAAATAGCTTCAGTTTTTAATTCAGGTGATTTTATCAACAAATTGGCACAATTGGTATTCATAGTCATTTTCTGAAGTCTATCGAGCGGAATCCACAAAATACCGTTGTCCACTGTTGGAATAGATGTTTTGAAAATTCCAACCACCCGAATATCGGCTGCTTCGAAAGTTCCGTTTTTGTCACGCCAGCGAAGCGTTACCAAATCATTCAGATGAAGTTTGGTTTGTTTGGCCATAAATGCACCCAATACTACCGGAATCTCAGACCCCCCAGCCCCCGAAGGGGGAGTTTTAGTAAGCATTTTTTGAGTTGGTATCTGTAACAATTTCTGATC
>CAZTDH010000572.1:0-1028 GCA_964612615.1 uncultured Paludibacter sp. | reverse complement strand
AAAATTTCGTAAGGTCTTCCGTCTTTCAATCCCACAAATGCAATCCATTTATCTTTTGAATTTTGGAAACGAACTACGTCACAATCCAGTTCTTTTGGACGAATCAGATAACCTTCATCGTATGGGAAGCATATTTTTTTCTCGTCCGATTTCTCTTCTTTCTTGTCTTCAACTGCAATAAGCACTCCGGCACGCGAACCATCACGATAAACTGTAACTCCTTTACAACCACAACGCCAGGCTTCTTCGTACAAGTGACCAACCAGTTCTTCAGTTGCATCAGCGGGTAGATTAATAGTTACGCTAATGGAATGATCTACCCATTTTTGAATACGTCCCTGCATCTGCACTTTTTTCAACCAATCAACATCGTTGGCAGTAGCTTTGTAATAAGGTGATTTTGCAACAATTTCTTCAACTTCAGCCTTGCTATAGTGTTTTGTTGTAGAATAACCGTTTGCTTCCATCCATGTCATAAATTTGTGATGGAATACTACATATTCTTCCCATGAATCACCGTTTTCATCTACAAAGTCGACAATTACATTTTTATCATTAGGGTTTACTTTGCGTCTGCGGGTATAAACAGGCATAAACACAGGTTCAATTCCCGAAGTGGTTTGCGTCATTATACTTGTAGTTCCGGTAGGAGCTATCGTCAGACAAGCAATGTTTCGACGACCATATTTTACCATTTCTTTGTATAACTCGGGTGAAGCTTCTTTCAAACGGTTGATGAACGGATTTTTTTCTTCTCGTTTTGCATCATATACTGTAAATGCACCACGTTCTTTAGCCATGGTTACAGAAGATGAATAAGCAGCAATTGCAACTGCTTTATGCACTTTTTCTGAAAAATCAGTTGCTTCATCGGTGCCATAGCGGAATCCTAATGCAGCCAGCATATCGCCTTCACCGGTAGTTCCAACTCCTGTACGGCGTCCTTGTGATGTTTTGATTTTAATTTTGTCCCAAAGCTGATATTCAGTATTTTTGATTTCGTCATCTTCCGGATCTGATTCAATTTT
>CAZTDH010000571.1:0-1038 GCA_964612615.1 uncultured Paludibacter sp. | reverse complement strand
TCTATCGTCAGCCGGACAAATCCCACAGGATCCATTGTCCGGCTGTTTTCATTTAAGCCCAGAAACAAGGAATTCATAAGGAGAACCTAATGATCAACGATGTTGTTTTGGAAGGGATCGTAGTTCGAGAACCCTGGAAATATATGGACGATTTGTTCTTTCGAATGGTCAGTTATCGTGATAGTGATCTGCCAGCCAAAAAGTTAGATCTGGAACACGATGCCGGCGATTACATCAATGTTCGACTGACCGGCGGCGCGAATGGCCTTATTCACATTCGGCGGGGTATGCGTTTACGCGTGCACGGCTTCCTTCAATCCCGTGATTACCGCGAGAGCCTAGATGAATTTGTCACCAAGGCCCGCAAAACCAGGATCTGTGCCGACCTGACGGTTGAAATCAAAACCGGTGATCTCAAGCCCAATCAGGTCCTGATCGACCGCAACATTGTAGAAGCGGTTGCCAGACGAATTATTGTGCTTGAAAACCCCACACCAACCGAGAAAAAAGCCCGCCCGGAGAATAAGAGTAATCCTGCCAGGCTGGCAGTCGTTGAAGACATACAAGAGGAAAAAATTTCTGAAGTCGATCTCGATGCGTTTGCACACTGATTCATCCAATATTTACTACCACTCTGCACGCGTTCGCCATTAATCCATTTCTTTAATCTGGCAACGCAATAACAGTACACAAATCAAACCAGGATGAATTCAAACCTGAAGCATTGAAGAAAATGGCCTCAGTTTTTCGAGGAGGATCACAAGATGGCGCTCAAGCTGCCTGCTAACCGGCAGAGCATTTTTGAGCTTGCCATCAAGGCGCACACAACATCAGTGCGCCGGTGATCCTCCTTTTTATTTTGCCGAAAACAATCGGCAACAGCACCTTTACAAACAACCTTGACCCTGAAGGTTCATATCAATTGGAGAAAAAACTATCTCATACCAGGCCATCCGTCTCGAATAACAGTTATGGCCTGGCTGGGATGCTCACAGCATGGGTGGTCTGGATACTATTCAACCACCCATGCCATCTTCA
>CAZTDH010000570.1:0-1038 GCA_964612615.1 uncultured Paludibacter sp. | reverse complement strand
ATTTTTGTCATTGGACGCGCATTTTGTGAAAAAATAAATCCACCGCACGATAGGCTGGAATCCTGAACACCAAACTGTTCTTCGCGTGCCCCAACTACAAAATCAAGAACCCAAAAGCGTGCCTGAGCATAAAGTTCATGAAAATAGGCTTCTGTTTTCGTGTTATCAGTTCTGACTAAAGCATCCACTTTGAAACCATAATCGAATAAGCGTTTTTTTGCAGTCAGCTCTTTGCCTATTCCCAACATCAGATTGGCACTTTGAGGTGATGACGAAATCGTACCGTAATTGCGGCTTTGCATCCAAAATGGAGCATATTTTCCGGATGAAATTAATCCTGAAACTGATGCATTGTATTTAATGGTATCATTTTGAGCCTTAGCAGTAAATGACAATAATATTAATAGAATATTTAATACTATTAAACTCTGAAGTCTTATTCCCACAATTGTAAATGGTAAATTCATAAACGTAAATTATTTTCAGGGTTCAAAACTATAGAAATCGTTTAACACTGTGCTGTCATTCTCCCCAAAACCGATATAACCTTTTCCGTTTATGGTAAATACCAATGCATTTTCTCTGCCGCTAGTTGGAATATCACCTCGCTTATACCAAACTTTCCGAATGGGGTCGTATTCCATAATATCTGATTTAACGCCACCTCCAGTCATATCTCCTGCAAAATGGCGACCTGTAGTAACAAAATAACGATTATTAATTGAGATGGAAACTCCATTTTCGCGGCCGGTATCAGGCATTCTTGTTAATGCTTTCCATGAATCAGTTGCCGGAAAATATTCCCACCAGTCATTCTGGTTGTAGGTGTCGAATCCTGTTCCGAAATAAACCTTTTCTCCATCCGTACAAATGGTTCCGCCTACACGTTCAGGACCTGGAAACCAATTCAGTTCAGTCCATTTGTCTTGCTCAGGAGTATATTTGAAAAAATACCTGCTGAATCCCCAACCATCAAATCCGAAACCAACATAGATTTCGTTTTTGTAAACCATACTGATGCAGGCATCGGTATATTTA
>CAZTDH010000569.1:0-1039 GCA_964612615.1 uncultured Paludibacter sp. | reverse complement strand
AAAAACCTTATATCATAACCTGATAAATCAGCTATTTCAATGAAACTGTTGAGCTTTGCCCCCAGGCAATTTTTGAGGCTGAGCCAGAAGTGTTCCATAAACATTCACGAACAGTAAGAGTCTGAGTCTTACCATTGATGGCAATTACCTGAAACGAAAGCTTTGTTTCGTCAGTTGAAGAGATATCACCTTTCATTGGTGAATCAACACGAAAAACTTTCATATTCAAATCACCATTCGGTCCTACAAAAGTGTAGAATTCGTTATAATTGCTATGTCCGTGAAAGTAGGCTTTAATGTTGGGATGAATTTTCAGGAAAGCTGCCAATTCACGTTGTAAAGTCAACATGCCTTTGTATTGTTCTTCAATTTCATTTTCATAATCCGTAGTCATTCCATGGTTGCCAAGTGGATTGGTGAAATGCGTTGGTTCGCCTGCCGATGGGTCATGAGTAAAAATCAATACCGGTGTACTCGGATTGACTTTTATCAAATCTTTTTCCATCCAAACACGGACAGCCGAATCTGGCCACATAGTCAAAAACATCAAATGCGCACCCACAATATCTTTTGAATAATTGGGTTTGTCTGTATTATAATTGTAGGTGTTAGACGTTTTTGGTGTTAATGGCTTTAGCATTAAATTATAAATATTGACCAAAGCCGTATTATCGATTGCCGGACTTAGCGATTTGGGAAACCCAATGGCATTAGATACATCGTGATTTCCACAGGTAAGGAGAAATTCTGCCGGTTGATTTTTCTTATTCTTAAGCGTTATGCCTTGCAGATAATCCGCGTTGAATTGAGCCCACGAGGCAGTTGCGGATTGAATACCCGATTGCTGACGATTGGTTATGTCGCCTGTAATAGCCACATAATCAATATATCCGATTGTTTTCTCAGCATTTACTCCAGCATCCTTTGGAAAAACGAATGTTGGCAACAGGTTCATTTCAGCAACCATGGCTTCATTCACTCCATTAGAATTGATTACGTTTCCTCTGAAAGCGCGATAAAGACCATAATGCAAATCGGA
>CAZTDH010000568.1:0-1040 GCA_964612615.1 uncultured Paludibacter sp. | reverse complement strand
CCCGGTACATCGTAGTGTGTAAAATTCTTCCTCAGATGTTCGGCATAGGCTCTTGCCTATGTCGATGCTAAAAGAAAAGCTCAAGCTTTTCATATCCTGTTTAAATATGGAAGTCTGGTGACTTCCTTCTAACCCGACGAAGTTTGGAAACTTCGCCGAACTCCCGCACTAACTACACTACGCCAAACTGAGGGGTTTGGGGGTCAGAACTATACAGAGCATTTTTGTTGATTACTTTTAAAGTATTGTCAAATACCAATTCAATTTGAATAATAGCTAATAGCTGATTCGAAATGTTATTTATATTTAATATCTGTTTAAATTAGGTTATAAAAAGCAAATTAAAACCTCGCTGGATGATCTGATTTTCCTCACAAACTTCATTTCAACAATCAAATATGTTACCAAGGTAATAGTAACTACTACAATTAGTTCCGTTCTGATTATTAATTATCAAGCTTAAGTATTAATTAACTATTTGCTGGTAAGTGATATAGCTCTTGTTTTTTTATTTCCACTACCCTCTGAATTTTGATAATCTGGTTTTTTATAAAACAAGCATTTATCTGTAGTATTAAATCCGAACATAAATCGAATTAATACTACAAGTGCCTGCATATCAATAGTTTGCGTTATGAGCTATCTTTGTGTATTCCTTTTTATTGAGAATACCTATCAGATTATATACTTACTAAATTCAACTATCATGGCAACGAAATTTAGATCTGAAATAACCGGAAAACAAAAGAAATCGGTTTCACTGATTAGCAGAGTTATTGTAATGCGGAAAAATCAGTTTAAACACTTTGAAAGAATTAGCATTGCTGTGATACTGTTTTTCCTGATCAGCAATATGCAAGCAGCTACCATTACCAGTACTACTACAGGTGGAGCATGGGCAACAGGTGGTACATGGGTAGGCGGAGTTGCTCCGGCAACAGGCGATGCGGTTATAATTGCAACAACAGGAACCGGTAATGTAAGTATTGCTGCTTCGATTACACAAACAGCGTTGGGCTCTGTTACCATAAATAGTGGCG
>CAZTDH010000567.1:0-1041 GCA_964612615.1 uncultured Paludibacter sp. | reverse complement strand
GTTGAAAATAATACCGAAGGTGCTATACTTGAAAATGCTTCGGACTGGATGGCTCAGTTAGCCGTACAAGGACCAAAAGCCACTGAATTACTTCAGAAACTGACTACAGTTGAATTATCACAGATTCCTTATTACGGATTTAAAGTTGGTGATTTCGCAGGAGTGGATAATGTAATTCTTTCGAATACAGGTTATACCGGTGCCGGAGGTTTTGAACTGTATTTCTATCCTGAGCACGGAGAAAAGATATGGAACGCTCTGTTCACTGCAGGAGCTGAATATGGCATTAAACCCGTCGGACTGGGAGCGCGCGATTCATTACGACTGGAAAAAGGCTTCACACTTTATGGAAATGATATTGACGATACCACCTCGCCTATCGAAGCCGGTCTGGGTTGGATTACTAAGTTTGTTGATGGAAAAAATTTCATAGATCGTCCGTTGCTCGAAAAACAAAAGAATGAAGGTGTAAGCCGCAGATTGGTTCGCTTCGAACTGAAAGACCGTGGTATACCCCGTCATGGTTACGAAATAGTAAACGAAGCGGGAGAAAAGATTGGCGAAGTAACATCCGGAACTATGCTCCCCGACAGCAAAAAAGGAATCGGTATGGGTTATGTTGCAACAGCATTTAGTAAGGCTGGTTCAATAATTTATATTCAGATTCGTGCTAAAAATATGGAAGCTGTAGTTGTATAAGGAGATTCCTTTTCAAACAAAAAGTGCGGTTAACATTGAGTTGACCGCACTTTTTTATTTTAGGATTGATACAGATTAAATCCTTTTCAGATTATTCGTTGTAATTTGTTCTTCAACTATAGCGTCAAGCACTGCAATAGCAGTCATATTCACTATATCACGAACTGAACTTTCAACATCTAAAATGTGAACAGGCTTGTTTAATCCCATTTGAATAGGGCCTATTGATTCTGCCAATCCCATTTCAATCAACATTTTATAGGCAACATTCGCTGAACTAAGATTTGGGAAAATCAGTGTATTTACATTCTTGCCAGCCAGTTTAGAGAATGGGAATTTTTT
>CAZTDH010000566.1:0-1044 GCA_964612615.1 uncultured Paludibacter sp. | reverse complement strand
GATCCTTCGGTAACAATTAGTGGAGTAAAAGCACTGACTATCACTCTTGCTGCACCTACAGCTGCACCTACTCAGGCTGTCTGTGGAAGTGGTACGGTTGCTGATTTGGTAGCAACTCCTCCTACAGGTTCAAGCGTAAGATGGTACACTGTACCAACTGCCGGAACAGTTCTGACAAGTACAACGGCTTTGGTTACAGCCACCACTTATTATGCAGAAAGCTGGAACGGCAGTTCAGCCAGTCCAACACGTACAGCAGTGGTATTGACAATCAATGTTATTCCGGCCAAACCGGTACTTGTACCCACTTCGACTGCTAAAATCAAAGTAAAACTTTGTCCGGGCGACAATATTGTTTGTTCGAACTTTGACAATACACTTTCTTATCAGTGGAAACTGAATGGTACTAACCTGACAGGTCAAACAGCCAATCAGTATAAAGTTCCGGTAGGTGGTTCAGGTGTTTACAGTTTATACGTAAAAAATCTGACTACCGGTTGTGATAACTTATCTGCCACGGTAACTGTAGATTTGTACAGCATTACGACACCGGTAATTTACGAAAAGAAGAAATCGGATTATATCTCTATTCTGATTGTAGATAACACGTCAAAATTCTATACCGCTTACAGTTGGAGTTATGCCGATGGTTCTGCTCTGCCTTCGGGTATTGTAACTGACCGTCAGTTCCTGGTATTGCCTCCGGCCAATATGGCAGCCAGTTATATGGTAAACATAACTGATACAAATGCTTGTAAAGTAACTTCTGCAGTGAAAACAGTGGCACTTCATACCATTGCAGCCAAGGCTTATCCTACGATGAATAATGGTAACTTTATGGTTGGACTAACCGATGCTCAGGATGGAAAATTGAATGTGAAGATCTTTAATCAAAACGGAATTTTACAAAAAGTGTATGCTTTCGATAATGTATCTTCCGAGTTTGAATATCAGGTGAATGCTGCCGGTTTACAAGCAGGTGCTTATACGGTAGAAATCTCGTTGGGTGATTATGTACAATCTCAAAAAATAATTATCCGCTAA
>CAZTDH010000565.1:0-1044 GCA_964612615.1 uncultured Paludibacter sp. | reverse complement strand
ATACTTCCCATTCCTTGGTTTCGCCGGCTTCGTTGGTAAATGTCATTTTGAGTTTGCCTTTACCCTTTATAACTACATCTGTTGCTTTGTATTGGTCTCCAAAGGCATGACGGCCAATAACTATAGGTTGAGTCCAACCCGGCACGAGACGTGGTACATTTGAACAAATAATCGGTTCGCGGAAAACGGTTCCACCAATAATATTACGCAGCGTTCCGTTAGGCGATTTCCACATTTTTTTAAGCTTAAACTCCTCAACACGGGCTTCATCCGGTGTAATGGTGGCACATTTAATACCCACATTGTATTTGTTTATGGCTTTGGCAGCTTCAACAGTTACTTCATCGTTGGTTAAATCGCGGTTTTCAATACCTAAATCGTAATATTTGATATCTAAATCGAGATAGGGGAGGATGAGTTGTTCTTTAATAAACGACCAAATAATTCGGGTCATTTCGTCACCGTCGAGTTCTACAACGGGATTGGTTACTTTAATTTTCTCTGTCATGTCTATAGTCTATAGTCTATTGTCTATAGTGTAAGTTAGCAATTATTTAATTGTATTTGATTGTTGTTTTAAATAATCTATGAGTTTCTGAATTGCAGATGATATATTATAAACTCTATTTCTTAGCTCTAACGATTGTTTGGCAGTAAGAAATCCAATGTCTTCACATACATAAAGCATGCTCTTAACTTCGCTAGAACTTCCTTTTGCTATTTGAAGGTAACGTGTAAATAAATTATCAGAACCAGAGTCAGCACCTTCTGCGATATTATTCATAATAGATATACTTGCTCGTTGGAGTTGATCCCTGAAACCAAAGTCTTTAAGATCCTTAGTAAAGGAATAAATGTCTTTGACTAATAATCGGGAGTCTTGCCAAACTCGTAGTTCTTCAAAACATCTCATAAATAGACTTAAAATGAAAAAGGTCAATAATCTGTTGCTGTTTAGACAATAGACTATTGACCATAGACTTTATATAAATTATCTTTCTTTCAGTGGAATAAAATCCTTACGATCTCCAACATTTTTGTAAG
>CAZTDH010000564.1:0-1050 GCA_964612615.1 uncultured Paludibacter sp. | reverse complement strand
AACCAGCCGATTTATTGACGATAATTGCACCAATACCACCAACCATGCCACCAATACCCACTACGGAAGCAATTGATTTTTTGGGGAACATATCCGAAACTGTTGTAAAAAGATTGGCAGACCATGCCTGATGAGCTGATGCGCCTATTCCAATGATGATTACAGGAAACCAAAATGAATAATATCCAACCGTTTGAGCCAATAAAACAACCAATGGTATTACTGCAATCAATAACATCGCTTTCATTCGTCCGGTATAAACATCATTTTCTTTCTTCATAAAATATACCGGCAACCAACCTCCACCAACACTTCCAACAATTGTCATAGTGTATAAAACAGCTAATGGTACCGAAACCTGAGTTCCAGTCATGCCATATTGAGCTTTCAGAAAGGATGGCAACCAGAAAAGCATAAACCACCAGGGACCATCCGTCATAAATTTTCCAAAACTAAAAGCCCAGGTTTGTCTGTATTTAAATAATTTAAGCCATGATACTTTCTCTTTTGAGCTGACTTCGGCAGTTTTAGGTTCATTTAAAGAATCGCTGTGAATATAATCAAACTCTTCTTTTGTGAGTTGCTTTGCTTTGTTGGGTTTTTCGTAAAGAATGAACCAGGGAATTAACCAGAATAAGCCCAATGCGCCAGTAATAATGAATGTCGAGCGCCATCCAACAGCGTCAGCCAAGAATGGAATAAACAGTGGTGCCAAAATTGCACCAACTGTAGTTCCGGAATTGAAAATACCTGCCGCCAGCGACCTTTCTTTTTTGGGAAACCATTCCGCAATTGTTTTTACAGCTACCGGAAAATTTGCAGCTTCTCCAAATCCCAAAACACCCCGTGCAATTATAAAACCACCGGTACCTTTTGCAAAAGCATTTGCAATTGCACCGGCAGACCAGACTATTAATGCCCAGGCATAGCCCTTTTTAGTTCCTAGCCAGTCAATTAGTCGTCCGGTAAGGATCATGGAAAGAGCATAGGCAAATTGAAATACTGCAACTATATTTGCATAGTCAGAATCGTTCCAGTTAAATTCAATTT
>CAZTDH010000563.1:0-1055 GCA_964612615.1 uncultured Paludibacter sp. | reverse complement strand
ATACATTTCCTCCTGAGTGATTTCGAATACATTTTCACTACCGAACATCTCCAGCAATAGATTATAATCACTTTCGACAGCAAAACCATCTTTGTAAATAATGGCTTTACCGCTTCCTATGGGCATAAACGCGCAATCCAAATGCAAAACACCCAGACGTGGATTGGTATCATGTTTCCTTAATTCAAGAGGAATAAAGGTTTTCTCGGGACAAATTTCTTTCAGAAAATTAAAAGCGTATAAATTAGTGCGTGCTGTTTTCAGTTGCGAATAATCAGGTTTGGTGTAAAGCCCCACGAAAACCATATCATTGAACAGCACCACATCGCCACCTTCCACATGGGCTTTTTCGGGAAGGTTGTAGATTTTATTGTATGAAATCTGGTCATAAATAACTTCATACGCTTCTTTCTCATCTTCGCGGTCGGGAATTATGTTGGAATTGATGATTTTATCGTCAATGACAAAGGCCACATCGCGTGCAAAAACCTGATTGCAATTTTCCAATGTCCACGGGCGAAAAACCTGCACATTGTATTTAAGCAAAACCTTTTCAAAGGCACTCATCTCCTTGTAAACCGACTCTTCAGTAGGATAAATGCCAAGTAGAACCGATTCAAATGATTTAGCATCAAAGGTTTTATCTAAGCTAGGCACACTACCAAGTGAACCGGGTTGCCCTAGCACAACGGCCCGTAGCGTGGAAGTTTCATTTTTTACATTCAGCTGCATAGATTGGACTTTTGACAAAGATAGTTGCTGAAACTTAATTTTCCAATAGTTTAACTGTAAAAATGAAAATAAAATGCATAAATATTTATCGACAAATAAAAAAAATCAGCATTCAAATTTCTATGAATGCTGATTTTCAATTATTTTCTGTAAACGTTATTCCGAAACTTCTATTTTCAGAATTTTGTCACCTGGACGAATGGCGTCTATAACTTCCAGACCTTCAACTACTTTACCAAAACAAGTATGTTGACGATCTAAATGCGAAGTATTTTTGCGTGAATGGCAGATAAAAAACTGTGAACCACCGGTATTACGTCCGG
>CAZTDH010000562.1:0-1061 GCA_964612615.1 uncultured Paludibacter sp. | reverse complement strand
GCTCATTGACTCTTCTTTGTTTCGCGTATTGAAATTTCTCAGGTTTCGTGCGTGCGAACAATAGCAGAATGCTATTTAATTAATATGTTTGAAAAAATGTTTTATTCGATAATTTTATTTTAGTTGTAAAAAGTCTTTTTTAGTTATTTATCTAATCCATACTCATTGGTTGGCTCACTAGCAATTTGACTCTCAATCTCAGTACTTTCAGTGTATAGTATTTCCGGATCTAAATCCGCTTCGTTATCCCACTCTATAGAATCAAAACTAACTCTCACTGTATTAAACATGGCTATATCATTTAATTCATAGAATATCCCTATTTGTAAATACGGTTTCATATCAAACTGTTTTATCTCACCATTTGCAAAGGTAAGTATCAACTGATAGTTTGATGTGGGTTGTACATTTGTTACAGCTAAATACATACTCGTTTACTTTAATGATTCAATCGTAAATGGTTTTTCTCCATTCTGGCAGAGTTTCCAGTTAGCCAGTAATTCTTCCTGATGTATTTCCATCCATGCCAAAACCAATCTTAATTGTTTCGTTGGAATTTCTCCTTCCATAATTTCAAAGTTCAGAATATTAATGACAGTAACAAATTCATTGTAATACACATGTATGTGGGCAGGATTATGCTCTTTTGGCGCATAGTACATTCGGATTATAATCCCGAAAAACATTGAAATCGTTGGCATAGTATTTTTTTTGTGAAATTTGCTGTAATTATTCTGTCGAACAATAGCAGAATGCTATTTAATTAATATGTTATTTTTTATCTGTTTTTTTGACCTCACTCCAACTCCCTCCAGACCTCTCTCCTTCCGATAAATCGGAATACTCTCTCCAAAGGAGAAAGTAAACGGAAAAAAGTTGTTTTGAGGGAGAATTCTGGTTTAGGAAGGTTGGCTCGTTTTAATATGTTTGTTTTGTTTTTTTATTTTTCTATTTTTCTAAATCAATCTCACAAATCTCAATCACCCGATATTCCCCTCCTTGGAGGGGTTAGGGGAGGTCTGAGGTTTATTTTATGCTGACCTCACTCCAACTCCCTCCAG
>CAZTDH010000561.1:0-1076 GCA_964612615.1 uncultured Paludibacter sp. | reverse complement strand
AGGACAAGCATAACTACCGATATTCCATCCACTCCAACCGAATAATGTATGTTGAAAGGTGCATACCAAACAGTGTCAGCCGTAAAAATCATAGTTGCTACATTGCCTGCCGCCCGTTCAGTGAAATAGAGGTAAGTCAATACTGCAGAAAATATCATTAATAATGATGCGCCTACAGTCATGAAAAACAGTAACTGTTTACGGCTGTTCGAAAGGAACAAACCCAACATCATTAATACCGGAATGAGAACGAATATAGATAGAAAGTTCATATCAGAATGTTTAAAAAACGTTGAACTGGTTGAATTTAATTTGAATTAATGAATGTATGATAAAATAGTAGTACCAAACATTGCCAAAACTGCGATTATCAGTGTTCCCAGCAGGAATACATACGCATATTGTTGTACCTGACCTGATTGAACTCCTTTAATTTTCAATGAAACCCATTGTGTTGTATTGGCAAAACCATCCATGGTAGCATCAATCACATGACGGTCGAACCAGGCCAACGGACGTGATACACTGTTGAAAATGATTTTTTTTGTGATAAACAAATATACTTCGTCCAAATAAAAACGGTTGCTGGCACCTTTGTACAATCCTGAGAATGTTTTTGCCAGTTTATCTGGTGTAGCAGTTGGTTTGCGATACATCATAGTGGCAACCAGAATAGAGATACTTGCAATCACCACACTCATTATAGCTACGGTTGAATCAATATGAATAATGTAATCTGCTCCAGTACTGCTTACAAGTTTTCCAAATGGAATAAATCCGGCAACACAAGTTACAGCAGCAAGGAACACCAATGGGAAAGCCATTGCAAACGGCGATTCGTGTGGTGTATGACCATGTCCGTGATCGTCGTGACCATGAGCTGCAGCTTTGATTGTATAATCTTTACCCCAGAAAATGCTGTAGTATAAGCGGAACATATAGAATGCAGTCAGTGCAGCTACAAAAGTCATAATTCCACCAATGTATGGACTGAATTCATAACTTGCCGAAAGAATTTCATCTTTACTGAAGAAACCTGAGAATGGAGGAATACCTGCAATAGCCAGACAAGCAAT
>CAZTDH010000560.1:0-1079 GCA_964612615.1 uncultured Paludibacter sp. | reverse complement strand
GGATTATTGAAGCGTTCCACCACATCGTCGGCAAATTTCTTTAATTCAGATTTTGGCAAATCAAGTGTTTCAAGCAGTTCTTTGTACATAATTTGATATACAAATTTCGACATCACCTCATCGCGCAAACATTCTTTTACGATGTTCAATCCTGCGAGATAACCAACCGGTGCCAATACCGTGTGAGGACCATTCAGCAGGGTAACTTTGCGTTCGTGGTATGGTTTTTCGTCCGGAACAAACAACACATTCAGTCCTGCTTTATCGGCAGGGAATTCTTTAGCCACACTTTTAGGAGCTTCGATTACAAACAAGTGGAAAATTTCAGCCTGAACAACCAGTCTGTCTTCCAACTGAATTTTTTCAAGAATTTCATTAATTGTGTTACGTGGATAACCCGGAACGATACGGTCAACCAGTGTAGAATATACTCCACAAGCCGTTTCGAACCAATTCTGGAAATCAGTACCCAGATTCCAAAGCTCAATATATTGCTGAATAGTTTTTTTCAGTTCAGTTCCGTTATGGAAAATCAATTCGCAAGGGAAAATAAGTAAACCCTTATCAACTGCACCATTAAAGGTTTTAAAGCGGTGATAAAGCAACTGGGTGAGTTTGCCCGGATAAGAACTTGCAGGAGCATCGTCGAGCTTACATTCTTCATCAAAAGCAATACCGGCTTCGGTTGTATTTGAGAACACAAAACGCATTTCAGGTTGCTCAGCCAGTTTTAGGTACTCCTCAAACTGCGTATAAGGATTCAGCGAGCGACTTATTACATCAATAAGTTCAATACTATTCACCGTTTCACCTTTATCAAGTCCCTGAAGGTTAACATGATACAAACCATCCTGTTCGTTCAGCATATCAATCATTCCGTTTGGAAGCGGTTGTACCACCACCACACTCGAATTAAAGTCAGCTTTTTGATTCATGTTGTACACCATCCAGTCGACGAAAGCACGTAAAAAATTACCTTCTCCAAACTGAATAATGCGCTCAGGGTAAACGGTAGTAATGTTTGCTGATTTTCTGTTTAATCTTTCCATAACTAATAATTTCAATCTTGTTTATATATA
>CAZTDH010000559.1:0-1079 GCA_964612615.1 uncultured Paludibacter sp. | reverse complement strand
TTGGGTTGAAATTGAAATTGACTCATATATTATTTAGCTTTAATTTGACTGTTAAACCTGTTCTATTTTGTATTTTTGCAGGGAATAATTTTTCAATGCTGCAAAAGTACTGCCATAGAAACTCATAAAGTGTAACAGATGTTACACTTGCCAAATTAATTGACTATTTATGACAAATAATAATCCAGAATGGACCGGCTTTAGTCATTTAGATGAGGAAAATGGGCTTTTTCCGGCTGATATGATTTACAGCATAAACACTTACCGGAAGAATGAACTTATTTTTCGTCAGGGAGATGTGTGCGATGCGCTATTTGTTCTGATTCAGGGTTCGGTAAAAACGGAAATGATTACTGAAAACGGGAATCTGCTTGGTATTGAGATAATTAAAGCTCCCCGTCCACTCGCTCCCGCCTTTTTATTTTCTGACAATAACCGTTTTCCGGTGGATGTTACAACACTTGAAGATGTTGAAGTTTTGCGAATTCCCAAAGACGAAGTAATGAGACTTATGACTTCGCAACCTGATTTCATGAAGCAGTTCCTTACACACAATGCAAACCGTACTCAGTTTCTGACTAACCGTTTACAGCTGCTATCGATTAAAACTATCAAGGGTAAAATAGCACATTTTCTACTCGAACAAAGTAATGAACAGGAACAAAAGTTCAGCATAAACCGAAATCAAACTGAATTAGCAGAATTCTTTGGAGTTGCCCGTCCATCATTGGCACGCAGCTTGTCGGAGATGGTTCAGGAAGGAATTATCAGTATAAATAAAAAAGAATATACCATCCTGAATAATAAAGGATTGAGGGAGTTATTGGTCTGATTATAATGAATTAAGGGGTGACATAAAGCCACCCCCCTTAATTATATCATGGATTTCAATTTTCGATTTATCAACAACCGTAAGTCAATCCGTCATTTCCTTCGTAATAATTTATAAAAGCCTTATTTACTAACCGATTACCGCCCGGTGTTGGATAATTTCCTGTAAAGTACCAGTCGCCTGTATGATTCGGACAAGCCTGATGTAATCCTTCAATGGTCTGATAAACAAGCTGAACCGGACAATC
>CAZTDH010000558.1:0-1091 GCA_964612615.1 uncultured Paludibacter sp. | reverse complement strand
ACATGCGAGCCAATAAAACCCGCACCACCTGTAATTAAGATTGTTTTTTTCATTATTAAAATTAATTTTAGTAGCACAAAGATACATCGAATTTTGAAGTCTAACAACTTGTTGAAAACTTTTTGTCTGAAAAAAATGCTATCTGATTCGTTTGTTCTATTTTTGCACGGTGGAAAGTTTCAGTCAACATATAGAAAAACTTCTGGCACGACACGATTATGTAGTTGTTCCGGGATTGGGTGGTTTTGTTATTCAGCTCCAGTCGGCAGAATTACTGACTGACAGGATTACACCTCCATGCGCAACCATTGGATTTAATCCACTTATGCAACATAGTGACGGATTGCTGGCTATCGAAATTTCTCGTGTTGAGAAAATCAGTTACCGTCAGGCAATGGATTTTATTCAAAAAGAAACTGAAAGTTTAAAAGCTAAACTTCAGGCCAATGAATCGGTTCAGATTGGAAATCTGGGGACATTCAGGTTTGATGACTCGAAAAATATCGTTTTTTCACCAGAAAAAAGACCAGATTTCCTGCCTCAAAACTTTGGTTTGACAGAATTATATGTTCGTCCACGTTTACAAACTACCAAAATACAGAAAGAAATCCGCATAACTATCTCTACCGGAAGATTTTATAAATATGCAGCCATTGGTTTGTTGCTAATTGGTTTATTTCTAACCACATCACGTGTCAGCGATGTTCGTCAGTCTGATTATGCGACTTTGGCACCTGCGTTGTTTGAAAAACCAATTGAAACTACGGTTACAGAACTAAAACAAACAGAAGAAAAAACAACAGACGAAACTATTTCCGAAACTGTCAATCCTGAAGTAACCAAAAACTTTCATGTCGTTGTTGCCAGTCTGCCCACCAAAGAATCAGCCGATAATTTTTGTAAAGATTTGATTGACAGTGATTTTGAAAAGGCTCATGTATTAGAACCTGTCAGAACATACCGAGTTGCTATTGAATCTTTCTCCGACAAAAATGAGGCCATTCAGTTTATGGAAAATCTCCGCAAGACTGACAGTCGCTTCGAAACCGCTTGGGTACTTTGTGATTAATACATAATTTTGATGAAAAAAT
>CAZTDH010000557.1:0-1099 GCA_964612615.1 uncultured Paludibacter sp. | reverse complement strand
CAAACCGCTTGTCCTAAGTCATTTGGTTTGACTTTTATTTCCTGCTTGTGTTCATAAGGACAAGATAAATCAAATGCGTAATAATTATAATCAAATCCACAATAAACTAATACCCCTCCATATCCAATAGCATATATACCTCCATAATTCGGGGATTTTGAATCGAAAATTAAATAATGATTGGGATTTTCTTTTATTGTATTGTAGGGATTGACATATAAGTTCAATTGTAAACTAACCGGATAATCGGGAATGGAAGAAATATAAGTGTCGTCACAACCTGCAATAAACAAGCAGGTCATTGTAACGACAACAATATTTCGAACACGGGATTTCATAAAAATTAGCCTGCAATTTCGCCAATTCGCCACAATTCCTCATCTGTAAAATTCAGATTTTTCATCGAATCAATATTGTCCTGTAACTGTTTTACTGAACTTGTTCCAACTATTATGGATGTAACCTGAGGTTTGTGGAAACACCATGCAACAGCCATCTGCGCCAATGTTTGTCCACGTTGAACGGCTATTTCATTCAGTTTGCTGATTTTATCAATTACAGCAGGAGTCAGACGGCTTTTCTGAAGAAAACCATAACTCTGAGCAGCACGGGAGTTTTCGGGTATTCCATGCAGGTATTTATCGCTCAACATGCCCTGTGACAACGGTGAAAATCCGATAAAACCGATTCCATTCTCACTTGCCAAAGGCAACACATCATGTTCAATTTCCCTTGTAAAAATACTATATCTGTCTTGGTTTATCAGACATGGTGTTCCATTCTCACGCAAAATGCGGTAAGCTTCACGGGCTTTATCGACAGGATATTTTGAAATACCAACGTACAGCGCTTTTCCTTGTTTGACCATATCTGACAATGCACCCATAGTTTCTTCCAGTGGCGTATTCGGGTCGAAGCGATGCGAATAGAAAATATCCACATAATCCAATTGCATTCGTTTCAAACTTTGATGCAGGCTAGAAATAATATATTTACGTGAACCCCAATCGCCATAGGGACCAGGCCACATTTCATGACCGGCTTTGGTGCTTATTATCATCTCGTCGCGGTAATTGCTAAAATTCGATTTCAGCATCTT
>CAZTDH010000556.1:0-1099 GCA_964612615.1 uncultured Paludibacter sp. | reverse complement strand
TGAGGGTAGGGGTGAAAGGCTAATCAAACTTGGAGATAGCTCGTACTCCCCGAAATGCATTTAGGTGCAGCCTTGTGATAGTTTATAAGAGGTAGAGCGACTGATTGGATGCGAGGGCTTCACCGCCTATCAAGTCCTGATAAACTCCGAATGCTCAGAAGTATAAGTCCTGGAGTGAGGGCGCGGGTGCTAAGGTCCGCGTCCGAGAGGGAAAGAACCCAGACCATCAGCTAAGGTCCCCAAATAATTGCTAAGTTGAAAGAACGAAGTCAGATTGCATAGACAGCTAGGATGTTGGCTTGGAAGCAGCCATTCATTTAAAGAGTGCGTAACAGCTCACTAGTCGAGCGGTTTGGCGTGGATAATAATCGGGCATAAGCATATTACCGAAGCTATGGAATTATACATTGTATAATTGGTAGGGGAGCATTCCAGTACAGCGTTGAAGGCGTAAGGACAACTTACTCTGGAGCGGCTGGAAAAGCAAATGTAGGAATAAGTAACGATAATGCGGGCGAGAAACCCGCACGCCGGAAGACTAAGGTTTCCTGATCAACGCTAATCGGATCAGGGTTAGTCGGGGCCTAAGGTATAGCCGATAGGCGAAGCCGATGGAAGAACTGGTTAATATTCCAGTACTACTTATATGAGTGAAGTGGGGACGCAGAAGTGAAAGTCCTGCCAACTGACGGAATAGTTGGTTAAAGGGTGTAGATATTGAGGGGGGTAGGCAAATCCGCTCCCTGAGTCGAACCTGATAGTACCGGGCGTACTTGTACAACCGGATATGGATGTAATCAGACTGCCAAGAAAATCCGCTAAACGTTAATCATATAAGTACTCGTACCACAAACGGACACACGTGGTCAAGTAGAGAATACTAAGGCGCTCGAGTGATTCACAGCTAAGGAACTAGGCAAAATAGCCCCGTAACTTCGGGAGAAGGGGCGCTTCCTCATGTTGAATGAGAAGCCGCAGAGAAATGGCCCAGGCGACTGTTTAACAAAAACACAGGGCTATGCAAAATCGAAAGATGAAGTATATGGCCTGACACCTGCCCGGTGCTGGAAGGTTAAGAGGAGATGTTATCGCAAGAGAC
>CAZTDH010000555.1:0-1105 GCA_964612615.1 uncultured Paludibacter sp. | reverse complement strand
GCAGTTAATCCTTCACGGAAGTCGTCGCCACTGATTTCGATTTTAAGCTTTTCAAGCATTTTGCTGTCTTCGGCATATTTTTTCAAGGTACGCGTCAGTCCACGACGGAAACCTGCCAGGTGAGTTCCACCTTCAATCGTATTGATATTGTTTACGTAAGAGTGGATATTTTCGTTGTACGATGTGTTGTAAGTCATAGCAATTTCCACTGGTGTACCGTTTTTTTCGGTATTGATGTGGATAACACTGTCGATCAGTTTTTCACGAGCTTCGTCGATATATTCAACAAATTCTTTCAAACCTTCTTTCGAATGAAAAGTTTCGGTTCGGAAAGAACCATCATCTTCGATATGACGTCTGTCGATCAATGTCAGGGTTATTCCCGCATTCAAATAAGCCAGTTCGCGTAAGCGTCCGGCAAGAATATCATATTTGTAAACCGATTCAATGAAAATGGTATTATCGGGCAAGAATGTGGTTTTGGTTCCGTTTGTTGTTGAAGTTCCAATTTCCTGAACCGGAGATTTAGGTATACCACACGAATATTCCTGCATATATAATTTTCCATTTCTGGAAACTTCAACACGCAAATCCGTAGAAAGTGCATTAACACACGAAACACCCACTCCGTGTAAACCTCCTGACACTTTATAACTATCTTTATCAAATTTCCCACCAGCATGTAGCACAGTCATAACTACTTCCAGAGCGGATTTGCCTTCTTTTTCGTGCATATCAACCGGAATACCGCGACCATTGTCAACAACCGTAATGGAATTGTTTTCATTTATTGTAACCTGAATCGTGTCGCAATGACCGGCCATCGCCTCATCAATCGAATTGTCGACCACTTCGTAAACCAAATGGTGTAAGCCCTTTACGCCGATATCACCAATATACATCGCAGGACGTTTGCGTACTGCTTCCAAACCTTCCAGCACCTGAATGCTACTTGCCCCATAATTGGCACTTGCATTGTTTCTTGCTTTTTCTTCTTCGCTCATTTTTATTTTATGTTATTTAATTTCTTTGTTTGCAGACAGATTTCCAGTTAATTATCAGCATAAGCCATTCTATCCAAAAAAACAGACAAATATACAATAAA
>CAZTDH010000554.1:0-1112 GCA_964612615.1 uncultured Paludibacter sp. | reverse complement strand
AGCATGAAAGCTCTGCTGGAGCGAAACGGTCACGAAGTGGTGGCTGTGATGGTGGGTTGTAGTCCAAGACGTACCTTACCCGGTTTTTTTACCGAAAAAATAAATGCTGAACTGATTCGGTTTCAGAGTCCGAATTTTATGCCTACGCCCAAAGGCAAAGGTTCTCCCTTGTTAGTGAGCATTCTTTATAATTTGCTGTTATTGCCGGTTTATATTCAGAGTGTGTTTAAAATCCGACAAACTATCCGCGAAACACAAGCCGATGTGGTGGTCAATTTCTATGAATTGTTATGCGGAATAACGTATGGTGTTTTCAAACCGGAAACGCCTATGATGAATGTGGCACATCAGTACTATTTTTTGACACCCGCTTTCGAATATACCGGCAGTAATGCCGTGCAGTTTAAGTTACTGAACTTTTACTCCAGACTTACTGCTCTGAATGCAACAAAAATCATGGCACTTTCATTCAGGGAAGAACCCACAATGCGTTATGGCAAAATAGTCCTTGTTCCACCGCTGCTCCGAAATGAAGTGTTGAATAAAAAACCGACTCAGGGTGATTATATTCATGGTTATCTTCTCAATAATGGGTATGTAGATGAGCTGATTAACTGGAGTATCGATCATATAAATGAGCAACTTCATTTCTTTTGGGATAATATTGATGAGGATGAAGAAATATTGATTCCTAATCTGACGATGCATCAACTCAGTGATACGGTATTTCTTAATTATATGGCAGGTTGCAAGGCTTATGCTACTACCGGAGGATTTGAATCGGTATGTGAAGCTATATACCTGCAGAAACCGGTATTGATGGTTCCAACTCATATTGAGCAGGAATGTAATGTGATTGATGCCATGCGTTCAAGTGTTGGAGTTTCGGCGTTGGAATTTGATTTAAATCTATTACTTGATTTTGTTCCAACTTACACGAAATCAATGGAATTCAGGTACTGGATACACACAGCTGAAGCTTTATTTGTGTATGAACTAACCAGGATTTATCCACAAAATTCAGAAATTTTGGTCGCTTTATAAAAATACTCCTTTAATTTTGTATATTGCGTTTTTGTGGAAAAAAGCTGCCTGTGAAGGTGGCTTTTTTG
>CAZTDH010000553.1:0-1113 GCA_964612615.1 uncultured Paludibacter sp. | reverse complement strand
AGAATAATTTCATTTTCTGAAAATTATTCTACTTTTTATTTTTTAAATTAAAAAATTACTTTTATTTTTACAGCAAATAAATCATAATAATAACCTTTTAATCTGTTCTTTTATGTCAATAAACAAAGTAATTTTAGTAGGAAATGTGGGAAAAGATCCCGAAGTTCGTTATTTGGATAAAAATGTGGCAGTAGCAAATTTCACGTTGGCAACAACTGATAGAGCGTACACCATGCAAAATGGAACTCAGGTTCCTGAACGTACCGAATGGCACAATATTGTTGCCTGGAGAGGTCTGGCTGAATTAGCTGAAAAATATATCCGCAAAGGTGGTCAACTTTATATTGAAGGAAAAATTCAAACCCGTTCGTGGGAGAAAGATGGCATTAAACGCTATACAACTGAGATTTATGCCGAAACAATTCAATTGTTGGGTAAAAAGCCTGAATCAACAGAAGCTTTAAGTTCTGTGGCTGCTCCACCGGCCGATGCTATTCAGCCACCACCACACGTTGAAGATGATCTTCCTTTTTGATTTTAAATAAACTAAACAAAAGACACATTTCGAATTGGAATGTGTCTTTTGTTTTTAAAGCAATTGAAAAACACCTATCTTTGTAAACACAAATTTTAAACTCTTAAAAATGACATCGACATACCAACAACTTACCCTTTCTACCTGCGAAATAGCCCGAATCGCGGGTCGTTTTATGGCTAATGAACGCAAAAGTTTCAACGACACTATGGTGGAAAGCAAAGGCATGCACGATTTGGTGAGCTACGTGGATAAAGCTTCAGAAAAACAAATCATTGAACAACTCCAAAAACTGTTACCAGAATCTGGCTTTATTGCTGAAGAAGGAACAACAGATATTCATGGAGAACGTTTCAACTGGGTGATTGATCCATTGGACGGCACAACAAATTTCGTTCAGGGCGTTCCGGTTTATGCAGTCAGCATTGCTTTACTCGATGGTGATGAACTTGTGCTGGGAGTAGTTTATGAAGTTGGTCGCGACGAATGTTTCTATGCATGGAAAAACGGTGGTGCTTACCTTAACAATGAACCAATTCGGGTGTCCAAACGTAGTGATATTCATGATGCTTTGCTGG
>CAZTDH010000552.1:0-1118 GCA_964612615.1 uncultured Paludibacter sp. | reverse complement strand
AAAAAAAATAATTATTTTTGTGTCATTGAAAAACATTCTAATCCTTTTTGATATGCAAGCAACATTCAAACAATACAGTCCACAGGAATTGTATGTGCCTGTTTCGAAACCCGATACGCTTGAAGCGGAAAATGAATTTGATTTACCGGTTTCGGGTTTTCGCCCCACGGGTAGTGTTTTCTTTGATACTTTTATGCATAATCTTTCGAGCTATGGCATACGCAATGCACGGTTTCATGCCAATCTGTTGGGGATTAACTACGCCGAGATGTGCATTGCCATTAGTGTACTGACCGGAATGACTTATACCGATTTTACGGAAGGCTATGTTATTGTTAAGGCCGAAGATCTGATTAGAAATAAGTCGGGAAAAACCACTATGCAGGATATTGCAGCCAGTGTCGGGTTCTCTTATTCGGGTTTTTATCATTTTATGATACGCCACAAAAGATGGGAGAAGAAAAGGTATTAAACCAAAAGACTTATAAATGAACTCCCGAAATTCAAGTGCTGAATTTCGGGAGTTTTATTTTAGATGTGGTTGTTTAAAATCCGAGAGATACATTTTCAATTTTGATGTTCATTTTTGGATATAAAAAAACCTCCCTGAGCTTCACAGCAGAGAGAGGTTGTCATTAATGTTTGACTTAATTTACTCACACTAAAGTAATTGCCATTGCTGACGAATTACCTAAATCAAAAAACATTAATATCGTAACTTGGTTCGTTTACAATTTCTGAAACCAGTTCAGTATAAAGAACTTTACCGTTTTCGTCAACTGCAACTACTGAACGTGACATCAACCCTTTAAGTGGTCCATCAGTCAGCAATACACCGTAATCAGTTGCAAATGAGTTATAACGGAAATCGGAAGCTGTAGTTACATTTTCAATTCCCTCAGCACCGCAAAAACGACCCTGAGCAAATGGTAAGTCTTTTGAAATACAGATTACCACTACGTTTTCCTGAGATGCAGCCCATTTATTGAAATTACGCACTGAAGCAGCGCAGGTACCTGTATCAATACTTGGGAAAATATTCAGCAAAACGCGTTTTCCTTTGTAATCGCTCAAATGAATTTCCTGTAAACTACCATTAACTAATACGAAATCAGGTG
>CAZTDH010000551.1:0-1118 GCA_964612615.1 uncultured Paludibacter sp. | reverse complement strand
AAACTAATTACAAATTCATGGAATACTTTGCACACGAAACTGCCGTAATTGATGCAGGATGTGAAATTGGCGACGGAACTAAAATATGGCATTTCTCGCATATTATGTCAGGCTGTTTTATCGGCGAATGCTGTAATATCGGTCAGAATGTGGTTATTTCGCCTCAGGTTCGGTTGGGAAAGAATGTGAAGATTCAGAATAATGTTTCGGTCTATACCGGTGTAATTTGCGAAGATGATGTTTTTTTGGGACCGTCGATGGTTTTTACCAATGTAATTAACCCACGTAGCCATGTAAACCGGAAAAATGAATATGCCGAAACAATCGTTCGCAAAGGTGCAAGTATAGGCGCAAATGCCACTGTGGTTTGTGGAAATGAAATTGGAGAATATGCTTTAATAGGAGCAGGAGCAGTTATTACAAAGCCTGTAAAATCTTTTGCACTGGTGGTTGGAAATCCGGCAAAACAAATTGGGTGGGTGAGTGAGAATGGGCACAAACTTCATTTTGATGCTGAAAATAAAGCCTCTTGTCCCGAAACTGGTCAGGAATACTTTTTAGAAAACGGAGAAGTAAAAAGAATAAAATAATTGATAATTGAGTATTATGATAAAATTTGCAGTAATAGGACAGGGGCATATTGGAAAACGTCATGCCGAGATGATTCGCAGGAATCCGGAATCGGAATTAGTTGCAGTATGCGATGTGTTAGCAAAAGAACAAATAGGATTAAGCGAAATAACGGAGGCATATTTTACAAGCATTGATGATTTATTGGCAGCAGGATTGGATATAGATGTAGTAAATATATGTACTCCAAATGGTTTTCATGCCGAATATGCTATCAAGGCATTGAAAGCAAAGAAGCATGTAGTGCTTGAAAAACCAATTGCACTGACCAAAATTGATGCAGAAGAAATTTTATTCAAATCGCTCGAAATGTCGAAACACGTATTTTGCGTCATGCAGAACCGCTATTCGCCACCATCGGTTTGGCTAAAAGAACTGGCTGATAATAATACCTTGGGTGATATTTATATGGTAAAACTTGATTGCTACTGGAATCGTGACGACCGCTACTATAAAAAAGGCAATTGGCATGGTGATGCGAAGCTGGA
>CAZTDH010000550.1:0-1120 GCA_964612615.1 uncultured Paludibacter sp. | reverse complement strand
TATCAAGTGTTACCGGACCAATTACATCGAACTGAGGGTTGAAAATACCCATAGATGCATCATGAAAATAATCTTTAGCAGAACCAGTTCCTCCATTTGCAGAATAACCACTTTGATTTAGAGAGTTGGTAAATGCAGTTTTAGGTGTTGAAACTGTAAATTTTACATCTGAAAAATTGACCAGAATAACCAATGATTTGGGTGAACCAATTAAAGGATAAGTTTTCTGAGGTGCAGAATTTGAAATAATTGACTTCGCACGCATCTTTATGTTTGTACTCCTGAATGTGGACATATTCTGATTGGGTGTTAATGCATGGATAAACGCTTTTTCAGAAATACTCCGGTTTTCAACATCATACGCTTTTACCTTGGTATTAATCAATTTCCCATCTTTCAATTCGGCATAATTTAGAATTCCTGCATCGTCAGAAATTAAAAGATAACCATCGGTGGTGGTTTTATAGTTGAAAAATTCATCTCCAAGAATTCTGATAGTAATTTCAGAACCATCTGGTTGAGTAACTTTTACCGGAAATGGAGTGGCAGGTATAGAAAACAGGTTTGATATAGTGCAAATTGATACTATAAAATAGATTATCAGATGTTGAAATGACTTCATATAGAATATAGTTTTGCGAACAAAGATAATTAATAAATGAAAGAATGAACCAATTTAAAACGAGAATATACTTAGGAAAGTAATGTTTATACAGTAAAAAGGTTCACTTTTAAAAATAAATCACACAGCCAAAATCTGAAGGAAAACCACAATCATTTGATTACATTTAAAAGTTCCATTTTTTATTTTTCAGAATTTATCGACAAATTTAGTATTATAGTCCGGCTTTTGCTGTCTTAGCTAATTATAATTGAAATTTATTTGCAAATGATATCTTTAAGTTGCTGAATTTTAATTACATACTAATTTCGCCCATTCGATAAATACTAAAAATGCAGATTTTTTCAATTCAACTATTTGATAATTATCAAAATCGCACTATCTTTGCACTGCAATTGAAAAAATTGCTTGTTAGTAAATAGTTACAAACAAAAAATAAAGTCTTGCGAAAATAGCTCAGTTGGTAGAGCACGACCTTGCCAAGGTCGGGGTCGCGGG
>CAZTDH010000549.1:0-1122 GCA_964612615.1 uncultured Paludibacter sp. | reverse complement strand
TACTATATAAAAGAAAACTATTATGGCAGTAACTTATATGACCGCTGAAGGTTATAAAAAATTGGTAGAAGAGCTGAACGAACTGGAGAGAGTACAACGTCCTGCCATCTCAAAACAAATTGGCGAAGCGCGCGACAAAGGCGATTTGTCTGAAAACGCAGAATACGATGCTGCTAAAGAAGCTCAGGGAATGTTGGAGATGAAAATATCACTTCTGAAAGACACTGTTGCAACAGCACGAATGATTGATGAATCGAAAATAAATACAAACGAGGTGCAAATTTTGACCCGTGTGAAAATTAAAAATACAAAAACCAATCAGATTATGACCTATATGATTGTATCAGAGAGTGAAGCCAACTTTAAAGAAGGTAAACTTTCAGTTACAACTCCTATTGCCAAAGGCTTGCTTGGTAAAAAAGTAGGCGAAAAAGCTACAGTTTCTGTTCCGTCTGGTGTAATGGAATTTGAAGTTCTTGAAATCGGTTTATAATTGAGTAATTAAGCAATAATATCATGACAATTTTCAGTAGAATAATATCAGGTGAAATTCCATGTTATAAAATTGCGGAAGATGACCGATATTTTGCTTTTTTGGATATCAATCCAATGACTAAAGGTCACACATTAGTTATTCCAAAAATAGAAGAAGATTATTTGTTTAATCTTGACGATAAAACGCTAGCCGACATGATAGTTTTCAGTAAGAAAGTTGCCACTGCAATAGGGAAAAGCGTAAATTGTGTGCGAATTGGTGTTGCGGTTATTGGTCTGGAAGTTCCTCATGCTCATATTCATCTAATACCGATTACCAAAGAGTCGGATATGAATTTCAAGAATCCAAAACTGAAACTTAGTCCGGACGAAATGAATGAAATTGCAGGGAAAATCAGAGCCAACATTAATTAATAAGTTTGTTGACCCATCAAGTCCTTTGTCTATTAATTAGTTACAGTGTTTAATATTGTTTTCTTCAAAAAAAGAGCGGATAAATTTTTGAGATGTCAAAAAAGGATGTATCTTTGCAGCGCTTTTGGAGAAAGGTAATTACAATCCGAATACAAAATTCGGGCGTTTAGCTCAGCTGGTTCAGAGCATCTGCCTTACAAGCAGAGGGTCGGC
>CAZTDH010000548.1:0-1150 GCA_964612615.1 uncultured Paludibacter sp. | reverse complement strand
GGAATAAATGCTACTGGTTCGCTTGACGAACCCCAACCGTGTGTATTTCCACCGTAAACGCGGAAATAAATTTTTTGACCAGCAACAAGATCTTTGATTTCAAGTCGGTTTAAACTACCGAAATCAAGAGCGGTTTCCCAACTCTCAGCATCATCGGGTGTGGTGGTTGTTTCCACTTTGTAACGGTCAGCATCAGCAAGAGCACCCATATAAATTTTTGCGCTACATGCAGTGCTTCCATCTTCTATTCGTTTAATCAGGGCTTTAGCCGGAACGTCGTGTTGCACAGGTTCGTTGTTACAATCAAAGCCCGATTGTAAAATAATGGTTATGTCACCATCGGCAACTTTGTTTACGTAAATAAGTAATGACTTCAGGATACTAAAAACAACATCTGTCTGATCAAAAACAGCCTGAGCTTTTACTTTACTCCCATCCTTTGCTTTAATAGCAGTGTCTAATTTCACTAATTCTGTTCCAAGTTCTTCCATAGTCGGATCGGGAGTTTTAAAAACCGATATGTTGGCTACCATATTGGTATGAACTTTACCTCCCAGATTGTACACTTTTTGTGGTTCTCTTGTTTTTAAATGCAGTACTGCTGAATTTGTTTTCATATTTTTTATTTTAATGATTTAACGTACTGCAAATTTATAGGAGCTCTTAGATCCCTGCAATTAATTTCAGCTGAAAACAGTCCTGAATTATAATTAGGGACTGATTTGGCGAAATATGGACTATTTGAGGGGGTATTTAACTAATTTGATGGGTCAGAAAGAAAATGCGCGCCTTCAGTTGAACTAGTTGACGGGTCAGAGTGAAAATGCGCGCCTTACTTTTTTCAGTTGGAAGGGTCAGCGAAAAAATGCGCGCCCTCATTTAAATTAGTTGACGGGTCAGAGAAAAAATGCGCACCTTACTTTTTTCATTTGGAAGGTTCAGAAAGAAAATGCGCACCTTACTTTTTTTATTCTGAAGGATCAGAGTAAAAAAATGCAGCTACATTTTTTCAGCAGGAAGGGTCAGAGAATAAATGCGCGCCTTCATTTTAATTAGCAGACAGGTCAGCGTGAAAATGCGCGCCTACATTCTTTATTTATATGATTATCCTCAAAGCATGCAGAACAATATTAAATGGTTTGATTTGCAA
>CAZTDH010000547.1:0-1154 GCA_964612615.1 uncultured Paludibacter sp. | reverse complement strand
CAGGAACTTGACCAACCTGCTAATAAACAAATGGCGCTCGAAAATTATAACGGACGCAATTACGGAACATTCGTGTTGTACAAAGTATTACTTTACCCACAACGTTCAGGTGTAATTGAGATAGATAAATGGAATTTTGAAGCTGTGGTTCGGGTTCAGAATCGACAAGCTGTACGAAGTATTTTTGATGATTTCTTTGATTCATATACCAATGTTTCGAAGTACGTAACTGCTCCGGCGGTAAAAGTGACGGTAAATGCCTTGCCAACAGCTAATAAACCTGCTTCGTTTAACGGAACTGTTGGACACTTTTCACTCAACTCCAATATAACAGCAACTGAGATTAAAGCCAATGAAGCTGTTACACTAAAACTCAATATTGCTGGTAGCGGGAATATGAAATTGATTAAAAATCCGGTTATCAAATTCCCTGATGGTTTTGAATTGTATGATCCGAAAGTGACAAATAATTTTAAAACTTCTCCTTCAGGAGTTTCAGGAACAAAAATGATAGAATACCTGTTTATTCCACGTCATTCAGGTAATTTTGAAATTCCATCGGCTGAAATTTCGTATTTTGACACACAAGAAAGAACCTATAAAACACTGAAAACTCCTGCTTACAAATTACAGGTTGCTAAAGGTGATGGAAATGAAGCACCTATGGTAGCCGGTAATAGTAGCTATGTTGATAAACAGGATGTTAAACAAATTGGAAAAGATATTCGGTTTATTCAAACTGAAAGATTCAACATTGCAAAAGAGGATGAACCTGTTTTCGGAACCTTGATTTGCTGGTTATTATATCTCATTCCGTTACTGATTTCACTGTTGCTGTTTATTTTCTTCCGCAAGCAAGCCAAAGAGAATGCCAATATCAGACTTGTAAAAAACAAAAAAGCAAATAAGATAGCTCAAAAACGTCTTAAACAGGCACAGAAACTTTTGAAGGAAGGAAATAAAGACTCGTTCTATGAAGAAGTACTGAAAGCGACCTGGACTTATTTGAGCGATAAATTATCCATTCCGGTGGCATCGCTTACAAAAGAGCGGGTGGGAGAGGAACTTACTGCTTATAAGGTTGATTCTACTATTATAAATCAGTTTGTGGAGATTCTGAACACTTGTGAATTTGCCCGTTTTGCTCCTAATTC
>CAZTDH010000546.1:0-1161 GCA_964612615.1 uncultured Paludibacter sp. | reverse complement strand
GTGGAGAGGGACAATATGCTATTATCCGGGGTATGGATAAGCGCTATAATTATACATTAATTAATGGTATCAAAATTCCAAGTCCAAACGATAAAAACCGTTATGTGCCTATGGATATTTTCCCGGCAGAGCTTATCGGGCATTTGGATGTTGTTAAAGCATTAACTCCCGATTTGGAAGGCGATGCCATTGGTGGAGTTATGAATCTGGTTATGAAAGACGCTCCAGACAAACTGCTGGTGAGTGCCAATTTATCAGCAGGATATACTAAATTATTTATAGACCGCCCCTTTTATCAATTTAACTCCTCAGTTGTTAACTTACAATCGCCCGGCGAAATACATGGAGCAAACTATGCTGCACAACTGAGTGATTTTCCCATTCAAAACCTAAAATTCAAAGCAATAACTCCATTTCCGAATGTAAACGGAGGAATTAGTGTTGGAAACCGCTTTTTGAACAATAAACTGGGTATTGTTTTATCTATCAGCAATCAAAACACCAATTCAGGAAGCGATCAATTTGTAGCGGTACCACGTGCGCAACCTAATCCGGGGACAATACCCGGTTTTGAAACACGAGAAAGCAGAATGTATTCAACACATCAAAACCGACTTGGAATTCACAATAAAATAGATTATAAAATAGATAAGAACAACATAATAAGTTTATACAATGCGTATTTTGAATTAAATAAATATATTTCAAGGCATTCGGAAGAAACCTCACTGAGTACAGGTGTGGGCAATTTGGTAGTAAAGGACCGATCACAAACTCAACTTGAGCGGATTTATAGTTCAATGTTAAAAGGTTATCACACAATTACAAATCAATTGTTTGTTGATTGGTCGGCAGTATATTCTAAAGCATGGGCAATTAATCCCGATGATGTTCAATTACAAGTAAATAGTACTGACCCTTCGAATTCTATTCTGCAAAGTTTGAAACATAAATGGCAACACAATTCAGATCAGGATGTTTCAGGTTACCTGAATGTAACCTGGAATCCCTTGGAGTTTGATAAAAATCTGGAAGTTAAAGCAGGAGGAATGTATCGTCATAAAACCAGAGAAAATTATTACAACGAATATACTCTTGAACCGATATTAATAAATAGTTTACCACAGGTTTTTAGTACCATTGAAAACGCTCAATTTAATA
>CAZTDH010000545.1:0-1165 GCA_964612615.1 uncultured Paludibacter sp. | reverse complement strand
AAGATTGGAAATGATAGACAATCACAGGCACAAAAAGACTATCAAAAGTCGATCGAAATTGCAGGCGGTCTTTATTATATTGCTAAAGATTTGACTACGTTTTTACAATGGTACTCTAATACATTTGAGAGATGACAAACGATAGATACTTTCAATTTCCTTTGTTTCTTTTGCGTGATTTAATGACAGATAAAAATAAAGCACTAAACAACATTATCAGATACGGACTTTTTTCATTTGCTGAAAAGATTAATCCGAACATGAATGAAGTTATAAGGCAATTAATGTACTGCTATTATCGTGATAGAGCCGATATGCCGAACGATTTAATTAAATTGATAGATGGACATGTAAATACAGATGAAGACTACAACGGCTTTAATGGCACGGAATTTAAGCCGGAATATGAAACTGAACAACTAATAGAAATTTTTCAATCAGATAGTAAGTTTGAAGCAATGGCAATAGAATTTTATAAAATCCGGCAGGCTTATTCTTTTATAGGAGTTACAGGCAATTATCAAAACTGTTTATCAGTTGGCCGACAGATACAGGCGAACATACAAAAAGGCGAGCCGATGCCAATGATAGACAAAAATCAGTTGTTTGAGTATCGTGATTCAGAAAAAACAGAAATAGAGTTGATGCAATTTGCTGTAAACATTGCTATAAGGTCGATAATAGGAGAAAAAAACTACTCTAAAACTAACAAAGAAATGATACTTTGTAGAGCGTTTGGATATAAAACAAAAAATCATTTGCCCGAAACAATGCCGGATATTTTTCGCAAATACTTAAACCGGTATCACATCGATAAGGTACTACAAAAAATAGAGCTGGGAAATTGGAATTTAATTTTTTATGCCAATAATATGCGAGGGATGTATATTGGTTTTAAAAGCAAAATTTCACTTGAAAAATTAATAGAAATAGCAGAAATGAAAAGAGAAAAAAAGAAATTAGAAGACTTGAAAGCAGCTAAAAAAACAGCTCAAGAAAAAGTATTGATTAAGATACAACAGCAACGGACACAACAATAGTACTGCATTTGCACAACAATTGCACAACAGAACTACAACAGCTTAAATAATATCTTAATTAATATCTTAAATAAGGTCTTAATTAATATCTTAAATAATATCTTAATAAGCATACATTGATAAAA
>CAZTDH010000544.1:0-1167 GCA_964612615.1 uncultured Paludibacter sp. | reverse complement strand
ATAATTAATATGATGAAATTTTGTACTAAAAACAAAAAAAATCAAACTAATGAACACTATTTAAACGTCATACGTTAAATTCATCTATCTTTGTAATTGAAATCTCTTATTTTTGCGGTATTAAATAGAATCAGAAATACATAAACGTCATGAAACGAGCCATTTTCCCCGGAACTTTCGATCCGTTCACCGTTGGACATTACAGCATTGTAATGCGCGGACTGACTTTTTTTGATGAAATAGTTATTGGAATCGGATTAAACCAGTCAAAGAAAACGCTTTTCTCTATTGAGAAACGGTTAGACCTTATTACACAGGCTTTCAAAGATGAACCAAGGGTAAAAATAGCTTCGTACAACAGCCTGACGGTCGATTTTGCCAAGTCGGTGGAAGCGGATTATATTCTGAGAGGTTTGCGCTCGGTGGGCGATTTTGAATATGAGCGCACGGTGGCAGATGCAAATCGCAAACTCACCGGTATAGAAACCGTTATCTTGTTTACTGAGGCTGAATATTCCTATATCTCGTCGACAGTGGCACGTGATTTGATTTCGTATGGCAAGGATATTTCAGCTTTTTTGCCTCCTAATGTGAAAATATAATTACCAATTTTCAATTACCAATTAATAGCGAAAAATTCATGTTTAAGAAAATTATATTTCCGGTCTTATTTCTCTTTTCTTCAATACTATCAGTTTCAGGGGCTACCAAACCCGACCAGCGAACATTTCGTATCAGTAAAAACCTGACTATTTTCAATTCCGTTTTTCGGGAGTTGGATATGTTTTATGTTGATACCCTGAATTACGATAAAATGGTAAAGGTGAGCATCGATAATATGCTGGAAAAGCTTGATCCATACACCGTTTACATGCCCGAAGAGGAAACCGACGATCTGACTTTTATGACCACTGGCGAATATGCCGGAATTGGTGCCATGATTATGAAAAGCGGAAATGATGTGTGCGTGTCGGAACCTTACGAAGGAATGCCTGCTCAGCGAAACGGTATACATGCCGGAGATATAATTCAGGAAATTGACGGACAGAAAGTAAGCGGTAAATCGGTAAGTGCTGTAAGTGCTTTGCTAAAAGGAACTCCCGGAACGCAGATTAAAATTAAACTAAAACGTCCCGGAGAGAAGAATATTATTGAGAAATCGTTTAT
>CAZTDH010000543.1:0-1167 GCA_964612615.1 uncultured Paludibacter sp. | reverse complement strand
CCAAAGTTTGGATTTGTGTTGGCCGCCATATCTTTGCTGGATTTTTTATTTTTTTGTCGGTAAATATTATACTCAAAAAGTCCTTGTTGTATTTGTCTTTTTAGAGTTTGGTTTTTGAATTGTTTTGAAAAAAATGAAAGAAAAAGGGGGAAATTAAATACTAAAAAATCAGCTTCATTGGGGCTTACTCGCCGCAGGAATGAAGGCAACCGCTGGAAATGGGTGGATTTATGGCATGGGTAGGGACTGAATGAACGGAACATGTGAAGTGAGAGAATGGAGCTACTTATGCCGTGTGGTGCTGAGGTGGATGCATAAATGAAGGCAAAATGGAGTGTAGGGGTTCGGAGAGAGGAACGAACGTAGTTCCCGGAACATAATGGAGCCGGAATGAATGCACCTACCGCAAGCACAGGTAATAAAACACGATTGCCTGAAATGACTGCAACAATTATAGGGCGGTGGGGAAAATTGAGGATATTGGTTCTCGGGGCTAACTCGTCGCAGGAAATAAATATATACCACCGGAAATGCGTTGGAAAAGGGCTTGGGGAAAACGGAATGAATGAGCTTGCGAAATGGAAATGAGTATTTCCCTAAGCTGTGGGATTCTGAGGTGTATGCTTGCAATGAAGGCAAAATGAAGTGTGGTTGGGTTGAGGTACGAAACCCAACCGCAACGCAATGGAGACGGAATGGAACGCATTTACCGCAAGCATAAGGATAATCAACTCGACATATATTTATTTTTCTGCACTTCTATTGGGTGGTGGGGTCTTTGAGGTACGAAATGTTGGAAAGCAGGAAATAATTGTCGCAAAATTATTCTTGCTTTTCAACATTATCAAACTCTTTCACAAAGTATTTTTGGTATGGAATGGGGTTTATAGCTAACCCCTGGAGTGCCAAAAATATTTTGTGACAGCTGTCCCCTTTGGAAAACCTTTTATGATTTTCATTGCTTCCAGAAACAGACCTTCAATGAAAATTATAAGTGGTTTTCGGGGCTTTATTCCCGGGTTGGCGAAGCCTAAACAACTCACCGATTAGGTGTAATTACTTTCTGCTCTGCCTTTAGGCGTTTAATTGGGGCTAACCCGCCGCAGTGGAAGAAAATAGACCATTGGAAATGCGTTGGAAAGTGGCATGGGTGGCGACTGAGTGGAA
>CAZTDH010000542.1:0-1173 GCA_964612615.1 uncultured Paludibacter sp. | reverse complement strand
CTTTCCTGTTTATCTTTTTCATAACTCTTGCTTTTTAATTTATATATTAAAAAAAACAAAGCTTGTTTATGAAAAATATGTAATATATATATATTCATATTCTTAACTATATCAATTAAACTTAGAGATTTTAGAAGCTAACTGCTTATTTATGAATAGAATATGTTTTTAGGGTGTAAATATTTATATTTTTTCTTTTGAATTTTATATTTAAATGCATACGATTAAATTCAAAATACGACTAATAGTCATTTTGTAGAAATTATATATACCCTAAAAAGGTAAAGCTTATGATGAACTATAGGGAGTACAATGATTCACTTATAAACGATGCAAATGAGAAATTAAAATCTAAAAGGAAATTATTGAAATCAAGCAAAATGCATGGAGATTTAAAATCTAAGGAATTAGAAAGACAACAAGAAGAATTTGAGAAAGAGGAGGCAAGAAAGGAATTTATTAAAAAAAATATGAATAAGTTTATTAATGGCCCGTCGGCATTTGATTGAATTAAAGTTGAAAATTTGTTTTGGGATCAACCTTTTTTGTTTTTAAGGATTTAATGGCTCACGAATCATTTCATCATTATTGTGATGTGAAGCGATATTTGAATGGTTTAGTCTAATGATCCGGAAATGGAAGATGGTTTGGCAGTAGCACATTCATATAATTGCTTCTTACCACCAAATTATATTTTGAAAATCGAAATGAATTATTCGTGTTTATATGATTCATATATGAGCCTCAGCGAATTTCGCTCGCTCAAGACTTCGATTCAAATGAAAGTAAGTTGGTTGATTAACTGAAAGAAGAACATTTTAATGTCTACCGAAGGTTAGCTAAAAAACTGACAGTTGTATACTTCAAAAATGATATTCTACTGCCTTCTACAATTATATTAAGAATGAGGAGATGGATGAACTTGTTTCATTTGATGTGCCTTTAAACTCTATTCTTGAGGAAATCAAACTAATTGGAAATTCTGATATATAATTATTATAAATGAGTTGGATATTAAATAACAGAACTTTCAAATCAAATTGTTGTGCAAATGTTGTGCAATATAACAAAAAGAAAACCCTAACTGATTGAAAATCAGTTAGGGTTTCTCATTGAAAGTACCCGAAGCGGGACTTGAACCCGCACAGCCGTGAAGCCAAAGGATTTTAAGTC
>CAZTDH010000541.1:0-1177 GCA_964612615.1 uncultured Paludibacter sp. | reverse complement strand
CTACCGGAGGAGTAAATGCTAGTCGGATATCAGTATATTCCTGATATACAAATAAGTAAAATTCGTTTCCGGAGTAAAATGATCGAACCCTTGCAGAATATCCATCTTCTTTTGAAACTTCTTTCTGTATTACTTTTGATAATGAATCAATTCGGTCGGCTCTTTTTGCCCCTAAAAGTGTATCGGATAATTGGGATGCGATACGTTCTGTAACATCCTGTATTCTTGATAAGAACTTCACCGTCAATCCCTGACAAGGAATTTCATCCGTTTGCTTTTCGGCAGTAAATCCATTTTTCAGGTAATTATGGTCCATAGAGCTTTGTTTCTGAATGGCATCATACCCACAGTGATGATTGGTAAATAATAACCCTTTATCGGATACTATGACACCTGTACATCCATTTCCGAAAATAATTACGGCATCTTTCAAACTCACATTCTTATCACTATAAATCTCATCGGCAGTCAGTGATAAACCGTTTCCATTCATTTTTTGGATGTTTAGTTTTTGAATCAGAGGCAGCATCCACATGCCTTCGTCGGCTTTTAACCCGGCAAATAAGCTGAGCGAAAGCAGGAAAATGATTAATTTCTTCATTTTTGATTAAAATATTAATGCCCCGATGCATTTATCAGGGCAGATTGAAATTTTGAATATAAATACAGTACAAATGTAAGAAATTAAATTTGAAAACGAACAGATTTGTTAATAGTGACAGTGTTGAAATCCAGCCAATTTACCGCAGAATTCGCAAAGTAATAAAGAAGAAACGCAAAGAATGAAAATCTAGTCTTTGCGTTTCTTTGCGAAAAACTCTGCGCTCTTTGCGGTTATTTAAAATGACACCGCAGCACCCAGCATAAAATTAATGCCCTGAACATCGTAGCCATAGAAATCCTGATACTGACTGTTTATCAGGTTATTTAATTTCGCAAAAGCGCTGAATTGCTTATTATATTGGTAATTTACGCTAAGGTTGACATCCATTTTGTCGGGCATAGAGACAGTAATACTACCCAATTTAGCAAAGCGACCTCCTTCATAAAAAACATTTGCCGCAACGCTGAAACTCTTATCTATTTTATACCCAACATTCAGTTCTGCTTCATATTTTGGCCTGTTCCATGCATATTTTTCTGTAGCTACATTCCAACTATTGTAGACAGCTTTCAA
>CAZTDH010000540.1:0-1179 GCA_964612615.1 uncultured Paludibacter sp. | reverse complement strand
TCTTTTGGAGGACGAATAGCGCCTTTTACGGTATCACCGGTTTTAAGTCCGAACAATTTGATTTGTGATTGTGAAACGTAAATATCATCAGGCGAAGCCAGGTAATTATAATCGGCTGAGCGAAGGAAACCATAGCCATCGGCCATCATTTCCAGGGTTCCTGTTCCTTCCAGAATGCCATCGAAATCAAATTGTTTCTCAGCTTTTTCGGGACGTGAATTGAATTTATTCCGGTTATTGTTGTTATTTCCGTTGGTTGAATTATTTGGGTTAATAACCGGTCTGATAGGTTTGATTTCAGATACTTCCTCCGAAACCTGAGTTTCTTCGCCGTTGTTGGTTTCTGTTTCTTCAACAGCCACTTCGGTTACAAATAAGGTTTCATCTTCAGTAGCATCGTTTATTTCAGGTCTGTCTTCCAATACAAATACTTTGGTTGGAACTGCTTTAATTACCGGTTCTTTTACTTCCGTAATTTCGGCTGTTTCTGCACCGGGTTTAATAATGATTGGTTTTGGTGACTTGTGCTTTGGCTTATTGCTTTTTTTAGCCGGTTTAGCCTCATCAACAATTGGGTCTGTCAGTTTTACCTCAACGGCAGCCGGTTCTGTAACCGGAACAGCTTTTTGAATAACAGCTTTTTTCGGTTGATTTTCTATCGGTTTGCCGGGTTGTGGGAAAACTTTTGCTTCGGATTTCTTAATGGGAACACGAAGACGTTTTTTGCGTTCAATTTCCTGATTTTCGTTGGCAATTGTTTTGCGCTGGGCATTTACAATGGCTTGTTGGTCAAGAATTTCGTAAACTAAAGTTTCTTTTTTGGTTGAATTGGAGACTTTTAAGCCTAATTCGGTTGCGATGTCCTTCAATTCGGACAGTTCTTTCGCATTTAATTGCAGAATTGTGTAATTACTCATAAAATGATGAATAAACGTTTGGCGAGGTTTCCTTATCGGAAAACGTTGTGATTGTGAATGTTATATAAAATAAATGATTGTTGAAACAAAAGCAGGACTGCCGTTGTGATTTGAAAACGTTGCAAATTTACTACAATATTTTATACTAACAAAATATTGTCGTGTTTTTATTAATAAAGTTTTGAATAAATCGTTTGCTGAGAAATTCTTATATCTTGTCTGAAAAAATAGTTATTGGGTATTTCGGCGTTTCAGCTATTCC
>CAZTDH010000539.1:0-1180 GCA_964612615.1 uncultured Paludibacter sp. | reverse complement strand
TTAATCCTGTTTCGAACGAAACATGGAATGAAAAACATGCCCGTTTCGGTTGGTGTGATTATATTGACGATGTGGAAGTATCAACAGCACTTTTCGATACAGCCATTGCCTGGGCCAAGGAAAAGGGTATGACAGCCATTCACGGACCGCTTGGGTTTACTGACTTTGACCGCGAAGGAATGCTCATCGAAGGCTATGATCAGATTGGAACAATGGCTACCAATTATAATTATCCCTATTATGTAAAACATATTGAGGATTACGGCTTTGAAAAAGATATTGACTGGAAAGAATATAAGATTACTGTTCCTGAAGTTTTTCCGGAAAAATATTTCCGCATTGCCGATATTGTAAAACAAAAATATAATCTGAAGTCGGTTAAGGCAAAATCCAGAAAAGAAATTGTAGAGAAATACTCGCTGAAAATCTTTGATTTACTGAATCTGTGTTATTCTCACCTGTATGGTTTCACCAAATTAAACCAGAAACAGGTAGACTTTTATATCAAATTGTATTTCAGCTTTTTCCGTCTCGATACGGTTTCCATTGTTGTTGATGAAAAAGATGACGTAGTTGCTCTCGGAATTGCGATGCCAAGCTTTACTAAAGCACAACAGAAAGCAAAAGGCAGTTTATTCCCATTCGGTTGGTATCACATGCTTCATGCGTTGAACAAAAATGATGTGGTTGACTTATACCTAATGGCGGTTCATCCTGATTATCAGAACAAAGGAGTAAACTCAGTTATGTTTGCCGACATTATGCCTGCCAGTGCTAAAAACGGTTATAAATTTGCAGAAAGTAATCCGGAACTGGAAACAAACACAAAAATGTCGTCTCAATGGGGAAGCTTCGAACATGTAAACCACAAGAAAAGAAGAGCTTACATTAAACATTTTTGACAAAACAATAAATTGAGCAGTACTAAAACTACTGCTCAACTTTTTTCTGAGTCTTGATTTTTGGCTCTAAAATATAAATAAATGACACGAAAATTCGATTTCCTGGTTATTGGCAGCGGAATTGCAGGCATTAGCTTTGCCCTTAAAGCTGCTAAACACGGTAAAGTGGCTTTACTTTGCAAAACGACTCTGAGCGAATCAAATACATCGTATGCTCAGGGCGGAATTGCATCGGTAACTTATGACCCCGATAATTTCGAGAAACATATTGAAGATAC
>CAZTDH010000538.1:0-1182 GCA_964612615.1 uncultured Paludibacter sp. | reverse complement strand
TGGAGAATTTCATTTTCAAATGATTTTTTCCGTTCACTAAATGGTATTACAGGCGTTATGGAACTTCAACCCGGTCAGGTAAACTGGGGAAAATACAATCCGCAACCCTATCCCGGTGCAATCAGAAGCTGGCTTTGGAATGCATTTGCGGGTGGATTGGATTTTATTTGCTCGTATCGGTTTCGCCAACCGCTCTTTGGTGGCGAACAGTATCATTACGGCATGGTGGGCACTGATGGTGTAACTCCGCTTAATGGTGGTGAGCAATACAGTACTTTTATGAAAGAAATCCGTGAGTTACGAAAACAATATACGCCCAATGCTCAGATGCCCAAAGAATATGCAGCGCGCCGTACAGCTTTGTTGTATAATGTGGATAATATTTGGGAAACAACCATTCAGCCACAGACTTATCAGTGGAATGAAAGAGCGCATATCACCAAGTATTATTCTTCGCTGAAAACACTTTCTGTTCCGGTTGATATTGTGGGTGAAGACCGCAATTTAAGCGCATACAAGGTGGTTGTAGCCCCGGCGTATCAAATGGTGGACAAGGATTTGATTGCAAACTGGAAAAAATACGTCGAAAATGGAGGCAATCTTGTTCTATCCTGTCGAACCGGATTGACCGACCGCAATGGTCATTTTCCGGAAGCTGCCTGGTCTTCGTCAATCACATCGTTGATTGGAGCAAAAATCACGTTAAACGATATGCTCGACGCAAAAATGAACGCTAAAGTCTCATTCAATGGAAATACTTACCTTTGGAATAATTGGGCAGACATACTTGAACCTGAAGCAGGAACAGAAACCTGGGCAACGTACTCCGACCAGTTTTATGCAGGCAAAGCATCGGTTATACATCGCAAACTTGGAAAAGGCACAGTTACTTTTATTGGTACTGATACCGACGATGGCAAACTTGAAAAAGATGTACTGAAAAAGCTTTATCAAACTATCGGAATAGGAATTCAGGAACTTCCTGAAGGGGTAATTGTAAACTGGCGTGATGGTTTCTTTATTGCCAACAATTATTCATCATCGAATGTTACAATTGATATTCCGGCCAATGCAAAAATCCTTGTTGGCACGAAAGAACTGATTCCGGCCGGAGTGGTTGTTTGGAAATAGTTTAATCTACACACATGAAAACTCAACAACACAAATTAATTTTATTAGCGG
>CAZTDH010000537.1:0-1187 GCA_964612615.1 uncultured Paludibacter sp. | reverse complement strand
CTCGAAATAGCCAAACTACACGAAGATATTGTTGTCACTTCCGAAGCCTGTCCGCTGTGGGTTCCGTTGATTGAAAACAACGAACACAACACCGAAGGAGCTGATTATTTTATCCACAAAAACGTAGAAAATCTGCTTGCTTCCGACCCGCAGATTGACACGGTGATGCTTGGTTGCACGCATTATCCGCTTATTGTGGAACAAATTAAAAGCTATCTTCCGGAGTCGGTAAAAGTAGTTTCTCAGGGTGAAATTGTGGCTCAGAGTTTGGCTGATTACCTGAATCGCCATCCCGAAATGGTTGCTAAATGTACTAAGAGTGGTTCTATCCGCTATCTCACCACCGAATCAATTGAGAAATTTGCATCTTCAGCTTCTATTTTCCTGAATAAAGAAATTCAGGCGGAGCATATTGATTTGGGATAAATAAAAACGACCGTTCTGCAAATTTGCAAAACGGTCTTTTTTTGTGATGTTTAGAATTATCAGGCTGGTTGCCAAAAGCAAACTTTAGGAGATACGATAGCACCTTCAGTTTTTAATGCTTTCATAGCTTTATCCACTTCTTTGCGGTCGAGACCTGTAAGTTCTACAATTTTACCTGCATTTACGGGAGCACCAGCTTTTTTCATGGCTTCCAGTACGATTTGTTTTGTTTCCATTTTGTAATCTTTTTAAAGTTGTTTTGTCTGTTGCAAAACTAACAGAATTGTTCCAAATAATTATGCATTTTGCATTAATAATTATGAATTATTCAATGTTTTTCCTCACCATTTTCAAAAATGCCTGCATTCGTTCGGTGTCGCGGTCGTCAATGATTTCCATCAATGTTTTAAGTTCTGCACGGATTTTTTCCACCTGATTATGCGTGTGCGGATTGAAAAGAATTTCAGTCAGCAGATAATCATCTTCGCTCAGCAGTCCTTTGGCAATATCCATGTGGCGCTTGAAAGTTGTTCCGGGAGCTTCCTGTGGTATCATTACAGAGGCAAAAACCAGGGTGGATGCAAATGGAATAGACAGCGAATAAGCAATGGTTTCGTCGTGTTCCTCAAAACTGTATTCAAAAATCCGGAGTTTCAGCGAGCCGTACAAATCTTTGAAAAAAGCTTTGCCCATGTGGTCAGATTCGGAAATAATGATGGCGCTTTGTGTGCTCAGGTTATCGAGCGTGGCAAAGGTTGGTC
>CAZTDH010000536.1:0-1192 GCA_964612615.1 uncultured Paludibacter sp. | reverse complement strand
AACTCTCTGCTCGTGTAAGCACTTATGCCAATCACTAACTCTTGCGACTCTTGCGGTTCGAAACACCAGGGTGTTCCACCCAATTTAGCATATATGGCCACAGCAATGTTTGCCAAACTATAATGAAAACCTTTTTTGACCAACGCCATTTGTATTGGTTTCTTATTCTCACTATTCTTATTGTCTAAACCCTCCGCATGAGGCATTAATTCGCGCTGATAACCCCAGGCTTTAGCCACATCAATGGTTTGTGATACAATACCGTGTGTGAGCAACAACTCTTTTAAAACAAAATAAATCTTACGTTGCGATTCAGAACAAGTAGTTTTAGAGTGCGGCGACAAATAGACTGCTACATAACGTTTTGATTGAACCATTATTTTTTGCTCTTTTCTGTTTTTTAGAGCTGCCTCTATCTCAGGAATAGGATTTTCTTTGTTCTTAAACCAGATACTTAAATGTTGTTCTGTTTGATATCGTAATTTTAAATATTCCGAAATCCCTTTAAATTCAGCAGGGTGATTTCCCTTGAAATAATCATCAATGCTTACTGCCAATGGCATATCGCTTTCATGGCCTATAAATAAAAACACGACTTCATCATCCAACAGTTGTTTTGGACCCAATAAAGGCATTCCATATTTTGGTTGACTGTGTTTGCCTTCCCCAAACTCTAAGGATTTTAAAGCGGAAGTATCAAAAAAATGAGGTGTTGCAACTTTCCAAATTAGGTCAAGGCTCATTACCTTAGCCAGGGCTTCAGTTTGCAAATACTGAATCTTAAACTGCTCCATCTCAGCAAAGTGTTTCAAATACCGATTACTTTTGTCGGGTGCTAAAGAAGCAAATTTTAGATGCGAGCGCAATTGAGGGTAAAGGCAGGGAAATACCTGATGTAAGTTTCGACGTGCGTTGTCAGACAAGTATTGATGTTGTAAAATATCCGTTCCATAAATTACCCATCCAAATTTGTCGTGATTTATTTCTGAAAAAATGGCATCAGATACCGCTTTGTTATACACCGAATGCAACTCACCAACAATAACAACAAGTTCAAATGATTTTTCCTCGAAATTAAATTGGACTCTTATTGTATAAGCTCTGTATCCACTGCAATTAGGATAGGGTGAATGCGCTTTGACCCACACTTCGGTATCCGACACAAAATTAGTACGGCAAGGCAAACCCAATG
>CAZTDH010000535.1:0-1201 GCA_964612615.1 uncultured Paludibacter sp. | reverse complement strand
GATAAGATGGTTCAGATGAGCAACAATGCCGGTCAGATATTCGACTAAAATGAAAAGGCGTGGGTTGATTCTTGTTTTCGCAGTGCTACTTGGATGTTTGTCAGCTCAAAAAAAGGATGTACTGAAAATTACTGCTGTAGGCGATATAATGCTCGGAACGGCTTATCCTGACAATAGTTTACTTCCAAAATACAATGTTCAGAGACTTTTTGAGCCATTACAGTCTTATTTACAGAATTCAGATGTGTGTTTTGGTAACCTGGAAGGAGTACTTACCGACGACTTATCGCAAGTGAAAGAATGTAGAACTGATGGACGTTGTTACTTTTTTGCAATGCCTACATCGTATTCCACAAACCTGAAAAATGCAGGATTCAATGTGTTGAGTCTGGCAAATAATCACTGGAATGATTTTGGGTATGTAGGCCGCAAGTCGACCAAAAAGAGTCTTCGTAAAGAAGGAATTCATTTTGCCGGATTGCAGGAATGTCCAGTTGATACCTTTACCCTGAAAGGCATAAAGTATGGATTTTGTGCATTTTCGGCTAATGCAGGAACAATGAGCCTAAGGGATGTAAATAAGGCAGTCAGGGTTGTTCAGCATCTGAGCACCATTTCCGAAGTAGTGCTTGTTTCGTTTCATGCAGGTGTAGAAGGGCCAAAGGGACAGAATGTAACCCGTGGAAAAGAAACCTACATTGGCGAAAACCGTGGAAATGTGTATCAGTTTGCCCATCGGATGATTGATGCCGGAGCAGATATTTTGTTGGGTCATGGACCACATGTGACGCGGGCGGTGGAGGTTTACAAAAATCGTTTTATTACCTACAGCATGGGGAATTTTTGCACCTATAGTTGCGTGAGTGTGGCCGGATTGTGTGGCATTGCACCTTTATTCCAAATTTACACAAACAATAAAGGTGAGTTTCTGAAAGCTCAGATTATTCCGACATATCAGCAGAAATTTAAGGCACCACGTTACGATGAACGGAAAAAAGTTATTACAGTTATTCAAAATCTGACTAAAACTGATTTCCCGGAAATGAAAGATCTAATACGGATTTCGAATGACGGCTGGATAGAGCTGATTGATCGTAATCAGGAACAGCGAGCCAAAAATCAGGATAAAAAACAAGAACTGCAAAACTCAATATAATATGGAAAACCACCCTGTTTTGCCTGTTACTCCCGGCCCAATCGG
>CAZTDH010000534.1:0-1205 GCA_964612615.1 uncultured Paludibacter sp. | reverse complement strand
CAAAAATATCGGGATATTCAGAAATGGCATACATCGAAATCAAACCACCCATACTCGATCCAATTATGGTTGTATGCTCTTTGTCGTCGTAGGTAGAAAAATTCTTATCGATATAGGGTTTTAGTTCATTTACCAAAAATTTCAGGTAGTTGTCGCCGGTAGCGCCTTTCCCGTTACAGTATTTGTCGGAAAGCGATTTGGCAATTTTTGGATCAATATTGTTGAAAATTTTAGACGGGAAATACTCTGAAATCCTTTCCGAACCGTTGTTCCAGATTCCAACGACTATGCAACGCTCAATTTTGTTTTCTCTGATAAGTTTTGAAAATACTTCGTCGACTTTCCACTCTTTTTTGTTCCAACAAAGCGTGCTGTCGAACAACATTTGCCCGTCGTGCATGTAAACAACATTGTATTTCTTTTTCCCATCGTACCCATCCGGTAACCAAACATCTACATTTCGGGAGGCAACAAATTTGGATTGGAAATTTTCGATTCGTTTTATATTGCCAGAGGAAACTTTTGTCAGGTTTTGAGCACTAATATGATTTAAAAACGAAAATATTAAAATATACAAAAACCTTGATTTCATAGTTGCCTTACATTAGTTGGATATATGCGCTACACTCTGATAAGTATTTGCCTTGATTATAACGGATTTTTTAGTCCTTTCCAGATTCGTTTTGTTTTCAGGGACAGAGTCTGTTAGATTACCCGTTTTCGTAGAATGTCTTTTGCAGGACGACATAAAAACATCGGTTACTAATAAGCCTAAAATCGAAGAAATAACGATAGGATAAATGAGTTTTCTCATAAAAATAATTTAAGGGATTGTGATTCAGTTATTTTAATTCAAGGATTAATGCTGTTTGTGCCGGAATGCTGAGGTCTGATTTAAGATTATAATTTTCACCGGTGATAATATCTGTTCCTGTGGTTTTATCAACAATACTTTCAGTGTATCTGTTGATTTTCAAATCGGTAGCTGTTTCATTATTGTTAACCACTACCATGATTTTTTCAGTGTCATTGTAACGGAAATACACATACACATCTTTTTCAGGGCAATAATGGGTTAGTGAACCGGTATGAATCACTGTTTTTGTTTTGCGCCAGTTCAGTAGTTTTGCCATGAAATCAAAATACTTTTTCTGAACTTCGGTGCGACTTTTCGGATTGAAAGCATTGATTGAATCGCCTGCCCA
>CAZTDH010000533.1:0-1205 GCA_964612615.1 uncultured Paludibacter sp. | reverse complement strand
GGATAATAGGAACCCAAATAAATGCCATTGTGATGATAGCCCGTAAAATCAGATTTAAAACAATCGGAATAACCCGTAGCGACAGACATCACACTGTTGAAGTAATTTCTTAAATTATACAAAGCGGCTATTTTAGTTTGAAGGTCGGATTGCATTAAAGCATAAGCCAAACGGGCTTGAATAACGGTTCGAATTACATCAGTATTATCTCCGGTATTAGTAAAGGGTCCAAAAACATATCCAAAAGTACACAGCCATTTCAGCGTATTCATCTCTCGTTGAAAACGGGCTGTTGTACCCAAATCGTTGCGCATTAGGAACAAGGAATGAACATATCCGCCAAAGCGGATTTTCTCGAAACGAAGCGAGCCCATGGCACTTCCATCAGCCCAACCTTGGTCGTTCCACCAATCGAAGACATTCTGAATAGAAGTTTTACTGGCAACCGTTCCGTTCATGCGGTAATCGAAAGCCAACGGAATCAGTGCATCCTGCCCGAAATTACGGAAATAATCGATAGTCAACCCATCTATCGTGCTACTTCCTTCGGCCTCATTGAAAAGTCCATCGCCCAAAATTGTTCCATCCGTCTGAGGTTGAAGATTTAAAGCGGTGTAAGCTGTTTTTGCACGGCTTATCCAGCCGGTCATGGCACTTTTACGGGCTTTAAATTGGGTGTTTGTAGAGTATGAATTTGAGCCTAGATACCATTTCTCTAACCTGTTTAGGATAGAATCTGCTCCTGCAGTTTCAGCAGTTGTAGGTGTGGTGACTAAGGGCGTAATATACATATTTCGCAACGCTACATAATCATCCATCCCGTCGGATGGATTAATTCCCTGTGCCACTTTTACCTGCAAGTCCGACATACGCGTCCAGTCGCTGGTGGAAGGAAACTCCAAATAATCAAAATAAAAGGTTCCGCTTCCCGTAGTGGGAGCTGATATGGTCATGGTGGTACAAGCCGTCCTGTCATGTCCCATGTCCGATGTAAATTCAGCCCACATACAACGCCAGCCCACGAAATTCAGGTTAAAATCAATCTTGCATTTCTGAATACTGCCACTGGTCAGGAAGGCAAAAGTAAGTTTCTGGGATGATGCTACCGTATTATAAATCCAGCAAGTAATACCTCCGGCACTGGTTGTTGAGGCTGTGCTCAATCCGGTGGGATTAGACACCGTCATTATGGCATTGGCAGTCCA
>CAZTDH010000532.1:0-1206 GCA_964612615.1 uncultured Paludibacter sp. | reverse complement strand
TTATGATTAATCGAGTATTACTGCGTATTAAGATTATCCAAATCTTATATTCCTACTACAAAAGTGAAGGTAAATCGTTGCCTTTGGCTGAAAAAGAGCTATTTCACAGCATCGAAAAAACCTACGACCTGTACTTTCACCTGTTACAATTATCGGTTGAAATTACCCGGTTTGCTGCAGACAAAATTGAAACAAAACGCAACCGATTACGCCCGTCTGAAGAAGATTTAAACCCCAACACCCGTTTTATTGATAATAAATTTATTGCACAACTATCTAAAAATGTGCAATTTAAAGAGTATCTGGCTGCACATAAGCTTTCGTGGGTAAACGATTCGGAAATTATCAAAGTACTTTTTGAAGAAGTAATTGCTTCCGATTTTTATGCCGAATATATGAATGCTCCTGCAGCTGATTATGCTGCAGATAAAGATATCTGGCGTAAAATATTCAAAAAAATCGTTCTTCAAAGCGAAGATCTGGACGATTCTATTCAGGATCAGAACATTTACTGGACCGACGATATTGAAATGGTGGTAAGTTTTATTATTAAAACAATCAAACGTTTTGATCTGGAAAATGGCATTGAGCAACCGCTTCTGCCTATGTTCAAAGACCAGGAAGATGCCGAATTTGCTACTAAACTGCTGCGTAGTGTACTGACAAAAGGTGCCGATTTACGCGAAATGATTGACAAAAATACCAAGAACTGGGAAATCGATCGTATTGCATTTATGGATATTGTGATTATGGAAGTGGCTCTGGCCGAGCTTCTTGATTTCCCAACCATTCCGGTAAATGTAACACTGAATGAATATATCGAAATTGCTAAAAACTACAGTACCGAAAAAAGTGGCACGTTTATAAATGGTGTACTCGATAACATTGTAGGACAACTTAAGAAGGATAATAAACTGATTAAAGTGGTGATGTTTAGCGATAATAAAAAATAAAAAACTATTTTTGCATTATAAATTTTAAAAAGAAAACAAATGAACTTATTAAGCATTTTATTACAGGCAGCCGCTCCTGCAGCAGGTGGTGCAAGTCAGTATTCGGGAATTTTGATGATGGTATTGATTTTTGTGGTTTTCTATTTTTTCATGATTCGCCCACAAACCAAACGTCAGAAAGAAATCAAAAAACAACGTGAAGCCATGAAACAAGGCGATTCAGTAGTTACTTCAGGTGGAATTTACGGTAAAG
>CAZTDH010000531.1:0-1212 GCA_964612615.1 uncultured Paludibacter sp. | reverse complement strand
GGTTTTTGAGCTATTGCCATAGAACTTACTATGAAACAAAGCATTAAGAGTTGAATTGTTTTCTTCATTTTTCTGATTTATTTATTGTTTTTTTACTGTTATTTACTCGCATTATTCTTAGAGTTGCTTTTTTAATTTCCTTCTGAAGCTGAACGACATCCTTTTTCACCTTCCACAAATGGTAAGTTTCTATAATTGCCTTTTTATCAGCATCAGCCAAATAATAAGTATATGATTTTTTACCATGTAATGTAATTTTCAGAACTTTCGATGCCGATTGAGTTATAAACTCCACAACCGTTTTTCCTGATTCATTTTTGAAGATAATTGACTCAAAATGTGAACCACCATCGTCAAACCTGTGATTGTTTGGATCAGACAAACTGATAGTATCGGTATGTGCAAACAACTCATTGGCAGAAACTTCAACAGATTGTTGTTCTATCTTTCCACCACAATAATTACTTACCAGATAAAAGTCTGCATTTTCATCAACATAGGTTTTTAAATAGGTTCGGGTGGCATTACTTTCCGTTTGCTCGGTTTTGTAAACGTAATTACCAATTTCCTGATATTTGATATTTTTCTCGAACCGAAAATTCTTCTGAATGGAATCCATTTCGTGCGTTTTTCCGGGCAAAATACTATCACAAAAAGCCAGTGAACGAGAACTTTCACGCCGCATAACTGTATCACTAAGAGAAGCAGCAATTCTACGTTTGTCAACCAACATTGGAAATAATGAATGAATGCTGTCAATTTCATTTTTGGCAGCATTAAACGAATTATTATCAATTAATTCCTGGATATGTTTAAGCCGTTTATCGGCATTTTCTTCCTGACTCTTTCTGGAATCGCACGAAAAGAAAACACAAATAATCAGGATAGATTTCAGGATAAGTCTTGTTTTTTTCATTCAGGCAAAACATTTATGAATCAGTGAGATTTACTTCAATTATCAGACCACAAAATTAATTTATTTTCTGAACAATACAATTTATTGGGCGAATTGATAAGCTTTGCTCATATTTTACATATTTTGTTTATCTTTGCTTCAAATTTCTACAAAAACATTGCAATGCGTAAATTGTTTATAAGATTATTGTTTATACTGACTTTAACGCTTTCGTTTTGGTCATGTATTACAACCCACCAAACCAATTACTTGCAAAAGCCAAAAGATTTTATTGCCGCTTACAAAGATACTTTTCA
>CAZTDH010000530.1:0-1215 GCA_964612615.1 uncultured Paludibacter sp. | reverse complement strand
TTCTATTTATTGCAAATCCGACCGATTGTGGACAATAAAGAAATGATTCATGAAGATATTGGCTCTATACCGGAAGAAAACGCAATCATAACCAGTAAAAGTGCGTTGGGACATGGTATTACAACAGATTTATTCGATTTAGTTTATGTAAAACCCGAAGCTTTTAATGCGGCTAAAAATCAATTGATTGCATCGGAAATTGAGAAAATAAACCGACAACTTATAACAGAAAACCGCCATTACGTGTTGGTTGGTCCGGGACGCTGGGGATCGGCTGATCCATGGCTTGGAATTCCCGTTAAGTGGTCGAATATAAGCCACGCGCGACTTATTGTGGAGTCGGGTTTGGCAAATTATCGCGTTGATCCAAGTCAGGGAACTCACTTCTTTCAGAATCTTACATCATTTGGTGTAGCTTATTTCACAATTAATCCGTTTTTGGGTGACGGCACATACGACACAGACTATCTGAATGCCCAACCTGCTGAGTATGAGTCGGAATTTATTCGCCATATCCGGTTCGAAAACCCAATTATCATGAAAGTGGACGGACGGAAAAACAGGGGAGTGGTTTTAAAAGCAGTAAGCATATAATTAATTCATTAATATTTCATCAAATTATCACATTAAAATTATGTTCAAAAAACATCCTAAAGGCCTTTTGGCAGCTTCATTTGCCAATATGGGCGAACGTTTTGGTTTTTATACCATGATGGCGATTCTCACTCTGTTTCTAATGTCGAAATTCGGGCTCGACGAAACAAAAGCCGGTATTATTTATTCCATTTTTTATTTTTCCATTTATATTCTGGCATTTGTAGGTGGGTTGATTGCCGATAAAACCCGAAATTATAAAGGAATCATTCTGATTGGATTGATTCTGATGGCAGTAGGTTATCTGATGATTGCCATTCCAACTCCTACTCCGGTACCTGCAGGTTCTTTTGGAATATATCTTGCAATGACTTGTGCCGGATTGTTTGTAATAGCTTTCGGCAATGGTTTGTTTAAAGGAAATTTACAAGCATTGGTTGGTCAGATGTACGATAATGATGGATATTCCGGTCAACGCGACAGCGGTTTTTCCCTTTTTTACATGTTCATTAATGTGGGTGCTATTTTTGCACCTTTTGCAGCAGTGGGAATGCGCAACTGGTGGCTTAAATCGCACGGATTTGCCTATAATTCTGATCTTCCGGCACTCTGTCACGAACA
>CAZTDH010000529.1:0-1222 GCA_964612615.1 uncultured Paludibacter sp. | reverse complement strand
GCGACAGCATTGAAACTACTGCTAAATTCTCGACGGGACATGTAAAAGTCATGACTGAGGCATATAAGGAAAATCAGTCACAAATGCCCAACGATTATGCAATTATTGGTATAAACGATGTGATTAAAAAGTTGAAAACCACCTATCCTGATATGACCTGGACCGATCGGATTCAGTTTGGCGGATTGCTGGATGCGCCTGACTCGATAGGAATAACAAAGTCGCAGGGCAATGTTATGGGCATGGGAATTCATTTGCTTGGAAGCGATGACGAAATCAATCGAATGGATTTAAAATCCAAACTATTTTCAGGTCGTTTTCCGAAAAAGTTGGGCGAAATAATGATTACCAATGAGCTGTTCAAAAAGATGAATCTGAAACTTGGTGACCGGGTAACGCTGATTTCGAACACCATGTATGGCGATATGGCCATGTATAATTTTACGGTGTGTGGCACCATTCATTTTGGTACACAGGTTTTGGATAAAGGAATGGTGGTAGCAGATATTGATGATGCCCGACTGGCATTAAATATGGAAGATGCAGCCGGTGAAGTGCTGGGCTTCTTTAATGATTCGCCTTACAAGGATTCCAAAGCTAAAAAACTTTCCACGGCATTCAATCAGGAAAATACGAAGAAAGACGATAAGTTCTCGCTTGCAATGGCGCCCATGAGTGGCATAGGTGGTATGGATTTTATGATAGCATATTCCGAAAATGCACAGTATATCGTTATCTTTATTTTCGTGTTTGCCATGTCTATCGTGCTCTGGAATGCCGGACTGGTAGGCGGTTTGCGGAGGTACGGAGAATTTGGATTACGAATGGCTATTGGTGAAAGTAAACATGAAATTTACCGTTCGCTGGTGGGCGAAGCATTGTTGGTTGGAATTATTGGCTCAGTGGTTGGTATTATTATCGGACTGCTTTGTGCCTGGCCATTGCAGGTCTACGGCATTGATGCCCGAAACATGATGCGCAATTCCAATATGATGATGCCAAGCATTATCCGCGCTCAAATCACAGTCACAACTTTTTATATTGGCTTTATACCAGGTGTTTTGTCTACCGTTATCGGAGCTTCACTTGCCGGAATCGGAGTTTATAAACGACAGACTGCGAATTTGTTTAAGGAACTGGAAGGATAAAACGATTTACAATTTAATCATTTACAATTTACATTTAAAAGATGAAGAAACTATTTTTATTATCGATCATAATC
>CAZTDH010000528.1:0-1222 GCA_964612615.1 uncultured Paludibacter sp. | reverse complement strand
ATTTCAAACAACTGGAAACTGTGGCTCAAAGTGTCGATAATAAAAATATCAGTCGGTTGGGAATTTTGCGTTGCAGCTTCTTTCTGAACGATTATCAAACCACAGTGAAAATAGCTAACGAAATTACAGCCGATCCGCATTCGGATGAAGAAATAAAATCCGAAGCACTATATAATCGCTCAAAAGCTTATCTGGCTCTTAATCAATATGCAGAAGCCATGACTGATTTAAAATCACTTTCGGCTGATACCCGTACAGCTAATGGCGCAGAAGCCAATTACCTGCTGGCAAATCTTTATTTCGATCAGGGAAAAATGACCGATGTAGAAAAAACGGTAATGGAATTTGCAAAGAAAAACACACCGCATCAATTCTGGCTGGCGCGAAGTTTTGTGTTGCTAGCCGATATGTATATCAAGCTGAATAACGATTTTCAGGCAAAACAATATTTGCTCAGTCTGCAGAAAAACTACAAACCTGTTGATGAGATTCAGACGCTTATCACTGATAGGCTAAGTGCAATCAGCGTACGGGAAAAGAAAACTATAATCAATTAATCAATTTTCAATTGAAAAATTCAGACAATGAAAACTTCAAAATATATAATCACAATTCTTTTATTTCTGAGTAGTGTCAGCTTCATAGCAAAAGGGCAGGACACCATTCTAAACCGCAATGTATCGGTGGAACGTGAGTATCGCCCTGTAATTCAGGATGCAGGTAAAATTAGCATTATACCACAGATACTGGAACCTAAAGTGGAAAAAATGGCAGCAAAGTACAGCGATTTTAATTTACCACTTAATGCTGATTTCAATATTCATACGCTTCCGGCAGCAGAATTAGCTGCAGAGAAGAACGTAGGAAAGCAGAATTTTGCGCGTATTGGTTTCGGAACTTACCTGAATTCGCTGATTGATGCAGCTTTTCCGCTTATCAATACTTCCGATATGTTACTGAATGTTTCGTTGAACCATTTGGGGACACTTGAGTCCAAACGCTTTCACACTACTTCAAAAGTGGATGCTTCTTTTGAAAAACTGTTTACAAACTTTGGTATTTATGCCGGTGTGGGTGGTGGTCATGAATACCTTAGATATTATGGAAACAACTTTAACCGTGATTCGCAAATTGATCCTTTTTCATTCGCAGCGCTGAATTCCAATCCAACGTACACCGAAATTAATCGTGCAGGAATAAATACAACCGGAAGAACTTTTGT
>CAZTDH010000527.1:0-1222 GCA_964612615.1 uncultured Paludibacter sp. | reverse complement strand
TAAAAGCGGAGACAACTTCAAAAACGAATTTAAGAATCAAAATGTTTAATTCTCAACGAAAATCCCTGACATTTAACCTATCTGAACTTCAAACCCACTGTAAGGTTCAATCCTGTTGTATTGAGGTTGAAACCTGAAACCTGAGTTGAAACTGATTGTCCGGGAACAATAGTGTAACGTAAATCTGCGGTAATGAATCCCAACACATCAGCTCCTGCTCCAACCTGCCATGTTAGTGTTTGATCTCCGGTAAGTTTATCGCTATTGTCTAACTTAAAACTAAATTGTGGACCGCCCATAATATGAAGGCTCACCAAGCCGATATCTAAAATTCTAAGACCCAGCATAATAGGAGCTTTAAGGAAATTTATTCTTATACTGTCAGATGTTTTGGTGCTTGCATAATATATTTCAGGTTGTAAATATAGCTTTTCGCCAATCTGACACATTAAACCAGCCTGATAATTAGAACCAAACTGACTTGATATTTCATTTACATCGGTAGTAAAATGGGCTAAATCAAGCCCAACTTTAGGGCCAAACCAAATTTTGGCTTTTGGTTTTTCAACTGTTGTGGAGGATTCTTGCGCAAACCCAATCAGAGTTAGCGATAAAAAGAACAAGCTAAAAAAAATGGATCTTGTTTTCATTGTTGTTAGTTTTTAATTGATTAAATATGTGTATTAAGAAAGAGATTTAATCTTCAAGTATACAGAAAGTCAACAAACATCAAACTACAAAAGTTCTAAAAATTGCTTCAAATATACAATAAATATTTATTTTAGTCAAATTCAAACAATTTATCTTACATTATTTCGACCAAAACTGCGATAAGTGTCATGTTCAATTTCAACATCGGGCTCAATGAATCCATCTTTTTTCTCCATCATAAATTGAATATATTTAATTGATATTCCACGACTTAGCCATTGTTGTTCGTAATATGTTTTAATTCCCAAAATAGGATCTTTGAGGGTTGAAGCGTATAAATCTTCAGTTGAAAAAACTATCGGGTAATGATTACTTTTAACCATTTCACAAGTGTACGTAAACATGAAATTACTATCGGTTTTCAAATGAATATGCCCATTATCCTTTACAAATTGTTGATAAGTATTCATAAAATTGGTTGCTGTCAGCCTTTTAGTCACTTTCTTCATTTGTGGATCGGGAAAAGTCAACCAAATTTCACTCACCTCGTTTTCAGCAAAGAAATGATGAA
>CAZTDH010000526.1:0-1223 GCA_964612615.1 uncultured Paludibacter sp. | reverse complement strand
TTTTTTCTAATGTTTTCATTATGAGATATTTTAATGTTTAACTAACAACCAAATCCAATCTTTAAATTTATTTTGCAAAAGTACACAAACAAGTTGAGACCGGAAACAGAATTAAGCATATTATAAAACATTTTTTTGAAGCGAGTTTTGAATGAATATACTCTTAAACCCACTTTATTGCATAATTATTCTAACTTTAAGATTCTATATTCAAAATAACGGAGAAAGGAAAGCATCTTCAATATGTTCAATCAGAAAATCCTGACCGTGTGGAATTACTGACATGACATCGAAACGTGTTTCGCCCTGCCAATCGAACTGAAAAATATATTCGTGGGCGGCATTGATAATATTTCTGATTTTCCGTTTGGTAATGGCATCGGCTGGATGTTCAAACGTTTCGGTGGAACGGGTTTTTACCTCTACCATAATCAGTAAACCCTCTTTTTCGGCAACAATATCAAGTTCAAGCTTGCCCTCAGCACCCGAAGGCGTAGAATTGTGCCAGTTGGTGTGGCGAATAATATACCCTTTTTCGCGGAGATATGCCTGAGCTCGTTCTTCACCCAAATTGCCTAATTCATTGTGTTCTGCCATGTTCTGTTTATACTTTTTCGGTAAATTTATTGATTTTAAAAAGCAAAAATACAGTTTTTTGTTATAATGTCGTTAAAACTGCTCAGATAATATTATTTTTGTGCTGAATTACAATTCCTATGGCAAAAAAGAACATTACTCCGGCTTCGCAGCGCAACTCGCTACGCAAACACCGACAGATTTTCACGCTGAACGATGAAGAGAACAAGGCGTTGAACCGTTATATTGCCAAATACAAAGTGCAAAACAAGTCGAAATTTATACGTGAAGCTGTAATGCTCACCATTATACGAAAAATGGAAGAAGACCATCCGACCTTGTTTGATTAAACTCTCAAAAAAATCTAAAATTTATGGAATATATATTAGCTATCTTCGCGTTGACAGTTGGTTTTCTATTGGCGTGGATGGTTTTGTCGCGCAGACAGAGCAACTTGCAAAACACATTGGAAATCAACGAAAAAAAGCTTACTGAAACGTTGAACGAAGCCAATACAAATCTTCGGGTGGCTGAAGAAAAACTAAAAAATAAAGTTGAAGAACTTGAGCGTACACTACTGGAACTGGCACAACAACAGGAACTTGCCAACAATCGTGGCATGGAAGTTGCTACGCTGAAAACCGTCA
>CAZTDH010000525.1:0-1230 GCA_964612615.1 uncultured Paludibacter sp. | reverse complement strand
AGTTTTTTGCGGAAATTTAAATCTACAGAAACAGTAACACCGTTGCGTTTTGCAGCTTCACAAGCCAATTTTGTCAATTCAGCAGCTGAGTCTGATATAGCAGGTGTAATTCCCGACCAGTGAAACCAGTCTGCTCCTTTCATGATGGCATCAAAATCGAAATCTGAAGCAGTTGCTTCCGCAATTGATGAATGTGCACGGTCGTAGATAACTTTACTTGGACGCATGGAAGCTCCGGTTTCGAGATAATAAATACCTACCCGGTCGCCACCACGGGCAATAAAGTCAGTTTTAACACCATATTTGCGCAATGCATTAACAGCCGATTGTCCAATTTCGTGTTTGGGCAATTTTGATACAAAATAAGCTTCGTGGCCGTAGTTTGCACAGCTCACAGCAACATTTGCTTCACCACCTCCATATACAACATCAAATACATCCGATTGAACAAAACGTGTGTTGCCGGGAGTTGACAGACGGAGCATGATTTCTCCTAATGTTACAATTTTTTTACTCATTGTTTTCTTTTTTTTTGAAATATTGTTTGGTTTTGTTGATTGGTTGACCAAAAGTACTGCTTTTTTTCTAATGTATAAAAGCTTGTCGATAAATTACTGCTAAAATTCAGTTATTTAGTGACAATCTAAATACCGGATGAATATTTATTTAGAAATTGAAGAAATTTTTAGCATTGTTGTAGCTGATATCTTCCACCATTTTTCCAATAAAGTCAAGTTCCTGATGTGGCAGTAAACCATTTTCAACATCATTTCCAATCAAATTACACAAGGTACGACGGAAATACTCGTGACGTGGGTAGGAGAGGAAGCTGCGTGAATCGGTTAACATACCAACAAAGCGGCTCAGCAAACCAAGTACTGAAAGCGAATTCATTTGTTTTTCCATACCGTCTTTCTGATCGAGAAACCACCACCCCGAACCAAACTGGATTTTTCCGGCTACTGTTCCGTCCTGAAAGTTACCTATCATAGTGGCAATCATTTCATTATCAGCCGGATTCAAATTATAAAGAATGGTTTTGGTAAGTTTGTTTTGTGAATCAAGGCGATTCAGGAATTTGGATAATGCTTTCGCCGTATTAAAAGTACCGATTGAGTCAAATCCGGTATCGGCTCCTAATTTGTTGAATAAACGGGTGTTGTTGTTTCGAATTGTTCCGTAATGAAATTGCTGAGTCCAGCCTTTTTCCCAATCCATTTCGGCAAAAAT
>CAZTDH010000524.1:0-1230 GCA_964612615.1 uncultured Paludibacter sp. | reverse complement strand
TGTTTGAATAGCAGTGGGGTATGGGTAAAAAAAGGAGCTGTTGCACACGCGGATGGTATTAAACAGGTAACGGGAGTATGTAATCCTGCCACCGGTGCAATTACCCTCTATGCAGTTACTCAAGCTGTCTCTGGTACAGGATCCATCTTTAATGGAACTGTCCCAACCTCTATTGTCACCCTGACCGACAACTCCGGTTTTAATAATACTATGACAGGAACCTTTTCAACCCTTGCAACTTCTGCAGCAACCTACGCCTTTAGAGGAATTGCTTTTGCTCCACAAGCAGGAGCTGCAGCCACAGCGCCTGATGCACCGGTAAGTGTAGCTGCCACGGCAGGTAATACGCAAGCTTCGGTGGCTTTCAGCACACCAAACGACAATGGCGGCTCAGCCATTACCGGCTATACCGTAACAGCTTATGATGGTTCAAATGCTTTAGTAGCAACGGTAACCGGAAACAGCAGTCCGATTTTGGTAAGCGGTTTAACCAACGGTACAGCTTATACCTTTACCGTATATGCTACAAATTCAATAGGCGCTGGTACGGTGAGTACAGCATCGGCCGCAGTTACGCCTCTCCAGGTTCCTGATGCACCTATTATTGGTGCCGCGACTGTAACAGCAGGCTCGACTGTCAAGGTAGCCTTCACGGCACCGGCGTCTGATGGCGGTTCAGCAATAACAAGCTATACAGTAAGTTCTATACCCGGAGGTGGAACGGGAACATTGACTCAGGCAGGAAGCGGAACCATTACCGTAACCGGATTAAACAGTGGAACGGCTTATACTTTTACCGTAAAAGCAACCAATGCTAATGGTTCAAGTATTGCCAGCGGGGTTTCCAATTCGGTAACGCCATATACGGTTCCCGCAGCAATATCAGGTACTCAAGTAACACCCACGGCAGGTCCTTTACAGGCTTCGGTTGCATTTACCCCGCCAGTACAATCGACAGATCCGGGAGTTACAAGTTATATAATAATTGCTTATAATAGTACTGATGTAGTTAATGAAATAAAAAGAGTATCCGGAACCAGCAGTCCGATTGTTGTAACCGGTTTATTAAGTACAATATCTTATGTCTTTAAAGCGCTTGCCACCAATCCAGCAGGAACTTCCGCACTTTCCACGAAATCCGCTGCCATAACGCCAACCGCTGCAGCAGTTCCCGGCAGTCCTACCGCTGTTGTTGCCACGGCAGGAAATGCGCAAGCATCGGTGGCTTTT
>CAZTDH010000523.1:0-1239 GCA_964612615.1 uncultured Paludibacter sp. | reverse complement strand
ACCAGCATTGGGATTAGCAAAGTAACCAGAATTATGAGAAACAAATCAGATCCTTTGCCTTTGAAATCAAGGTTATGCTCACCCTGTTTTGCATTAGTGGCAAAAAACTTATACATGTTGGTCATAAACCACGGGCCATAAATGCCTAATGTGATAATGGTCAACAGTAAATTGCCAATAAATAACGAGATAAAACTTCCGAATTGTCCGCTAAAGCTGAATACCTTTTCCTTGAATTCTACCCCTTCAATTGTCATTTTGTAGATGAAAAATAATATGGCATATTCCAATACGAAAAGGAAAAGCGACAACGCCTGCCATGAAAACATAGCACCCATACGCTGAAAAGCCTCAGTCATACCATCAACGGGTTGAACTTTGTTCAACTCCTGAATATGCCCTTGTACAATTGAATAAGGAATAATGTAAAGAACAATAAAGAGCAGCCACACAGGCAATAATTTATTACCTGACAAATTAAATTTGAAGTAATTTTTCATAACACTTTTTTTAATTGATTTGTATTTATATAAGGGATTTGTTTTCGTGTTATAGTTCTGAAAAAGAAGATGTAAAGATATGGATTATTTTATAACCTGACATAATGAAAACATTAATTTCTTGTGAATAAGTTTTGGTGATAAGTCAAACAAAATTTCGATATTTATGACATTTGCTATTTTACTTAACTCACAAATATGCTTTATTTTTATAAACAATCGTCTGAATCAGCTATTCAAATGGATTATAAACAAAATAATTTTTCGGGATATTGCAGAGATATTGCCAGAATAAAAAAAGAACACAATGATTGTGTTCTTTTTTTATTCTGATTTTCTCCGTTTAAGTATGTCATTACAATATCAAAGTGGTTTGTAATGAGCTCCACGGCCCTGCCAGTTCAGGATGTTTTGTATTGTACCAACGGAAATAGATATACAGATTCTTTGCCGAACTTGCCGAACCTAATGCCAGTGTAAACGACGCTTTGGTTGATAAGTCTTTGGTAAGTCCCGGAGCTTCAGCAGAACTTGGAGCGGTATCGCCTACCTGATAGAGATATTGTACACTATCCGCACCATCATAGATAGAAGCCCGCTGACCGGTTGTACTGTAACACTTGATTGTTGCCGAACCACCACCAATGGGTTGTATGGTCACAGTTACTGGTTCAATGATAGGCGTTGTTGAAACTGTTCGTGTAGTTTTTTGCAAAGATCCTTTTTTAATATTAAAGGT
>CAZTDH010000522.1:0-1242 GCA_964612615.1 uncultured Paludibacter sp. | reverse complement strand
TCGCGACGCGCCACACCAATTTCAATGCTGTTTATATCCACTTTCGTCTTGCGGGTTGGATCTGGTGGAGTATCGGTTATACGTCCAAATTCATCAACATAGGCTATCATACTATCCAAACCTCCGTCGCTACTTTGCTTACGTTCTTCTTTCTTTAGTACCTTATCTTGTTTTTTCTTTAAACGCTTCTTTTCTTTGTCTTGTTTCGTGTACGTAGTTTGCGATTTTGCCATTAATTAATGTAGTTTTTGTTTTAAAAATTGGAGGAATACTGATTTGAAATTTCAGAGCACGAAGATAAGCTAAATAATTGAATAAAAGGTCATCTGCCTTATTGGAGTTTAAAATAATCATGATTAATCGTCTACTCGTTTCCTTGTCTACATGTTTCCACGTTTAGTTGTCACTCATTTACTATAAAAAATGTATCTTTGTGCCTCAAACATGTTTCACCTTATAATTCTATCGTCGAATGAGAAAAATAGTATTCACTTTAACCCTTGGAATCCTGCTTATGGGATGTGTAAAATCAGATAATCCGTTTTTTGAAACGTACAAAAACAAATATGGTGCGCCACCTTTCGATAAGATTAAGAATGAGCATTATATGCCGGCTTTCAAAGAAGGTATTAAGCAGCATCAGGCTGAAGTAGAAGCCATTGCCAATAATACTGCAGCACCTACTTTTGAAAACACCATTGAAAAACTGGAATTCAGCGGTGAGCTGTTGAAAAAAGTTTCTTCGGTTTTTTTCAATCTTTATTCGTGTAATACCAACGAAGGCATGGAAGAAATTGCCACCGAAATTTCACCGATTCTCTCCGAGCATAACGATAATATTTATCTGAACGATAAGCTTTTTGCCCGTGTTGACACTTTGTACAAAACGAAAGATGAAGCTGCCTTACTCGGTACATTAACCGATGAACAAATCCGGTTGCTCGAAAAATACCACCGCAGTTTTATTCGCAGTGGTGCAGCGTTGAATCCCGAACAAAAAACAAAACTTCGTGCAATCAACAAAGAACTCGGGTTGGCTCAACTTGCTTTTGGAAAAAATGTGTTGGACGAAACCAATGCATACAAAAAACTGGTGACCAATAAAGCTGAATTGGCAGGATTGCCCGAAAGTGTGATTCAGGCTGCTGCCGAAGCTGCAAAAGAGGCTAAGAAACCCGGAAACTGGTTATTCACCACTCAAAAAGCGAGCTTTATTCCGGTGTTGCAATACAGCGAAAACCG
>CAZTDH010000521.1:0-1246 GCA_964612615.1 uncultured Paludibacter sp. | reverse complement strand
GCTACATTATCCTGACGAATAATTTTTATGGGCGAAGTGGCAGCTGTCTTATATTTTAATTCCTGAGCATCATTACTTTTCAGCAACATATAATATAAATAATTCAGGCTTTTAGGAGCCATTCCATGATTAATAACTGCCGAATACAAAGTACCGTTCACATTCAAATCAACCGTTCCTGTTTTCACAATAAATCGGTTTCCAAGGTTATCGGCAATTACGGGCGTAATGAGTCCTGTTTGATTCGTTGTAACCGCAGTTCCATTCACTTTAATACTTTCGCCCGTTAATACCTCATGTTGTAAAAGGGTGGTGTAAACCGGTGCTGTGGTTGAGCTACAGGTTACATTGCTTCCAAGACAAATCAATGCATTCCCGAAGCAAAATACCGACTTGTAAGCATAAAAGGATGTATCGAAGGTATTGTCATGAAGCTTCAGTGAAAACATGGATGTAGAATCATTCAATGTAGTTCCACCCAGAAACGGATCAGTAGAGAAATTACGATACGGTGTTGAACTACTGTAAATCATATTGGCAGCACTCAGATACTTAGCGGTTGTTCCGGGTATTTTTGCCCAATCAAAAGCTGTATTGCTGTAGGCGTTATTTTTTCTTCCATCGGGAAGTGATGTATATTCAATTTGACCATAACTATTGTACCTTCCGTAAACATTGTTTGTTCCATCCGATTCATAATCCCAGATATATTTACTATAACCTTTAATGCTGGTGTGCCGAAGTGAATCGCGACTGATTAAAAAACCTCCATAGGGATAATAGATTTGGGTTTTAGGTCCATTTTCGGCTTTTACACCCAATGCATGGGCTTTCAGACACAATTCCATTTCCCCAAGTGTAGCTTTATAGGTAATATCGGCAACAGTACGACTAATCTGAGTCAAAACCGGATTCACGGTGGGTTGATACAAACGCTCGAATGCAGCCAACAATTCAGTATCAGGGGTTGATTTTGCTAAAGCTAAATAGGCATAACATGGATAAAGTTCATTTAAAATTGTTACAGCAGAAGGAAAGCGTCCACAAGCAGCGGTAGGCACATCGTAAATTGAAGCAATTTTCCGATAAGCCAGTAAATTGTTTTTAAGTTGCGTAAATACGGACTCTGATGGTGCAAAAGCTGTATCGTGAAATAGATAATACATTAAACTGGCCACATAAAGTGCATGGGGATAATAGGAACCCAAATAAATGCCATTGTGATGATAGCCCGTAAAATCAGATT
>CAZTDH010000520.1:0-1251 GCA_964612615.1 uncultured Paludibacter sp. | reverse complement strand
TCGGAATATCAGGTTCTGAACATATTTGTTGTTGGAGTTGGAACCGTTGGAAGTAGTTTGCTCGACCAAATTAAGAAACAGCAACAAAAATTGATGTCGCAAAACGGTCTGAAACTCAATGTAGTGGGTATTGCGTCCAGCAAAAAAATGCTGTTTGACCGTGCCGGAATTAAGTTGGAAAATTTCAGGGAAGAATTGAATACAAAAGGAATGGATGCAACTCCACATCTGATTTGCAAAGAAATTCTGACAATGAATATCTTCAATTCGGTTTTTGTTGATTGTACTGCCAACGAACATATTTCAGATTTATACCAGACTTTGCTTGAAAATAATACGTCGGTAGTAACAGCCAACAAACTGGCAGCATCATCGGCTTACGAAAAATATGCCAATCTGAAAGAAACTTCGCGTCGTCGTGGTGTGAAATTTTTGTTCGAAACCAATGTGGGTGCCGGTCTGCCAATTATTAGCACCATGAATAGCCTGATAAACAGTGGCGACCATATACAGAAAATGGAAGCAGTTTTATCCGGCACATTAAACTTCATTTTCAACACCTTAAGCAGCGAAATTCCACTGAGTAAGGCCATTTTGATGGCCAAAGAAGCCGGTTTTGCCGAACCCGATCCACGAATTGACCTCAGTGGCAAAGACGTGATTCGCAAACTGGTAATTCTGGCGCGCGAGGCCGGTTACAAAGTGGAACAAACTGATGTTGTAAAGAATCTTTTTATTCCGGATACCTTTTTTGCCGGAAGTCTGGACGATTTCTGGAAATCAGTTCCCGAATTGGATGCTGAATTTGAACAAAAACGTCAGGCACTAGCAGCTCAGAATAAACGCTGGCGATTTGTTGCCAAAATGGAAAACGGCAATTGTAGCGTTGGTTTACAGGAAGTGGATAATTTGCATCCATTTTACGACCTTCAGGGTAGCAACAATATAATTCTCATTACAACAGAGCGTTACAACGAATTCCCGATGATGATTAAAGGTTACGGAGCGGGTGCGGGTGTAACGGCCGCCGGAGTTTTTTCGGACATTATGAGTATTGCGAATATACGTTAGTTGAGAGTTAGCAGTTGAGAGTTGGAAGATGAGAAAAAGTAAGTTCTTTTTAATCACAATATTTTGTGTCGGATTATTTTCCTGTATCAAGCAAGCTCCTCAATTACCTTCGAATAAAGTAAATGAAAAAAACAACAATAACGCAGCATTACTGAGAATTAACAGCAACTTAACAAAACA
>CAZTDH010000519.1:0-1253 GCA_964612615.1 uncultured Paludibacter sp. | reverse complement strand
GCTTTCGATTTATACTTAAACGCCGAAACGAGCCGTTATATATTTCGCATTCTGGCAATGAAACAATTTCTGGAAAATCCGAAAGCCTATGGTTATATGATTGACCACGATCAGTTTTATCAGACAATTGGCACGAAAGATGTTGTGGTAAAGACAGCAGTGCCTGACTGGACAATATGGGCGCAACAAAACGGAATCAGTTATGCTCAGTTGAAAGATTTCAATTTTTGGTTGCGTGATAATAAGCTGACGAACAAAGAAGCGAAAGAATACACTATCAAAGTACCTGAAAAGGCAGATTTAAAGTTTAATACCAACAAAATAAAAATTCATAATCCACTGTGGGTTACTTTCTAATTTATAATTTTAAAATCCATAATTAAAAAACAAGTATGAAAAAATTTATTTTCACAGCAGTACTTCTGCTTAGTTTTTCTTTTTCTCAGGCGCAGTTTCATTTAGGAGTTATGGCCGGTTATAATTCTTCTCTTACCTTAAAGAATATCGGCGACATAACGAACGGAACCTATAATCTGAACAATGTAGGGAATGAGCTATGGAACGACTTCCATGCCGGTTTATTTGCCCGCATTCCCTTCGGAAAAGTAATTTATGTGCAACCGGAACTGCTTTATTCTATTCAGAAAAAGAACTTTACACTTGGCATTCCTGATATAATAAGTGGAGGTTCCAATATCACAGTTGACAGATTTGCAACTTTTAATACGGTTGATGTGCCTATTTTGGTTGGAGCAAAATTATTGGATTTGAAAATAGTTAATCTACGTGCATTTGCAGGTCCTATGTTACGACTTGATGCCGGTTCTTCACTATCTTTTAAGAACCTTACTTCAGGGAGTAATTTTGATACCAGTAAATTGGTAAATGAAGTACAAAAAGCTAACTTAGGGCTTGAAGCAGGTATTGGTGTAGATGTTTTAATGTTTGCACTGGATTTACGTTACAACCTTATTGCTGACATGTACAAAAATCCATTATCAGCTTCAACTCTTACAAGCATTCCAGCAAATACAATTGTTGTTTCTCTTGGTTGGAAAATATTCTAATTTAAATCTCACAAATAAAAGAGCTGTATCAAAACTAATTGATACAGCTCTTTTTATAATGAATAAAACCGTTGTCCTAGTATCCGCGGATAGCTTCGATACCCGGTAATACGCGACCTTCAATAGCTTCAAGCAATGCACCACCACCGGTAGAAACATAAGATACCTGATCAGCAATTCCGAATT
>CAZTDH010000518.1:0-1270 GCA_964612615.1 uncultured Paludibacter sp. | reverse complement strand
GATAATCAATGTGAAATTCAGCATTGGCAATATTAGTACCATACAACATAATCTGAAGTTCAGCTTGTTTCATATCTGTCCACCAAAAAGTAGGTTCAACACGTTGAATCAACGGAGGTGTTTTAGCGCCAAGTTGTAATGCAAAAATATAAGTGAGTATTAATAAAATGATTTTCTTCATTTTTACGGAATTTCTAATGGTTTGTAAATTGAAATTCAGGATGGTTGGAGTTGCTTATATGCATTCATAATTGTTGGTTGCCCGGCATTTGAATTTAAACCGACTTTTTCCCAATGTTGTTGCCATGTCTGGGCGTTTTCATCCAAAAGTTCATTCCAACCAGTACTTTTTGCCTGAAGAGCTTTTTCACAAGCTTTGGATGTAAGTTCCTGATATGGATGTTGTATGGAGCTATAGATGGCTACAAATTTATAAACACAAACTGAATCGCCCGCTTTCATATCTGTTCCGAATGAAAATCCTGCAACTTTTTGTTTCTCAATTTTAGTCGGATTAGTTTTTATTTGGGCATTATTTTTAAAGAAATCAAATGTCATGGCCTCGCAAACCTGAAAATTGGTCTTTCTGGTTTGTATCCACAGGTGAGCAACATCCTGTTGAATTTTAGATTGTAACACATTCCATTCTGGTTCATTATCTGGTTCTTGAGAAGTATTGAAATCTCCGTCAATAATGGGTGAAAACGTAATGCGCCCAGCAAAATCGATTGATTTTACGGAAAATTTGATAGCTCCAATTTCGGTTTGAGCCAAACTCAGAAATCGTTGTACGGCTACTTCAATATGCTCATTTTTGGCTGTTTTTATTTCAAATTTACGTTCCATAAAACCTTGTTTCATGTTCAACGTTCGACGAAAACTGATTACTTCACATTGAGCCAAATCAATTAATTCTGTATTCAGACGTACATTTAAGCTCGTCCAGTTTGGAAGTGTCGAAAGACTTTTTGCTTCATTTTTAGAGCAATAAACTCCTGAAAGATAAGTCCCCTGAGTATTTCCACCAGAGTAAAATTCTTCAAAATTAGCTCTTTGACCAATCTGTCCGTTAGCTAAACTGAAAATCTGTTCAGCTTCGGCATGTTTTTCGGGCTTGAAAGTGTCATCCGAAATACTCCAAAGATCAATTTCCTCTTGTTCTTTCATAATATATGGAATTTGAAACGTTCTTTTAATCTGTTATTTTTTTGTGGAAAGTTCATCATGAACTTTGTCTTCAACCCATAATACACTTATGGCAGCAACAATC
>CAZTDH010000517.1:0-1275 GCA_964612615.1 uncultured Paludibacter sp. | reverse complement strand
GTTTATAAGTCTGATTTTCAAAATAAATGGCTTGTTGGGTTTGACGTATTCTAAGTTGATAATTAATATGGTATTTAATACAATTTGAACTTATGAGTTCTAATTACCATGTCAAAAATAATATTCTTTCATGCAAACTAACACTTAAATTGTAAATGGTTGTTTGATAGGTCAGAGTATAATTAATCAATTCCAAATTGAATTATTACACTCAATAAATTTTACTGTTTTGTTGCTAATTATGTCTTCCAAACTTTACATCCAGTGAAACAAGTAGTACTAATTATTTAACAACACACAGTTTGATTTATATATTGTTATAAAAATGTTATTAATTAAAATCAGGAGATATGTCACTTATTTCTTTTAAATTTAAACAGATTTTTCAATAGTGACTTATAAAAACTGATATTCGGGTTCAATTGGAGTGAAAAATTTGTGGGATTAAAAATGAAAGGATGCCTGACTCAAAATCAAACATCCTACATACATTTAGAAAATAATTTATCAGAGAGAATTTTAAAATTTCAAAATAATCAAATGTATATTTCTCCAAAAAAATCCGGACGATGAAAATCGGGTATATCCGTTGAAATGTGACTCCAACTCAAATAATGTGGAACAGCAGTACCATCAGCACATTTATAGAAGTTAACATTAAGTATTTCCGGAAGATTTTCAATCTGAATATCAATCACTTCGAAAGGGATTTCGACAGTGAGTTCCCAATCGAAATTGCCGGATTTTTCATCAAAGGGCTTGTTGCCAAGAGAGGCAAACGTTTGATGGATTTCATCTTCTGCTCAAAGAGTGGTTGAACATCTAATTCACGCCCTTTTCGCTTGTTTGCTAAACATGTACCGATACAGTTAAACTCAAAATTAAAATAATAATCTTGACTTGGTTGTTTGCAGAAGAACTCCACGCAACTATCTTTCCAAACCGACTGTTGGTCGGTTGAATAGAGTGCACGTACATTCTTTTCAATTACCTTGAAATGAATAAACAAGCTATTGCTGGAACGAGCTATCTTAAACTTGCAAATTGGTTTATATGGGAACTGCGTTGGCTAGTTGAGCATGTCTATATATTCAAATACTTGGTTGTACCCAAAATAAATCGCGGCCTGCTATATATCAATATTTTCGAGCTTTGAAACATAATTAATGGTTAGTGACTTCATTTGACTTTGTTTTATTTAATGGTTTGGAAATCGGTCAAATTTGTATTCCACAAAAGCTTCGATAGCTTCGTATGAAGCAAGCCCTAACTTGT
>CAZTDH010000516.1:0-1281 GCA_964612615.1 uncultured Paludibacter sp. | reverse complement strand
CAATATCTGACTTCAGGCCGTAACTGGTATGTTGCAAGTCCAGTTTCAGGAGCAACCAGCAATGTGCTTTCTGCAACTGCAGAAAATCCGGTTTATTGGTATGATGAAGCACACGGTAGCACAACTCCATGGCCTGCAATAAATAATACCTCAACATCGCTGAATGTGATGCAGGGTTATGTAGCTAATCTGGCTTCTACGGGAGTAGTCACATTCAGCGGCAACTTGAATACCGGTGCCAAAGAGATTGTAGTTACCCGTACCGCAGGTCAAACGAAAGAAGGATTTAATCTGGTAGGTAATCCATATCCAAGTTATTTAAACTGGACTAATGTTAGTAAAACCAACTTGTCGACTACTATGTGGTATCGTACTAAAACAACTCCTGCTCCTGTTACAGGTGTAACAACCTGGGTGTTTGATACCTATAATGCAACCGGTGGTGTCGGTACTTCACTTGGAGCAAAAGCTGTTACCAACCTTATACCTCCAATGCAGTCATTCTGGGTACGTGTGGATGCAGGTCAGACTTCAGGTACACTTTCTGTAACGAACAGTCAACGTGCTCATGCCGATAACGGTTCTAATGGATTCAAATCTAAATCAGGTACTGCAACTACTCAACCTTTAGTACGTTTGGAAGTATCGAATGGATTAACCAGCGATCAGGCTTTAGTTTACTTCAATGCAGCTGCATCGAATAGTTTTGATAATTATGATTCACCAAAAATGTCGAATGCTACAGCTTCCATTCCTGAGATTTATACCTTGGCAGGTAGCGAACAAGTAACAATCAACGGTGTGAACGATCTAACCCAACTTGCATTAGGATTTACTACAGGGGAAGCTAATAACTTTACGATAAAAGCCTCACAGTTTACAAACTTTGTTTCAGGTACACAGATAGTTCTGAAAGATAATGTGTTGAACACTGAACAGGATTTGACGGTTGCAGATTACAATTTCTATTCCGATGTAACAGCTAATAATGAAAGTCGCTTTACGCTGCTCTTCAAAGCTCCTTCGGTAGCTACTGGTATCAACCAAAATACAACTGAAAATGTATGGGTTTCGACTAATTCAAACGGTCAGATTGTTGTAAACGGAGTAAATGGCGAAACTACAGTAGCTGTTTACAACTCTGTTGGTCAGAAATTGCTAACCAAAACATTGAAATCGACTTCAAACGTGTTGTTTAATCCACTAACAACCGGAGTTTATATGGTAACTGTTAGTAATGCAGGAAAAACCGTAACGAAAAAAGTAATTATTGATTGATTT
>CAZTDH010000515.1:0-1285 GCA_964612615.1 uncultured Paludibacter sp. | reverse complement strand
GTTAATGTGTACAATGCAATTGGTCAACGGTTGGCTTCTAAAAACCTCACAAGTAATGTCAGTGTGCTTGATACCCGTCTTGTGCCGGGAGTATATACCATTACGCTTACTAATGCAGGCAAAAGTGCCACAACGAAAGTAATTGTAAAATAAGCTAAATAACTAAAGAAAATGCAAGTATATCAAAAAAATGAATATATTTGCATTTTCTATTAAATAACTAATATCTAACAGATTTCTAAAACCTGTAAGGTATACATCTAATAATTTGAAATTATGACTGAAAACACACAAAAACAGTACACAGCTCCTCAGGTTGAGCGCATTGAATTAGACAATGAAATAGCTCTACAGCTAGAATCATCTGTTACACCTCCTAAAGCACCGGGTGAAGGCAGATTAATTGCACCTGAGTACTTTAATAATGATCCCTACAAAACAAATCTTGGATAGGATTGTTGTTTATATAAACTAGAATAAACGGAAACTGAAAAGAGTTATCTGTAGCGATAGCAATTCGATTAGCAGTTATAATTTTCGGTCAATGCAGAATTCAGAAAGATTTATTCTTGTTGTTTTTTGACTGCTATAATTAATAATTTATTGTAGTAGTATTTGCTATTCTTTTTGTTGTAATTAGTTTTTGTGTTAAATGTTTTAATTGCCCAAAAAAAACTACAAAAAGAGTAGTATTAAAATAATTTTATTAATTTTGTACCGTTATTCTATTTAAACTAAGTATTTGTTTTAAATAGATGTTTGTTTAGTTAGACTATAATAATTATTATTGTATTACATTTTATCATATAACAATATGAAAACCAACACTGAAAACCCTGAAAGACGTATCTACGCTTCTCCAATGATTACAGAAATTAAGCTGGATAATCAAATTTCGCTACAACTAACTTCTGATGCTCCTGTAGGGCCGGGAGAAGGACCTCAAACTAAAGCACCGGAGTATTTCAATAACGATCCGTTTAAGACTAATCTGGGTTGATTCGCTATCCTGTGTGACAGGGTATTGTTTGCTCCTGATAACTTTGTGTCGGGATGCGTATTGTAAATTTATTCGACTGTCTGATATTTAAAATCCACGAGTAATCGTGGATTTTTTTGTTTTAAAAACATCTACCTCGGTTTCCCCTGTCCCTTTTTCGGTTTGTTGTAGTCGTCTTTTATTATTGGTGCTACTTCAGCGATAATCGTGTATTTTCTGCACAAAAAAAGCGACTGTATTTAAATACAATCGCCTTAATTACTTGCATAATAGGAGTGACCCAGG
>CAZTDH010000514.1:0-1304 GCA_964612615.1 uncultured Paludibacter sp. | reverse complement strand
CAACCGATATTTTCAATTGGAAATTGAAAAATCCATTGAATAACTTCTTTTTGACTACACGTACAAATGCACAATTAATTTTCATACCTGAAAATGAATTAATTCCGCTTTGCTACTATGGAAAAGGATTGGCCTTCAACTTAAAAGTTGACGGTCAAACAGTTGCAACATTCAACCATTCAGAAGACGAAACTGAAAGTTTGAAATCAATTGATTTCAATGCATTACGCAATGAACTTGTGGCAAATAATCATAAGATGATTTCGGTTTTCGACATTATGACACCTAATGGTGGATATGTTGGTTCAATAATCATTACTCAAGCTAACAACGCGAGTGATTATTTTTTGAAATTCCTGAATTCGTGGGGAGTTTATGAAATGATTTCTCTGAATGGAATGATTGAATATAATCCAACTTTCAGCGAAGCAACAACTGTTTTGGGATATGACGAAGTGATTTTAGACACCGTAAAGAAACAGAATCGCAAAGAACTGACCTCAGAATACAAGACTGAAATTGGCTACAAAACAGCCGATGAACGGCTTTTTTTAATTGATGCACTGTTGAGCGATGAATGTATTCTTGTAGCAAATGGAATGGAATATCCGGTTTCTGTTAGCACAGATACCACTTTATTTCAGGACACAGGAAATGAGCCAAAATCAATCTCATTGACAATGAAATTGATTGACTCGGATGAAAATTACAGTCCACTTGATGACAAAGCATTGAACGTAATTGGTTCAACTGCTTCACAACCAATCACAATCACGGATTTTAAAATTTTAGCATAATGGCAAACGAAGAAGTAAAACGGTTTCCGGAAGAATTTGAACCACTTGGCAGACCACTGATCAATAGTGACAAATTTATGGTTGCCAATGGCGAAAGTGGCGAAGCAGTATATGTGGAAGCAGAAAAACTTTTGACGAAAATTGACAACAAGGTTGACAAAATTGAGGGCAAAGGATTATCCACCAATGATTATACCAACGAAGCAAAAGCAGAAGTTGCCAAAATTGCGGATAAAGTAGACAAAGTTGCCGGTAAAGGATTATCGACCAATGACTTTTCAAATGAAGCGAAAGCCGAGCTGGGCAACAAGGTGGATAAGATTGCCGGTAAAGGATTGTCAGATAATAATTTCAGCAACGCAGAAAAACAGAAACTTGCTGATTTGAATATGACTGCTGACCTATTAGGTTTGCTTGCTTTTAAAAATCAATTTCTTACCACTGAGAGTGGCGAATTAATTTTGGATATAAATAATAACATAATAGTAACTCTTTAATAATTAATAT
>CAZTDH010000513.1:0-1312 GCA_964612615.1 uncultured Paludibacter sp. | reverse complement strand
TGGATCACTAGTGTCCACTAAAAATTTATGCATAATTGTACATGATTGTTATTTGCTATAGAATCGACCTGTTCTACTCTATGAAAGAGTTCTCTGATGGGTGTTTTGTCAAAAAGCGACATACTCAGGATACGGAGTACATCGAACGTACTTCTTTCAAGACGAAGGTCATGCTCGACTATTGCAACAAGACAATAGACCGATATTGCAGCATAAATTTGGATTCTGACAGTTGTTTCGGTAACGCCCCAAAAGGATTTAATATGCAAATGCTGCTTGATCCATTTAAAGAACAATTCTACCTGCCATCTGTTTTTGTACAGCAAAGCAATATGTTTGGCCTTGATATCGAAGTTGTTGGTCAGGTAAGTAAAAGTTCTCTTGTGCTCCACCGAGTAATATCCGACACGTCGAAGGAGGATGGGATATTTTTTAATGGTCTGTTGCCCAGTCAGTCTTATAGTCTGATCATAGATGATATTGTCAGAAGAATCAAGAAGGTCTTCACCTTCAATTATTTCATACTGAAGTTTACCTCTTTCCCTGATGATAAAATTGGATCCAATTATATCAATTTTAAAAAGGCGTGCCAGGTCAAAATATCCTCTGTCAAAGATATAGTAGGCATTCGGTTCGTAAGGAATTTCATCCATTGCATTCATGTCATGAACCTTAGCCTTGGTAATATGAAGAAAAGCAGGAATCTGAGTGACTACATCGTAAAGGGTGTGCATCTTGATTCCCCCTTTTGTTTTACGAAAGCTTGCCCACCAGAAGAGGCTCAAACACAAATCAATAGTCGTGGAATCAAAGGCATAGAATCGCCCAGCAATCTCAAAGTCTTTAGTAATACGCTTTTCCTGAGCGATAGCTATCATCTTATAGGCAAATTCCTCAAAAATTTTGAATTCTCTGTTTGCGTTGGCCTTGGCAAGGTTACTTCGGGTTATCACAGACTTACCGAATCCAAGATGATAAGTCTTGGGAGCATGAGCGGATATAATACAAACCAGTTCTCGAAGACTTTCACATCCAGCAAGTTGACCGAACATCATAATCAGCAGCTGATTCCAACAGCTGAACGATTTAATGTATTTATCACCTTGATATTTCATAACTATACGTTGAAATGTTTTCTGTGGAAGAAACTCAATAAGTTGTGCAAAAACATATTTCCCGCTGTTCATAATTCAATTTTACTTTTAAACTCAAAAGTAAAAATTCAAATCGTGGACATGGAAAATAGATTGTATTTTTCATAATATCAAATTGTTATAGCGATTATTGAAATATTTTAGTGGACACTACTGAT
>CAZTDH010000512.1:0-1319 GCA_964612615.1 uncultured Paludibacter sp. | reverse complement strand
AAAAACCTTTCGGCAGATGGTACGTTGAACTGGTCGGTACCTACAGGAAATTGGATCATCATGCAAACGGGTATGACCACCACCGGTGTCACCAATGGACCTGCATCGCCCGAAGCTACAGGACTGGAAACGGATAAAATGAGTAAGAAACATATTGCAGCGCATTTCGATGCCTTTCTGGGTGAAATACTTCGTCGCATTCCGGCAGCCGACCGTAAAACATGGAAAGTGGTGGTGGAAGACAGCTACGAAACCGGTGGGCAAAACTGGACAGACGGCTTAGTGGAAGAATTTACAGCGAAATACGGTTACAGCCCTGTTACATTTTTCCCTGTGATGAAAGGAAATGTTGTTGATAGTCGCGACCGTTCAGACCGTTTTCTGTGGGATTTGCGTCGCCTGATTGCCGATAAAGTTTCGTACGATTATGTGGCCGGATTGCGCGAGGTGAGCCACAAAAACGGTCTAACTACCTGGTTGGAAAATTACGGGCATTGGGGATTTCCGGGTGAATTCCTGCAATATGGTGGACAGTCCGACGAAATTGGAGGCGAGTTTTGGAGCGAAGGGGATTTGGGAAATATCGAAAACCGCGCTGCCTCCTCTTGTGCACATATTTACGGTAAAACAAAAGTTTCGGCCGAATCATTCACTTGTGGCGGCAAAGCCTATTCGCGCCATCCAGCCAGCATGAAACAACGGGGTGATAGATTCTTTACCGAAGGAATCAACAATACCTTGCTGCACGTGTATATCCAGCAACCCGACGAACGTCAACCGGGTGTAAATGCGGGTTTTAGCAACGAATTCAATCGTCACAATACCTGGTTCAATTACCTGGATCTGTTTACCCAATACCTCAAACGTACCAACTTTATGCTTCAACAAGGTACTTACGTTGCCGATGTAGCGTATTTTATTGGCGAAGATGTTCCGAAAATGACCGGTATTTGTGATCCGGCTCTGCCACAGGGTTATTCGTTCGACTATATCAATGCGGAAGTGATTCACAACCGTATTAGCGTGAAAGATGGGAAAATTGTTCTACCCGATGGTTTGTCTTACAGCATATTGGTATTACCAAAAATAGAAACAATGCGTCCAGAGCTGTTGAAAAAGATAAAAGAACTAATAGAGCAGGGAGCTGTGGTTTTAGGACCAAAACCCAACTATTCTCCAAGTATGCAAGGTTTTCCAAAGGCAGATACAGAATTAAGGAAAATGGTAGCCGAACTTTGGGGGAATGTGGATGGCGTAAAAGTGAAATCAGCGAAAGTGGGCAAAGGAATGATACTTTCGGGAATGGAAATGCAGGAAGC
>CAZTDH010000511.1:0-1325 GCA_964612615.1 uncultured Paludibacter sp. | reverse complement strand
GATATGCCCGAAGTTCCTGAAAGTTATATGCACCGAATCGGACGTACAGGTCGTGCTGACAAAAAAGGAGTAGCATTGGCTTTTATCACCAAAGCGGATGCGGATTATCGCAAAGCCATTGAAGAGTTGATGGGTCAGAAAATTCCGCTTATGAAAATGCCCGAAGAAGTACTTGTTTCACCTGAACTTACGCTGGATGAACTGCCCAAAGTAGCCATGAAAAATACCCTGGTGAAGATTCCAAAGAAGGAAGAAGGCGGTGAGGCTTTTCATGAAAAAAGTGCCAAAAACCAAAAAGTAAACATGAAAGTCCGTAGAGCAGAATCGATGAAAATTAAATATAAGAAACCTAAAACCAGAGGACAAAAGAAAAAATAAGGCTCATATTTGAGCCTGTCTTTATTGTAAAATCTTAATACACTTCTCTAAACTCTCTTCCCAGTGCGGAATGGTGATTCCATAAGTTGATTTAATCTTTGCCTTATTCAGCACGCTATAATGAGGGCGTGGAGTTCGGGCAGGAAAATCTTTACTTTCAATAGGTTGTACGTTACAGCTAATTCCGGCAATTTTATGAATGGTTTTCGTGAAATCATACCAACTGCAAACTCCTTCATCCGAAAAATGATAAATTCCTGCAACGAAATTTTCTGCTGAAACAACTTTCATAATCGCTTCTGCAAGATCAGCTGCGTAAGTCGGCGAACCAACCTGGTCAAAAACCACATTCAGCGAATCTCTTTCAGTTCCCAGTTTCATCATCGTTTTTACAAAATTATTTCCAAAAGAAGAATAAAGCCAGGCTGTACGGATAATTACCGAATCTTTACAGCTTTCCAGCAATGCTAGTTCTCCGGCAAGTTTTGATTTTCCGTAAACTGTTGCCGGACTAACTTCCTGAATTTCGGTGTAAGGAATATGATTTGTTCCATCAAAAACGTAGTCGGTGGAAACATGAACTACTTTAATGCCGTTTGAAGCTGCTACTTCGCCAATGTTTCGAACTGCATCAGAATTTATTTTATAACAAAGTTCAACATCATCTTCAGCTTTGTCTACAGCTGTGTATGCAGCACAATTCACAATGAAATTCACGGAATTGGCTTTTACAAAAGCATCCAAGGCTGCTTTGTCGCAAATATCCAACTCATCAACATCGGTGTAAATATAGTTGAATTGCGGATAACTAACTGCTACTTGTTGCATTTCGTTCCCAAGTTGACCTTTGCTTCCGGTAATTAATATGGTTTTCATTATCTAAAAATTCATATCCGCATCTTTGAACAACGGATGTTTAGTGTCTTTTTCTGAAATAATGGCTTTGT
>CAZTDH010000510.1:0-1330 GCA_964612615.1 uncultured Paludibacter sp. | reverse complement strand
ATTTACAATTTACATTTAAAAGATGAAGAAACTATTTTTATTATCGATCATAATCGTGGCAGCAACAACAGCTTTTGCCCAAAACTACCCTTCGGGAAAATCAATTCTCGATAAAGTGGATAACAATATGTCGTCTAAATCACGCATTCTGACGGCGCGAATGGAAATTAATTCTGCTCGAGGAACACGGACGATGGAATCCAAATCTTGGGGCGTGGGTACCGACAAAGCATTTACCGAATACCTTGCTCCGGCACGCGAAAAGGGAACAAAGATGCTAAAACTGGACAATCAGTTATGGATTTATTCTCCCACTACCGACCGTGTAATTCAGATTTCAGGGCACATGTTGCGGCAATCGGTTATGGGCAGCGATATGTCGTACGAAGATATGATGACCGACCGTCCGTTGCTGGAACAATACAAAGCCGAAGTTACCGGTGAGGAAACCATTGATGGGCGTAAATGCTGGATGGTGAACCTGACAGCCATTGTGAGCGATGTGAATTACGCTTCGCAAAAAATGTGGGTGGATGAAGAACGGTTTGTGCCGCTGCGGGTGGAAATGTTTGCCAAAGGCGGAAAGCTGCTAAAACGAATCACTTTCAGCGATGTGAAGAAAATCCAGAACCGCTGGTATCCTACTTCATTTCTATATAAAGATGTGCTGAAAGACGGTAAGGGAACGAAAATGGTGATTGTGGATATTCAAATGGATGTGGCAATTCCCGCATCGGTGTTCAATAAATCGAATTTGAAATGATTCCCGTAGGGACAGGTCGCGACCTGTCCTGATAAAAACAGGTAGAGACGCACAATTTGTGCGTCTCTACCTGTTTTTAATTGTTTTGTTGTTTGCGTAATTTCCTGCGTTTAATCCATCTGCGAATTAATCCATACAGTGGAATAATCAATAGCAAATATGGCCACATTCCGAACAATCCCAACACAAAATCAACCAGTCCAAACCAACCTTCCACAACCGATTCTTTGAGTTTTTCCCAGAAACTGTCGCGCTTTGCAGGGTGATAGCTGAAGTCTTTCTCGGTGGAAATGGTTAGGTTTAGCGTGCTGTAGTTCACACAGTCGTTCAGGTAGCGCAGTCTGCCTTCGGTGCTCTCAATTTCCTCCTGCAGGTTTCTGATAGCATTTTCGATTTCTACAATATCTTTTATTTTATCCGCTTTCCGCATTATCTCGTTGTAGCGGACGAGAGCATTTCGTTTCGAGTTCAGACGGGTGGTGAGGTCAACAAATTCTTCGGTCACGTCGCGGGCCGAAATCTCTTTATACAGCACCTTGTAATTACCTTTTTCGGTCGAGTTCACGA
>CAZTDH010000509.1:0-1332 GCA_964612615.1 uncultured Paludibacter sp. | reverse complement strand
AGTCGTGAACCTGAAAAGGCAGATAATTGGCTGTAGGGTTTACAAAGATATAAGTGGGAACAGTGATTGGTTTGCCTGAATTAAACTGCCATGTAGCTGAAAAAGACCATGAATCGGAGAGTTTAAACTCAGAAGTCAGCGAAAGGGAGTTACGAATATCTGTCGGAGCTGCAAAAGGCAGTCCGCCATTCAATTCATCAAACTGACAAACCGCTTTCATCAGTGTGTAATCGGCAGTAAGTTTTAATCCATTGGTATTGTATTTAGCCGAGAAGTCTATTCCATACGCTTTTCCGTTTCCCTGCGTGAGGTATTTTCGCGTATCGCTCATTATATTAGTTTGGGTAGAATAAGCCAAGGTATAAAAAGCATCATACCCATCCTGAAATTCCACCATGTTTTCCATGGTTTTGTACCATGCATCCACTTTCAATGATAACTTCGCATTTTTAATCGATACATCTTTTGCAGCACCCAATGAGAAATTCCATGATGCTTCGGGTCGTAGCGTTGTACCAGACGGAAAGAACATCTGGAAAGGCAAACCCAAACCTGAATTAGCAACCCTATGAACTGGCTGAGTCATACGGTCGATGGAAGCACTGATAGAATAATCGTTCGCAAAAATGCCGTGATATCCAATTCTGGGCTCAAGATTGGTATAGGTTTTATCCTGATTTCCAATCATACTTGCCCGCAGTCCAACAGTAATAGTTTGTTTATTGGCCAGTTTATATTCTCCTTCGGCAAAAACTACTTCTTCGTTTAATCTAACTTGTTCTGTGGCCTTTACCGCATTTAGATTTGAATCATTCACATTAAACTGAACAGGAGTAAACCCGTATGTTTTAAACGAAATACCGGCATTCAGATTCAATTTGTCGGACAACCGGTAATTAAATTTATCAACCAAACCCGCTGAGTTTATCCCTGTTAGTAGTTGAGCTATTTGTTTTATATTAGTATTGACTTCCAACGAGGAATTACCAAAATCATATCCGTAAATATCGCCATAAACAAACAACTGATTTTCGGCTTTATCGGAAATGGTTTTATACCAGTTAACTCCCAAATTCTGTTGGTGATTATCCATCCAAACCTTATTCTCCGTATTATCCATGGTATTTTTCACATTAATACCATCTGTATTGCTCAGAAAAGTAAGTTTCAGTCTATCTTTTTCGGATAATTTCCAAAGCAGATTGGCATTAATATCACCAAAATGAATTCCAAACCGTGTTCCAATCTTTTCTGGAATTAGTGGGGAGATAATATCCACAATGCTGTAATTAGATAAACGTCCGGCAACAGAAAGTGCTAACTTGTCCTGCA
>CAZTDH010000508.1:0-1342 GCA_964612615.1 uncultured Paludibacter sp. | reverse complement strand
CGTTTTATTGTGTCTTCGAGTCCGAAATATAATGCATCAGCAATAAGTGCATGACCAATTGAAACTTCGTCGAGCCACGGAATCATAGTGTGGAGAAATTCCAGATTTTCAAGGCTTAAATCATGGCCGGCATTTAATCCCAAACCAAGTTTTTTAGCGAGTTTTCCGGCTTCAACAAAAGGAGCGACAGCTTTATCTCTATCTTCAGGATATTCCGTAGCATAAGGTTCGGTATATAATTCCACCCTGTCTGTACCTGATTTGGCAGCAAATTCTATGTTTTTCAAATTTGTATCAACAAAAATTGAAACGCGAATGCCAACACTTTGAAAATCAGCTACAACTTCTTTCAGAAATTCAATATTTTTTACTGTATCCCAACCTGAATTCGATGTAATTGCTTCAGGTGGATCAGGAACCAGTGTAACCTGATGCGGTTTTACCGATTTTACAAGCTTGATAAAATCAGGCGATGGATAACCTTCAATATTGAATTCAGTTTTCAGTATTGGCTTTAAATCCCAAACATCCTGAAATCGAATATGGCGTTCGTCGGGTCTCGGGTGAACGGTAATTCCCTGTGCTCCAAATTTTTCACAATCTAATGCCACCTGACACACATTGGGAGTATTACCACCACGGGCATTACGCAAAGTGGCTATTTTGTTGATATTTACGCTTAATTTCGTCATTTTAGTTTTATTATTTGAATTGCAGAAGCCTGAAACAATTTGCAGGTTTCATTTTCATTTAGTTCCTTTGCAATACAATTATATTTTGCACAAAAATAATTAAAAAAAACAGATACAAGGCAGTAGTTGTTTATCTTTCAATTATTTTTAAACTTTCAAGTGGTTTTGTTTTAATGTTTTGTTTCATGTGTTTGTTTGGATTATCTGCACTTTAAAATTATCAGAAATATGAGAGTAGCCATTTTTGGAAATATGTATCGCAGTGTTCTACTGTCACATATAGAGTTGTTGTTTGATTATTTTAAAGATAAAAATACAACTATTTTACTGGATAAAGAATTATATGACTTTGTCAATACCAAAAGCACTTGTAAACTTGATGGAGTTGAAATAATACAAAATGATGATTTCCAGGCAGATATGGCATTGAGCATAGGTGGCGATGGCACTTTTCTGAGTACTGCAGCCCGTGTGGGTAGAAAAGGAATACCCATTTTAGGAATAAACACCGGACGGTTGGGATTTTTGGCTGATGTGCCAAGTGATGAAATTATACCTGCTTTAAATGCAATTTTAGATGCTAAATTCATTGTTGAAGAACGGTCATTGCTTTATGTGGAAACTTCAGATGGAGAGACATTTGAATATCC
>CAZTDH010000507.1:0-1344 GCA_964612615.1 uncultured Paludibacter sp. | reverse complement strand
GTCTGTTTTTAAAATTGGTTGATTAATTACACAACAAATATATACTAAAAAGAAAATTATTGTTCCATTGATATAATAATAAGAAATTAATAATACTTTTTTGTATGTTTGCACAAAATATTTCTTTTTAAAACTCTTTTTGTTTGCCAAAAAAGAAAAAATAACTGCCAAAATAACCAATAATTAAAATATCCAACTGATGAATATCGACGAAACTGATAAAAAAATCCTGAGATTGTTGCAAAAAGATGCTCATTTGACCTTAAAAGACATTGCAAATGAAATAAATCTGTCGCTAACGCCTGTTCACGATAGGGTAAAACGTCTTGAAAAAGAAGGTTATATTGAAAAATATGCAACCATTTTGAATAAAAAGAAACTGGGGAATAATCTGACAGTTTATTGTCAGGTGACACTGGTAAAACAAACTATTGACCTATCCGGTGCGTTTAATGAAGCCATACTTAATTTTCCCGAAGTGGTTGAATGTAATTTTGTGTCAGGCGGTTTTGATTATATGCTTAAAGTAGTTTTACCCGATATGGAAAGCTACCATTATTTTCATCAAAAAAAATTATCCGTCTTGCCATCAGTGGCATTGATTCACAGTTTCTTTATTATTTCGGAAATAAAAAGTACGACTATTTTACCAATTTACTAATTTTTTATTACTGGTTTTTGGTGTTTATTCTTTAGTTTTACAGTCTTTTTTAATGTGTATATGAAAACAAAAATAGTTATAGTTGGGCTTGGTGGTGTTGGCGGTTATTTTGGCGGATTATTGGCAAAATGTTATGCTGATAATCCGGAAATTGAAATATACTTTGTTGCCCGTGGTGAGCACTTAAAGATTGTACAGGAAAAGGGTTTGAAATTGATAACCGAAACGGATACTTTTCAGATTTTTCCATTTTTGACAACAAATGATGTTGCTAAAATCGGACTTGCAGATTACATCATTATGTCTCCCAAAAGTTATGATTTAGAAAGTACCGTGGAGCAAATAAAACCAATGATTGGCTCAGACACGGTCATTTTACCATTGCTGAACGGCATTGACAACTCAGAAAGAATCAGAAATCTATTGCCCGAAACAGAAGTGTGGGACGGATGCTGCTATATTGTGGCTAAAATAAAAGAACCGGGAGTTGTTGAAAATGCAGGGAATATTCATCGCATTGTATTTGGCTATAAAAACCAAAGCAATGAACGTTTGCATATATTTGAGAAACTGCTGATCGATGCCGGCATTGAAGCTCGTTTTTATGAAAACATCTTGACTGAAATCTGGAAAAAATTCTTTTTCATTTCCACTAGTGCATCCCTAACTTCTTATTTTGATGT
>CAZTDH010000506.1:0-1355 GCA_964612615.1 uncultured Paludibacter sp. | reverse complement strand
AGATCTACACGGCTCTGACCACTCTTTCCCTACACGACGCTCTTCCGATCTGCTTTACGGCGTAGTACTTCACCCGCGAATTTAACACCTTTTCCTTTGTAAGGCTCTGGCTTACGGAATGAACGGATTTTAGCGCAAACTTGACCAATCAATTGTTTGTCGCAACTTTCCAAAATAACAACCGGATTTTGGTTACGCTCACTTTTTGTTTCGATTTTGATTTCGGCAGGCAATCCCAAAAAGATATTGTGGGTATAACCTAAAGCGAATTCTAATACCTGACCTTGATTTGAGACACGATATCCAACACCAACTAATTCAAGTGTCTTTTTGTAACCTTCTGAAACACCAACTACCATGTTAGAAATCAATGAACGATACAATCCGTGGAATGCACGGTTTTGTTTTTCGTCATCATGACGTGAAACGGTACATACTGCACCTTCAACTGTCACTGTGATATTTGGATCTATTTCTTGAGTCAAAACTCCTTTTGGACCTTTTACTGTAACCACTGTGCCTTGCACAGAGATAGTTACACCTGCAGGTATAGTAACGGGTAATTTTCCTATTCTTGACATTCTTCTTTCCTCCTATTAATAAATGTAACAAATTACTTCACCACCTACTTTAAGGTCGGCTGCTTCTTTGTTGGTCATCACACCTTTAGAAGTCGAAAGAATAGCAATTCCCAATCCGTTCAATACGCGTGGCATATCTTTGTAGCCAACATACTGACGTAAACCCGGAGTTGATACTCTAATCATTTTTTTAATCGAGCTAACTTTGTTAACCTGATCGTACTTCAAAGCAATTTTAATACTTCCTTGTGGACCTTCTTCTACAAATTTGTAGTTTAAGATATAGCCTTTTTCATGCAATATCCTGGTCAATTCTTTTTTCAAATTCGATGCCGGAATTTCCACCACGCGGTGGTTTGCCTTAATGGCATTCCGCAATCTCGTAAGATAATCTGCTATTGGATCTGTCATATTATTGTTTTTAAATTGATCCCGACCATCGGGACAATATTTAATTTTTTATTCTATACATGCTGAATGATTACCAGCTTGCTTTCTTAATTCCCGGGATTAAACCGTTAGAAGCCATTTCGCGGAATTGGATACGTGAAATACCAAACTGACGCATATATCCTTTTGGACGACCAGTAATTTTGCAACGATTGTGCAAACGTACCGGAGATGCATTTTTTGGTAAAGCCTGAAGACCATCATAGTCGCCTTCTGCAATTAGTTTTGCACGTTTATCTGCGAATTTAGCAACCAGTTTGGCTCTTTTAACCTCGCGGGCTTTCATTGATTCTTTTGCCATTGTATGTCTAAATTAGTTTTTTT
>CAZTDH010000505.1:0-1360 GCA_964612615.1 uncultured Paludibacter sp. | reverse complement strand
CCATAGCCAGCATTTCGGTTTTGTTGCCGTTCACTTTCAGAATGCCGTAACCCATGATAGTTGTTCCCGGGTCTATGCCTAAAATTATTTGCTCTTTTGCCATTAATCAATCAGTTCAAGTACGGTGGAAAAAAAGCTGACTTCATTCCCAAATGCAGCTGAGCAGCTGTTTTGAAATGCACTCGCATTATTTTTATGCCAGGTCATAAGCGTGTTCATATCATCAATGTGGAACTGAACAGAATAAGAAGTACCCTCTTCATCCTCGCTGCCAACTATCTTGCTAATCTGAGCCTTGCTGAAACTGCCCGATTCGAGCATAATGGGAATGTGGCTTTCCCGGGTCCAGTTTATCCATCGGTCGTTTACTTTGCCCGATACTTTGTATGTGGTGTTGAAAATCAACATAATTACATTTACGATTTATCCATTTACTATTTACCATTCAAATTCACAGTATAATTTTTCAAATAAATTCAAAGCATTTGCTAATTTCAATTGAAAAATCTCTAACAAAAGTACTCATAATTTCCAAAACTTCCTTATCTTTGCACTGCAATTTCAAAATCGCGTTTGGGGGTTTAGCTCATCTGGCTAGAGCGCGACACTGGCAGTGTCGAGGTGACCGGTTCGAGTCCGGTAATCTCCACTAAAACTGAATAAAAAGACTAAACCTGAGTTTAGTCTTTTTTGTTTCAAGAAGTTTTGGATCGTACTGCCAAATTTTGTGGTTTGATACAAAAAACAAAAGCTTTCCTTTGTGGGGAAAGCTTTGCTCTTTTGAGAAAAAAGAAATATTATTTCTTTGATGCTTCAATTGATACTTTTCTGAATTCTTTCAATAATTTTTCAAGATCCAAAGAACTTTTACGTGCGCGGGTACCGGCAGCTTTGTTGCCTTTTTCAACCTGCAAACTTGCATCTGTAGCAAAAGCTTCAAATTCAGCTTTGATTTTTCCAACTAATTTTTCCATTTTAATTTTGTTTGGTTTTAATTATTAATAGGCCATACAGGGTATAGCCGGAATATATTTTGCAAATATAATCAATTGAATATAATTTCAAAATAAAATTCGATGAAATTTGTAAATAAAACGCAAATTAGCCTATTGAAGTTACCCAAAGGGCGAATTATTTTTGTATTTAACTAAATGTATGACGATTACTCATCCAAAAACTTTAAAAGTTCATTAATTAAGGATTTTGACTCATTTCTGCGTTTTAATCTAAAACGGACATATAAAAGTGTAAATCTTGATTTTTAATTTTCGTTTCACAAAATATTTAAATTTAAATTTTTGACTGTTGGTAGTGACAAAAATCAATTATTAAATTTCGAAAACCACGTATTTTTTTATTT
>CAZTDH010000504.1:0-1367 GCA_964612615.1 uncultured Paludibacter sp. | reverse complement strand
GATTTAAACAAAGTTGAAGAATTATTTTATCCGATTATTAAGATAATCCGTAATGAAAGCGGAGGTAATTTTGAATACGCATTGAATGATGATTTAGTGATTATTTCGGGTGGCGAAGAAGAATTAAGAATTCCAGTCAGCACCTTTATTGACCAGTCAGTTATTCTTTTAGCCAAAATAAAAGAGTCAACGGGTGCATTCAGCATTCCTGAAATAGAAGAGTTTATGACAGCCGTAAACTGCCACACGCTGAAAGCCAAATCGACCTCAAAGACTGATATTCGAATTGTAATTCACGACCAAAGAATTAATCAAACAGCAGAATTGGGATTCAGTATCAAATCACAATTAGGAGGAGAAGCAACTCTTTTAAACGCTGGAAAAACGACTAATTTCATTTATAAATTAGAAAGCTTCAACCCTACAGCAGAAGTAATCGCTTCCACAAACGAAATTGAAACTAGAAGTAAAATAAAAGACAGAATCGCAGCTATTAATGAAATGGGTGGAATTCTGACTTACACTACTCTTGAACAAAGCGTTTTCAAAAATAACTTAGTACTTATTGATAGTCTTTTACCGAATATCTTGGCAGAAATTATCAAAACATTTTTCACTTCAAATTTAAGTACGATTGAAGAATTGACTACGAATATCAACAAGGTCAATCCATTAAATTACGATACAAGTTTTGCACACACTTTCTACGAATATAAAATCAAACGTTTTTTGACAGATGTTGCTTTAGGCATGACACCGTCAAAAGTTTGGACTGGTATTTACGATGCAACCGGAGGCTATTTGATTGTGAAAGAAAACGGAGATGTTTTGTGTTATCACATTTACAACCGGAATCAATTTGAAGACTATTTATTTGCGAACACTAAACTTGAGACTGCAAGCAGTACAAGACATGAATTCGGGAAAATTTATGAAGAGAACGGACAACTTTTCTTTAAACTGAACTTACAAATCAGATTCAAATAACTTTTTATTTAATCCTTGAAATTATTCATCCGTTAATAAACCATATATAACTCCTACAGAAACAAATATATCCGATTGTGCTTCGTTATAGAAGCGCAGTCGGATTTTGTTATTATATGATATTTAAATTGAATTTAAACTGATTGATTAAGCGGATACCGTTGGATATTTGTAGCTATAAAAACTAAAAAATAAACATTATGGAATTATTAAAAGACGAATTATTATTTGAATCATTTTCAAACTCTATATCAACAAGGGCTTGCATTTTTGCATTACGCGACGTATTACTTCAAACCGAAGAACAGAAAGCTTTGTACAAAAGTAAACAAAACGAGTATATGGATAAGTTCCTGATTCAATTTGCCAAAGATTTCAAC
>CAZTDH010000503.1:0-1386 GCA_964612615.1 uncultured Paludibacter sp. | reverse complement strand
CAAAAATAGAAAATAATATCCCGGAAAATGAATTATAAGCGTATTTAAATGAATAGAAAGTAGCTTGTTTGTGGTTAATGTATTATATGATAGGTGAATAAAATAATATTTAATATGAATAAGTCTAAATCCTTGAAGTTATTTATACCAATACTCTTTTGCTTATTAATCCAAAATATATTTGGCCAAGAAAAAGTATTACAAAAATGCGATGATAATACAATAGAAAAGGTAAAATCGGCTATGTTGTGTATGCAACGTTACTCGTGGGAACAAGGAATAGCTATGCAAGCTTTATTGGAAATTGGTGATTCCAGTAATGTACTACTAATGGCTCGCGAATCAATACAAAGAAGAACAGCTGATGGACGGTTATCGATGGTTGGATCTGATTTTAATATCGGTGATACGGGAGTAAATGGTGCAGGAGTGCTGGCAGCATACAAAATTAGCGGTGATGAGAAATACAAGAAAGCAGCTCAGGATCAATATGATTACTTAAAAAGAGCAGATTCCAAAAATATAAATGGGGTCATTTATCATAATAATAAGTCGCAAGTTATTTTTAGCGATAATATGTTTATGGTAGCTCCATTTATGGCTCTAATGGGCGATTACGATGAAGCCATGCATCAGGTAGAAGGCATACGTGACTTGCTTTGGAATAATGACAAAAAGCTTTTTCATCACATTCGAACCCAAGAAACCGGAAAATTTGAAGATCCTTCATTTTGGGGAGGTGGTAATGGCTGGTGTGCTGCAGCTATGGCTCAGATTATCAATTCGTTGCCAGTTGATAGAAAAAATGACAAACAAAAATTGATAAGTTATTGCACTGAAGTATTAGATGGGTGTATTTCCAATCAATTGCAAAGTGGACTTTTTTACGATAAAATTACAGTACCTAATTTCGAAGAATCAACCTTGGCAGCAATGCTTGCTTACACAATTTATACTGGTATAAAAGCTGGTTGGTTAAACCCTTCATATTTGGTGGCGGCTGATAAAATGCGCAAAGCAGTTTACTTAAAAGTCGATAAATATGGCTTGCTTCAAGGAGCAAGTGCAGCACCTAAATTCAATTCGCCCGGAACATCGCCCGAAGGACAAGCATTTTTCCTCATGATGGAAGGTTCATACAAAAAGCTCATCAATAAATAAGATTTATGAGATTAAGGAACCTATTGATGGCAATTGCTAGTATTTTCTTTTCAATTTTAAATACTAAAGCTGAGAAAATATTTTTTAAAGCTTATGACTGTCATGACAAGCTCATTTTTGAAAAACAAGTTCCATTTCAAAATGAGCATTCTACTTTAAACTTCAAATTCAACAGAATATATGAAAATGGTGATTATTTTATTATTGAAGGCGCTCAATATATGA
>CAZTDH010000502.1:0-1391 GCA_964612615.1 uncultured Paludibacter sp. | reverse complement strand
CCGACGTAATTTCCTTCGACTGTTGAAGATTCGAGTAACATCGCTTCGCTAAAAAGCCATTCTAACTTATGAACATCAGCCACTTTGAGGGGCTCGGCAGACTGAACAGCGTAAACATGTTGGGCAGGGGTTCGGAAAAATAAAATCATAATTTATTTTTGAGGTAAGGGGTTTCATTAAAATACATAAAGTGCAGATTTCTTGAACTTTACATGTCAATGACCTACACTTGTTATTTGAACGCAAAGATAGACAAATTAAATTGCCCGCGAAAGACATAAGTTGCTAAAATACTTTATAATTGTTGCTAAATTTTCTGTCAAAATAAACAATGCTATTGAGTTGTTGTTGTAGTTCAGATTATCAGAATATAATTAGAAATTATCAATATGTTAGAGAACCGGATTGACAAAAGAGTACTCAGGGAACGACTAATGAACGAAACTTTTAAGCGCAGAACGCTTTCGTTTTATAAATACTTCCATATCGAAAACCCACAAGAATTCAGAAACGATTTGTATAGAAATCTGGAGGCACTAGGTTGTTTTGGCCGTATTTACGTGGCTCACGAAGGTATTAATGCCCAAATGAGCGTGCCGGAGCATAATACAGAACTGTTTTTGGAGCACTTATATTCCATTCCCGAATTGAACAATGTGCCTATCAAATGGGCGATTGAAGATGATGGTAAGTCATTCTACAAACTCACTATCAAAGTGCGTACTAAAATTGTGGCTGATGGACTGGAAGATAATACCTACGATTTATCGAAAGTAGGGAAACATCTTACTGCACTTGAGTTTCACGAAGCTATAGATAAACCCGGAACTATCGTTGTAGATATGCGTAACCACTACGAAAGCGAAATAGGGCATTTTAAGAATGCGTATTGTCCTGATGTTGATACTTTCCGTGAAGAAATCCAACTGGTGCTTGATAAGTTCAAATACGATAAAGATAAGGAATTTTTGCTTTATTGTACGGGTGGTATTCGTTGCGAAAAAGCCAGTTCATTCCTGCTTCACAATGGCTTTGGAAATGTATCGCAGCTGTACGGTGGTATTATTGAATATGCACAGCAAATTAAGCAATTAGGAATTGAATCTAAATTTTATGGCAAAAACTTTGTGTTCGACGAACGATTAGGTGAATCGGTTGATGGTCAAATCATTTCGCACTGTCATCAATGTGGAAATCTTGCCGATACGCATACCAATTGTGCCAATACGGACTGCCATTTGCTGTTTATTCAGTGTGCTGAATGTCGCGAAAAATATGAAGGTTGCTGTACTGAATCCTGTCAGACTGTATATCACTTACCCAAAGAAGAGCAGGTTAAAGTGCGCTCTGTTCATGCCCGGAAATATGCTGACAGCAAGATTTATAAAAGC
>CAZTDH010000501.1:0-1394 GCA_964612615.1 uncultured Paludibacter sp. | reverse complement strand
TCTTTGATGGCACCTTTCAAATGTTCAAACATCTCATTTACTTTGATGTTTGCACCACCATGTAATGGACCTTTGAGGGAACCAATTCCTGTAGCAATAGCTGAATAAGTATCAGTCAACGTTGAGCTTACAACACGTACCGCAAAAGTAGAGTTATTACCACCACCATGATCGGCATGAAGAATAAGCAATAAATCGAGAATTTTTACATCCAGTTCGGTGTAATTATCAGAACCTTTCATCATATATAAAAAGTTTTCGGCAATTGAAAGTCCTTCTTTTGGATGACGAATATGCAACACTCGTCCATACTGGCTGTGACGCAGAATATTGAATGCATAAGCTACTATGGTCGGGAATTTTGCAATCAGGTCAATTGATTGACGAATCAGATTATCGCGCGAAATATCATCTGCATTAGGGTCGAAAGTGTACATTTCGAGTACGCTGCGAGCCAAAATGTTCATAATATCAACACCTTCCAAATCAATGATGTTCATGGTAGCTTTCTTGTCTAAAGCCATTCCCTGATTCAAAATTGCGGAAAAAACCTGTAATTCTTCGGCATCAGGTTGATAACCTGAAAGAAGCAAAAATGCTGTTTCTTCAAAACCCAGTCTGTTTTCCTTTTGCAGACCGTGCACTAAATCTTCAACATCAATACCGCGATAGAATAATTTCCCCGGAACAGCCTTCAAACCACCTTCGGGAAGTTTTTCGTATCCAACTACGTCTCCGACTTTTGTTAAACCAACTAATACTCCTGAGTGATCTTCATTACGCAATCCGCGTTTAACATTAAACTGTTTAAATAGTTCTTTGTCGATTCGACTTGTGGTTTTAATCGTCTCTGACAATTTGTAAATTAAAAAATCTTTTTCCATGAACTTCGATTTTATTATGTTGTTACTTCTAAATTTTTAAACGTTAGGGCTTATTTTAAACCATTTAATGCACTACCGGCCTTAAACCATTCAACCTGTGCATTATTATAAGTGTGAACTGCCTCAAATTGTTCACTCGAACCATCAGAATGTTTTAACTCGATAGTCAGATTTTTTCCGGGAGTGAAACTTTTCAAGCCGAGAATGCTGATTTTGTCATTTTCACGCACTTTATCGTAGTCGTTTTTGTCGGCAAATGTAAGAGCCAACATGCCCTGTTTTTTCAGGTTAGTTTCGTGAATACGGGCAAACGATTTTACCAGAATGGCTTTCACATTAAGAAAACGTGGTTCCATAGCAGCATGTTCACGACTTGAACCTTCACCGTAGTTTTCTTCTGCTACTACAACAGAACCAATTCCCAGCGATTTAAATTTACGAGCCAAAGCCGGAACCGCCAGATATTCTCCTGTTTCAACATCAAGAACACAATTGGTTTTGTCGTTGAAA
>CAZTDH010000500.1:0-1395 GCA_964612615.1 uncultured Paludibacter sp. | reverse complement strand
GTTTATGGATTTATCCCGGAAGGTTTAATGCAACCGGGTGAAGTAGTCTCTACTATGCCTCAGTTAATACCCGGTCAAATGAAAATCAAGGATGTAAGTGAAGATGGGAAGATAGATAACAAGGATATGGTTTTGCTTGGTGTTAACGCTCCAAAGTTCACCATGGGCTTAAACAATAGTTTCATGTATAAGAATTTTGATTTGAGTTTCTTTTTATACTCTTCAATTGGACGGCTTGGATGGTCACATATGAATTTTAAATATGGAACTGGTGTCGAAATACTAGGTATAAAAAATGGGAATAATTTTTTAGCTGATATACAAAATAGATGGTCTAGTAACAATATGACTTCTACCATGCCGAGTGGATTTAGAAATCCTTATTTACTTGATGGACAATATGCGCATGAAGATGCCTCCTATCTACGATTAAAAAATATAACACTAGGTTATAATTTTAAAGGAAAACTAATCAAAACAAATCATATAAACAATTGTCGATTATATGTCGATGTTCAAAACGTCTTGACGTTAACTAACTTTTCAGGACTTGATCCTGAAGTAGAAAATAATAGTGCTTCATATCCACTTCAAAGAACGTTTTCAGTAGGATTAAATTTAACGTTAAACTAATTAGATTATAATATTATGAAAATTATAAATTTCAAACAACTAATTATACTTCTCTCAATAGTATTCTTAATTTCCTCATGCGAAGGAAACTTAGAACCAAAAATTTTTGATCGGGTTGCTCCAAGTAACTTTTATAAAACCCCGGATGATCTGAAAGCAGCAACTTCTTCGATTTATTGGGAGTTTAAACAAACAGGCTGGGGTCCTTATATGGTATCCGATGGTAGTCGGTTTATTATGAATGAGGTGGCAACCGGAGAATGGACATGTAAATGGAGTTGGGATGCATTTTTAAATCTGAACTGGATAATCGGTGAAAGAATGGCCTACGGATTTTATGGCTCCATGATGACCGCTACCACAAAAGCTACTTATGTCATCGAGAAAATCAAAGAATCTCCGGTTGAAGAATCTATAAAGTCCAAATATATTGCCGAACTGAGATGTTTGAGAGGTTATTTTGCTGCAGATTTATATATGTTGTATGGGCCATTACCCATAATTGTGACAAGAGATGAAGCATTTTATCCTACTTCAACCTACAAACCAAGCCGTCCTACGAAAGAATGGATGGCAAGCTATGCGGAGAATGAATTGAATGAATGTTCGAAAATTTTACCTGTCACTCAAACAGATTGGGGAAGATGCACCAAAGGTGCCGCTTTAGCAAAATTACTGAAATTGTATTTATATGAAAATAAATGGCAGCAAGCCGATTCGGTAGCATCAGTCATTATGACATTGGGTTACCAATTGCAAAGT
>CAZTDH010000499.1:0-1402 GCA_964612615.1 uncultured Paludibacter sp. | reverse complement strand
TATATAGAAATAAAAAACCGTAGCATACAAACTAAATTTATTGACAGTCTCAAAATATCATTACTTCGAAAAATTGAAGAAGAAAGTTGAAATTTGAATCTCAAAATATTGCATTGCTTATTTATAAGTTCAATAATTTGTCGACTATTTTAAATCCTCCAATTCGGAGGATTTTTTTATTCCCAATTGGGAACAGGTTGGGAATATTATTGCAAAGTTTTATTATAAGGAAATAGCTGCAAAGACTATATTTGACTACTAATATGCAGGAATATAATTAATTACAGCTCAATTTAATTAAACAACCAGAATATTGGACGGAATTATCTTTACTGTTTTATACTAGTTTATTTAACTCTTCCCAGTTGGGTGTAGGTTGGCAATAAAATCCACTAAAATCAATCAATTTTGCCAATTATTAATCAATACCATTGAGCCTTTATATCAATTGTTCTGTAGAAAGGCTTATGGTTCTAAAATCAATTAAAATGGCAGAATTTAAAACCGCATTTCAAAAAATGCTAAACCACGAAGGTGGTTACGTGAATGACCCAAACGATCAGGGTGGTGAAACTTACAAAGGGATTTCCCGAACTAAGCACAAAAATTGGTCAGGTTGGGAAATGGTTGACAAGTACAAAAATAAGTCTGGCTTTCCGGCGAATCTCGACAAAGATGTCGAATTACAAAAACAGGTAGAACTTTTCTATCTGTATGAATTTTGGTTGCCATTAAAGGCAGACCAAATTCAAAATCAAATGAATGCCGATTCAATATTTGACTTTAGTGTAAATGCAGGGATAATTACAAGTGTTCAACTGGCACAAAGTTTAATGGGTGACATTCATGTTGATGGTATTATTGGAGTTCAAACACTGTCCAAGCTTAATGGTGTGAATCCTAAACATTTTCAGGCAGCGTTTACTGTTGGAAAAATAAGCTATTACATTTATATCATCAAAAGACGTCCCAGCAACAAAAAGTATTTGTATGGTTGGGTTACCAGGGCGTTGGAGTATAATGAATAGACCTAACACTATTTTTTTGGGATTATTATCCTAATTGGGGTGTTACCCCAAACCCCAGTAACTTTTTTGTCTTGACACCAAAAAGTTACCAAAAAAAAGTCAAGACTGCGCCCGCTTCACTCGAAAAACTGGCATTCGTAAAGCTAAAATCCCCAAACTCCTCTCCGCCAAAGGGCGGATCGTCAAACAGCGGGTATTTTTGCGCTTTACTCATTGGTTTTTCGGCTTACCGGACGAGGTCGGTCGGTTGCGAGCGTTGATGCTTTTTATAGAATTTTTGAATCAAATACTCTACAAGCTAATCAATTTTTTACTATCAACTTTTAACTCCTAATTAAAAATATATGCCAGCACAAATTATAACTTCAGACGAC
>CAZTDH010000498.1:0-1408 GCA_964612615.1 uncultured Paludibacter sp. | reverse complement strand
CGAATTCCGTTATCCACATGCGATGTTTTAAAACTGTTGCCCCACCAGGTACGCACCTCAGTTCTGGTAAAATCCGGAAAATGACAACGACCTGGCCACACACTCCCAACATACAAATCGCCGTTGGGATAGTTGGCAAAATAGTTATTCTTAACGCCTTCTTCGTAGGATTTATAGCCTTTCTCAATTTTAATTCCGGGGTCAACAATCGTCACCACGTCAAAGCCGATTCCTTTCAGGTTGTTCATAAAACCCTTTACATCCTGAAATTTGTCGCTCCAGGTAAAGATTTTGTAGTGATCCATATAATTGATATCACACACCATTACGTCGGCAGGCAATTTCTTTTCACGGAAAGTTTTGGCTATATTCAGAATTTGCTCCGGACTGTCGTACCCCCAGCGCGATTGCTGAAAACCAAGGCTCCAGAGTGCCGGCATTGGCGTACGACCCGTGAGTTGTGTGTAGTCCTTGATAATCTGAGCAACGGTAGAACCGCCAAAGAAATAATAATTCATTTCGCCGTCATTAGCTCCGAAATGGAAAACATTCTCATCGGCGCCACCACCAAAATTGAAGTACGAACGGTTGCTGTTATCAAAGAAAATCCCATAACAAACCTCATTATGAATGCCTACAAAGAAAGGAACAGTAGAATAAATCGGGTCGGCATCGAGCGCATAGGCCGGAACATCGCTATTCCAATGCTGGTAATATTGTCCGCGACGGTTTAATCCACCCGTCTTTTCTCCCAAACCAATAAATTTTTCATCAGCATGCAGTTTTTTATAACAGCTTACCTGATCACCATACCAACTGACACCTAATCCGGCATCGTCACTGCAAAGTTCTTTGCCTTGTTTATTGCTAATACTTATTCTGAGAGGATTTTTCTGAATAGTTACATGTAATGAATCTGTTGCAAGCACAAGTTGATAGGCGTTATTCGTTTGAATTTTTAATTCTCCGCCTGCTGTCAGGTTCTCAATCGCAAATGACTCATCAATATTTGGTTTCTGTCTAGTAGCCCGAATACGAATCGTCGTTGAATTGTACGAAGTTATTGAAACAATGGCATTAGAGGCTGTAAGATTAAAACCAGCTTTAACTGCCGAAACTGATTTCAGATTTCCAAGTTGTTCGCTTAACCGATGATTTTGAGACGACACATTGGCACCTGCAAGCAAGGCCAATAAAGCCAAAAGTGATTTCTTCATATTGTCATTTATTTAAAAGTCTAAAAAAAGAATTATCAATCCATTTTATTGGAAACTTATCAATCATATATTTACAGCCCATAGTGACCAAAACACCAACCAACGATCCAACCAGGACATCGATTGCAAAATGCTGCTGCAGATAAATGCGTGAGAAGCCAACCAACACAGCCAAAACGAAATAAAGAACC
>CAZTDH010000497.1:0-1425 GCA_964612615.1 uncultured Paludibacter sp. | reverse complement strand
AATCCGGATGCGTTGTTGAAGAGAAGAGGGTTGAAATAGTTAATAGTTTACAGTTGATAGTTTAATGAAGATTTCGCTTAAAAATTTTGTAGTTCCAAGTATCCCACTGGCAGTATTGCTGGTGGGAGCTTGCATAGCTTTGTGGATGACTGATTTTATCGGGTCATTTTATAATCTACCCATCGCTCATCAAAGTGGTTCGACGGATAATTCAATTTCATTTTTTCTGGGGAATGGGCTTTTGGTAAATATTTTGAGCCTGATTATTACACTGGTGAATTCGTTTCTGATTGCACAGATAAACAATAAATTTACCATTATCCGTACCCGTACATTCCTGCCTATATTCTGTTTTTTGCTATTAATGAGTTGCTGGTATCCGACCCATAGCGCAATAACTTCTCAGTTGACATTAACGTTATTTATTTTTGCTGTTTTCAACTTTTTCAATATGCTTCGTGATAACAAAGCCTCTGAACAAGCATTTCTGGGGAGTTTGTTAATTAGCGTCAGCAGTTTATTAATCAATCAGTTCATATTTCTGATTCCGGTTTGTTGGTTTGGGTTCATTATTTTCCAAAGTTTATCATTGCGTACCTTTTTGGCATCTGTCATGGGTACCTTAGCACCATGGATTCTCTATTTGGCAGTCATTTTCCTATTGAATCCGTCTGTAAATTTGCAGCAATTATTTTCAACAATTCTTGATTTTAATTTCACCTTTATCTCTTTTACGCTGGTTGAATATATTTATGCTGGAGTGATGGTGATAATACTTATTATCAGTGTTATTGGGGTGAATTCCATGTCGAGAAGCGATGCCATTCACACACGCAACAAACTGAATTTTCTGATGTTTCTACTGGTTTCACTGGCTATATTGTCTATCATTTTCATGAACCAGTTTATCAGCTTTCTACCATTAATAGCTTTCATTTATGCATTGCTACTTTCCCATCCCCTTACGCTGAGTCAGAATAATTTTTACGGAATTCTGTTCACTGTTTTCTGTATTTTAAACTTAGCTTTTGTTGTCTTCAAATACATTCCATTGTAAATGAACATATTCATGGAGCTGGGCTACATTGGCCTTTTTCTCGCCTCTTTTCTGGCTGCAACTGTTGTACCTTTTAGCTCCGAAATCATTTTCTCAGCAATGGTTTTCGGCGGTTTAGATGCATGGACTTGCGTTTGGGTGGCTACGCTTGGCAACTGGCTGGGCGGAATGACAAGCTATTACGTGGGGCTGTTAGGAAAAATTGAATGGATTGAGAAGTACTTGGGCGTAAAAAAAGAGAAAATGGAAAGTTATACGGTACGGATTCAGAAGTATGGCGACTGGATTGCATTTTTCTCTTTTGTCCCATTTATAGGCGATGTGATTGCTGTTGCAACCGGCTTTTTTCGCTGTAATTGGTGGAAAGT
>CAZTDH010000496.1:0-1438 GCA_964612615.1 uncultured Paludibacter sp. | reverse complement strand
GAAACTTTCGATGAAAAAGGAAATCCTTATTTGAAACGTTCTAAAGCTCAGAATCTCGACTTCAGGTATGAATTATTTCCCGGAGCAACTGAACAAATTCTTGCAGGTGTATTCTATAAAAACATAGAAAACCCAATTGAATATGCCTTAGTTCGCGAAAATGGACCTTCGGCACTTCAATTAAAACCAACAAATAGTCCGGCAGCAACCAATTATGGATTTGAATTTGTGGTAATTAAATACTTTGGCAATTTCGGTATATCTGCTAATTATACTTATACCAAATCGAATGTCAAGGTTGATAAAAAGATGTATGAACGAAACAAACAAGGACAATTGACGGCGGATAGTACTGTAACCGTTATTCGACCCATGCAAGGTCAGGCCGATCATATAGCTAATTTATCATTACTATATAAAAATCATAAAACAGGGCTGGACTGTCAGTTGTCATTAGTCTATACCGGACAATATATATCCCAAATATCACCATGGTATGGATTGGATTACTGGAGTATGCCAGGTACTACGCTTGATTTTTCGTTTGAACAGAAACTTAGCAAGAAAATTAATTTGAGCATTTTCGGAAAAGCACGTAACTTGTTGAATGCTCCTGCAGTAGAACGAATCTTATATCCTTCAACTGGAATTAATTTACCACAACAAGACAGTCCAAACAGTATCATTGTACAAAAAGAACTATACGGTCAGAATTTTCTTCTGGGTTTCAGATATACACTTTAAACATTTAAAATAAAAACAAACTAAACAAAATGAAAACAAAAATCTTTTCTTTCGGTGCTTTGGCACTCATTGCAGGAAGTCTTTTAATGTCGTGTACAACAAAAGACGAGAACATCGTTTCAACTCCTCCTGTAGTTGTTGGATCGGCTATAAGTGATACTTTATCAGGCGGAACAGTAAAAGGCACCATGATAAGTGGAAAAACCTATACTATTAAAAGAGACTTAACTGTAAATGCAGGTGACACGTTGCTACTTCAACCGGGTGTTTCAATTAAAATGGGAAGAGGAAAAACTATTTTGGTAAAAGGGGTATTTATTTCGTTGGGAACAAAAGCTTCACCAAACTACATTGGACCAGACAAAACTTTTACTAAAACTGATGCAATTGGTGCTCCTGCTGCATCTGATTCTGCTTATGTAGGATATTGGACAGGACTTAATTGTGAGCCTTCATGTACTTTGTTGGACTTGAAATGGACTCGTGTTGAATATATGGGTGCTAAATTTGGTGCTACATTCTTTCCTACAGGTAACAAAGCCGGTGATGGGTCTTTCGGTATTAAATTTCAAAATTCAACAGGTGATTTCATTATGGAAGACAGCTGGATTTATGGTAGTATTGACGATGCCGTTCGTATTTCAACCGGTCGTATTCACTTGATGCGTAATACATTCGAAAAATGTGGTGCAAC
>CAZTDH010000495.1:0-1439 GCA_964612615.1 uncultured Paludibacter sp. | reverse complement strand
GAATCTTCAGAATTAATAGAAAAATCGCCTCGAATTTACTCGGAATTTGGCATTGTACCTCACAAATCAATTTATACCCAATTTGAAGAAAACGAGCATAGATTTGACTTTGTGCCAAAACCATTTATAGCAAAAGATGTTTGGGAATTTTTTATTCCATGATTCCATAAATCATTAATAAATTAAAATAAAATATAAAATGAGAAAAACAGTATTTTTAAAATTTACGACAGTTTTTATTGGTATTTTTATGATATCATTTTTGGCGACTGCTAAATCACAGATGGTGAAGGAAGTAATTCACTCCCCCGAATACCGCAATTTCTATGGCATTTGTTGGGATAAAAATGCACATCAAAACCTTGTCTATGCCCGAAAAATGGGTTATGACTATGTGTTTTACCAACATGGAATGGAAAATGATTCGCTCTCCAACGATTTGTATTTTTATCTCGAATCGCCCGAATTTATGGTGTATCCTCGTTATGTTTACATTAACAAAGAATATACTCAAAAGGAGATTTCGTATTTTTTAAATAATTCTGCCTTGAAAGATACTACAAGCAAATTTCCCTATAATATTGCCACGGGGTGGTTTGTACCTAATGGTTTCTCAACTCAACTTGATTTTCAGCAAAAAAGAGTAGTTGTGCAAACTGTTGACAGTATATTGAAAAAAATAGCTACGATAACAGCAAAAAATTCACGGTTTCATTTTGGTGGTTTTGCTTGGGATGTGCCTGATTTGCAAGGTGATTTCTGGAATGGAGAGGTGAATGTAAAAAAAGGATTGCCTGTTGGATTATCCTATTTTACAGGGGGTGATTATAGCATTCGTTACGGTAATACAGTTCACGATTATGCCACACACAGCGATGGAACAGCCGAATTCTACAAATTGCTCTTTAAGAAAACACGTGAAAAATATCCGGATATGAAAACGATTATGGAGCCCTATTCTCCTTATGATCATTGGATAAATAAAATCAGAAAACGTGCTGATGCCAAAGAAATTATGCCAGATATCATTTCGCAAGAAAACAAAGGAACCCAGTTTGTAGATGATGAACGAATCTTTGCCAGTGGGCTGATTGATAAAGAACACATGTGTAGCACTCCACCGGCACTCTTTACCGACTCTATTAATCGCGTTCATGCTGCAAAAGCTGCCATAAACAAAGCATGGTTCAATTGGTACGGACGATTTGGTGGAACAGGCGAAATGCCATCTTTTAAAAGTATTGTGGATGTCCCTGCCCGACTTAAACTAATACGTGTTTTGGCAAACTGGGAAAATGTAAACAATACTCCTCAGGAAGTCCGAAAATGGGATGGAACTGTGTATCAAAGTCCTATAGGGTATGTAAGCTCAAAAGTAATTTCGATTATTCAACCCAAAACAGGTAAACTTTTTTTTCTTCCTTTAAAAATTGATGCAG
>CAZTDH010000494.1:0-1441 GCA_964612615.1 uncultured Paludibacter sp. | reverse complement strand
AGTTGATGTCTGTCTTTTTTTATGCTTACACATAACGACCGAGGCTATGGGCATTGGCGGTTTGCGGGAGCATTCGCTGTCGTGGAACGACAAAGTGAATCGAAGATCAGCGAAGCTAATGCGGGAGCAAAACCTGCTAAATGCACTGCCTGTCCCGATAATAATCGGGATCAGCCAGCCAATGAACAAAGCGTGTGTTAGGGGCTGGGGCTTGGGGCAATTAGTTGGTTTTCAATTCATAATTTGTACTTCTTCCGCCTTGATCCGATTTTGCTAAAATTCCTTTTTCTATTAAATCCTGAATGTCACGCAACGCTGTGTCTTGTGAACATTTACCGATTTTAGCCCATTTTGTCGTGTTCAAAACCCCTTCAAAGTCGTCCATTAGCATATTTAGTATTTTACGCTGTCTGTCATTTATCGACACTTTTGAGTTCTGAAGCCAAAATTCGTGTTTATAAATAACCTTTTCAAGTAATTTTTCCGAACTCTCAATCGAGTGTAATAAACTATTCAAAAACCATTCAAGCCAGTTTGTTATGTCTAAACTCCCTTTTTGTGTTTTCTCCAAAATGTCATAATATAAATTCCGTTCTTTTCGTATTTGTGTAGACATACTGTAAAACCGATATGATTGTTCGTCTGAACGCGCTAACAACATATCACTTAATGCTCTTGAAATTCTTCCATTTCCATCTTCAAATGGGTGTAGCGTTACAAACCACAAGTGTGCAATTGCAGCTTTTATAACAGGGTCAACATTCTGTTCCAGATTAAACCAATCGAAGAAAATTCGCATTTCATTTTCTATTTGATTTGCCGCTGGAGCCTGATAATGTACTTTTTCTTTTCCTAAAGCTCCTGAAACAACCTGCATTGGTCCGGTCGAATCGTCACGCCAGTTTCCTGTGATTATTTTGTACATTCCGCTTTGTCCTGCAGGAAAAAGTGAAGCATGCCAGCTGAAAAGTCGTTCTTTAGTCAGTTCTTTGTCGTATTTCTTTGTTGCATCAAGCATCAAATCAACTATTCCGTCCACATTTCGTTCTGAATAAACAAGTCCTGAAATGTCTAATCCTAAACGTCTTGCAATCGACGACCTTACTTGTTCTCTGTCGAGAAATTCGCCTTCAATTTCTGTCGATTTTAGAATTTCAATCGTCAATATTTCTAGATTTGCTTCATTTTGAAGTTCAAACCCCAAAGCACCCATTTTTCCTATGAGTTTTCCTTGTTGATTTCTCACATAAGCAAGCAATGGTAGCAGTTTCTCGCTGTTCCATTCAAAAACTGGCCAGTTTTGATTGTTGTATAAGTACATATTTTTCTTTTCTCCGCTAAATTTGCGGTAAAAATACAATTTATTCACCGCACGACAAAATATATTCCGCATAAAGTGCGGTAAAAGTGTCATTTATTCTCCGCATTTTTTATTTTTTGC
>CAZTDH010000493.1:0-1445 GCA_964612615.1 uncultured Paludibacter sp. | reverse complement strand
GGTGTTTAAATTCATAAACGACCATCGTTACGACTCACTTACGACCCTGCTGGTTATTTTTGGAGGTATTACAAGTGCTTTAAACCGTGCATCGGACAAACACATGGGCGACAGCATGTCGTTGTTTGCCGTGTTGATTATATCTGTAATAGTTGGTGCTGTGTTTGGTTGGTTGTCGTACTACATTTATGCTGCATTAATGAGTTGGACAGGTAAATGGATGAAAGGAAAAGGCAATACGGAGGCTTTGTTCCGAATGATTTCGTACTCGCTAATTCCGTCGCTGATAATACTTCCATTGATACTTACACGTATCCTGTTGATTGGCAATAAGGAATTTCAAAACAATGTTGATTTGTATTCCGAAGGTACATTGGTGGCTGTATTGTGCTTTATAACCTACTTTCTCGAATTTATGTTCGGCTTATGGACCTTGTTTATTATTGTAGTTGGAATTTCTGAGGTTCAACAATTCTCCATCGGAAAAGCAATAGTGAATTTGATTTTACCCGGAGCAATGATATTGGCCATTATCGCCCCTATAGCCGCAATTATGTACTTAGTAACTCATTTCCTTTCCTGAAAATAGAATTAGAATAATATACAACGCACTTCCCCCTCGTTTGTAAATGAGGGTGAGATAGATAATAAATGGTACAAGTCGTATACCTGCACAACTGCGACACTGCAAACATCGACTAAGAATATGAAACGAAACATATACATATTGTTGGCTTTAACAGCATTTATATTTCATGCTTGTGGACTTAAAACTGCAAAAGAAGTAGGATTGCATTTTTCAACAGAAAAATCAAAACTACCGGCTACATTAAATTGGAAGAAGATAGGTTTTGCCAAAGAATTGATTAATCAAAAAGAAATGATAGTTGTATTTAGTGGCGGTACAAATCCAATTCCATTAAACAAATGGGACGAATTCAAACCCTCATTTCCTTATAGAAAAAACATAGACCGTCATTTGCTTTTTCAACAAACGGCATTTTATCGTTCGCCAAACACGGATGTAAATTGCAAAGACAATGACTGTATAAAACAGCGTGAATATAAAAATTATACCTGGGTGGAAATAGCAAAACCAATTTGTGTAGATTATGTAGGTGGTAAAACCGACATACTAAAGCCCGAAAAAGGACATTTAGTAATAAAGACCATCCAAAAATGTCAAACTGTAATGTTTACTGATAGTATTTTTCAGCTCACCGACAATAAAGGGAATTATTATGTAATGCACGCAACCGAAACTGGAAAAGCAGATACTGCAGTAGTATTACCAGGCGGTTGGACTCTTAAAAAAGTAATGTTGAAAGAGCCGCTTATCATTTCGCCTTTTGGAGGTGGAAATGAATGTTATTATAATATTGTAGGCGATAATTTAGGTCAGGGTTATCATCAGTACATTTTTGCAGACTCTATTTATCCATCTA
>CAZTDH010000492.1:0-1448 GCA_964612615.1 uncultured Paludibacter sp. | reverse complement strand
AATCTTTGAATTCTGGTTTTATGTCAAATATATTTCATTTCTGGAAAACAGTTTTATCAAAAAAATATATCTTTGTGAGGTGGATTACTTAAATGATTCGCTGGATATAAACATTATTTAGTTTGAACCTTGAATTTCATTATTTAATACGCAAAGCTATTTACTTTTTTTTATAACTAAAGTCAATTTCATGAAAAATCAGAATATTTTTAAATCTGTTGTATTAGTCATTTTACTTTTGACTATTATTCCTTGTTCAGCACTTGCCTATCAGTTTCGCAATATCACTGAAAATCAGGGCTTGAGTAGCAGAAGAGCCTATAGCACTGCAAAAGACAATAAAGGTTTTGTTTGGATAGCTAATATGGTTGGGATTGATAAATATGATGGGGAGAATTTCTATCATTACAATTTTTATCAATACAATGATTACTCTAAAATAGCTGGAGTAGTTGCCGACCGAAAAGGAAAAATCTTTGCTTTTTCTGAAAATTCATTATACAGTTACAACGAGGATTCAGATTGTGTCACAAAGGTTGAAATTGACATGTTTAATAAGAGTAGAATAACAACCATTTATTTCGATAAAAATAATCATTGCTGGGTTGGCACATTCACCGGCCTTTTTTATAGTAGTGACGGCTCTTACTGGGTTAAAGTTAAGGCTATGAATAATTATCAGGTTATGTGTTTTGTTGAAATACAAAATTCAGAGTTAGTAATTGGCACCGATAAAGGTGTGTATAGCATGGATATAAGCAAACCTGAAAATTTAGACAAATCAAATGCCAAACCTTATATTGCAAACTTCTACAAACTGGTTCGATCTTTATATTTTAACTCTAAAAATAAGACTTTATGGGTCGGAACAATGTCGGATGGAGTTTTTCTTTTCAATAGTTTGCAAAATCAATGCAAACAGTTACTTACAACCAATGCTCCGGTAAGAACATTGTGTAAAGCTCCAAATAATGACATTTGGGTTGGCACCGACGGTAAAGGTATTTTTACTTTCGATTCTTCAACAGGAGCATTGAATGGACATTATTCAAAAGAGAGTTTAAGTGATAGTAAAATTGAATCAAACAGCATTTTATATATAATTTGCTATGAATCTACAGTATATATTTCTACAATAACTGATGGTATCTGGTATTGTAATTTCGCTGAAAGGGAACATGTAGTATATAAAAACCATTCAGGCAATCCCAATTCGCTTTGCAATAATTACGTCAATAGCATGTTGGAAGATAATTTAGGTAATATTTGGTTCGGTACACAATCCGGATTAAGTAAATATACTCCTAACAGTAGAAGTTGGAAACACTTTTTAAATGGCAATAATAATGAATCCAATGTGATATTAGCACTTTGTGAAGACTCTTACAATAACATTTGGGCAGGTGGTTATGGAACAGATTTAATATGTATCAATAATATTTCAGGTA
>CAZTDH010000491.1:0-1458 GCA_964612615.1 uncultured Paludibacter sp. | reverse complement strand
ATGAACATACTTTCTGAAAATCACCACTTCCGGGTAAGCCATTCGTTGATGTCCAGAACTCGTAATTTACCAGATGACTTTCGGTAACTGAAGCCTGAAAAACAGTAGAAGCTGTAAGAGCATAAATAATTCCATTATGAACTGCGGTATTCAACACTTTTACCTCCGAAGCATTAGGACCGATATAATATGTGTCTGCAACTTCTTTTTTCTTCATATTCAATACCAATACGCCAAAATTACAGGATAAATAGGCTTTGTCCTGATAATATAGAATGTGATTTATATCTTTAGCCGCACTCATTTGTTTGTTGTATAAATCAGGGAGATTAATTATTCCACCTGAGGTCATAATATCAATATTCCCGGTCGAATAAATAATCAGAAGGGCTTTTTCTGCAGCATCATATTCAATTCTGGATATAGTTGAACCATTTAATCCATTGATTTTACTATAAAACTCCATTCCACCATCTTGCTTGTCAATAGAATAAAGTGCGCCTTCACTTACCGCAAAAATTTTGTTGTCAGACTGAGCTATTTGCGAAACGTTGTTGTATGCAAAGTGTGTTCTCCATTTGCCCATAGCCACCTGTGCTATTGAGGAAACTGAAAAAAGGCTGATGAATAAGCCGGTAAAGAATATGTTTTTTTTCATATATCGGAATGTGCTATTAAAAAATACTGTTAGATGCAGATATTAAATCAGATAAATAAACTCAAAAATCAACATTTTATTTCATTATTTCGTTGATTTTTATATAATTTACAGTCAACAAAAACAGAAGTACTAAAATCTGTGGTTATAAATTTTGCTGCTTAAGATGTTCAGTAAGTTTTTTTACAGCTAAGGCTCTGTGACTAATTAAATTCTTTTCCTCGCTGCTTAATTCTGCAAAACTTAAGTTATAACCTTCAGGTACAAAAATAGGGTCGTAGCCAAAACCACTGTTTCCCGAAGGTTTTAAACTAATTGTACCATCAATTTTTCCTTCAAATGAAGTTGTTTCACCGTTCTGAATCAATGTTATTACTGTTCTGAAACAGGCTTTTCTGTTTTCGGTATTGCCCAATAAATCCAACACTTTTATCATGTTTTTATTTGCGTCGTGGTTCTCACCCGCATACCGAGCCGAATACACTCCCGGTTCACCATTCAGTTCTTCTACTTCCAGGCCGGTGTCATCAGCAAAACAATCTAAACCAAATTTATCAGAAATATATTTTGCCTTGATTAATGCATTACCTTCTAAGGTAGTAGCTGTTTCAGGTATATCATCATTGCAATTCAGGTCAGTCAGACTAATTATCTGAAATTCCGGTTCCAGAATTGCTTTAACTTCAGATAGTTTGTGAGCGTTATTGGTGGCAAAAACCAGTTTTTTCATTAAAAAGTGCAGATATAATAAATCATTAGTCTGCAAAGATAACTAATTTCAGGAATTATAATAACGATTT
>CAZTDH010000490.1:0-1476 GCA_964612615.1 uncultured Paludibacter sp. | reverse complement strand
TGTTATTCCAGGGTGCAATTTCCAACACGGAATTGGCACAGGATGCCAACAAAGTCAGGAACAAAAAGTAAACTGCGAGTTTTTTCATAAAATTGATTATTTAAACGTGTAAGCGGCTTTCAAATTGAATTGTGGATATATTTGTATTGTTGATAAGGATATTTGGTTGTTGTAATATTTATAAATGTTTGTATTCAAACCGATTCCAAAACTACCTTCTAAAAATAACTGTTTGAAAATTGCTTGACGATACCCAATAGTTGGAGTTAATGAAGCATTGACATTAAAATAATTAGGAATCCAACCAGAATTGTATATGGGATCAGGAGTTTGAAGTAAGGTTGTTCGCAAAGCAAAAGGGAATGATAAGAACCAACCCGTATTAAGATTCGCAGTTCCATTTTGGTATCGTTGCTTAAATTCCCAATACCATCGAGGATCAATTCCAATTTGTACTCTTAGTGAATATATGTTTCTATATTCATTATTTAAACTTGAATAATAGTAATAACCTGTTAAAGAATCTTTTTGATATACAGGAGATTTGCTAAAAACATTATAAAAACCAATAGTTGATTTTAAAGTCCAATTTGATGCTATCCGTTTTTCATTAAAATATCCAACATATATTGGTAGCGCAAATGAATTAAAACCATTTGAACTTTGAAGTATTGAAATTGGATCAATTGTCCAATTAAGCTCAAATCCATGCATCGATTCAACTTTAATCGAATCCTTGGGTGTTGAGTTAAAATACACTTCCTTTTGAGCCGAAATACTCAATACAGAAGTTACAAACACGAAACTGAAAAACAGATTTTTAATCATAGTGGGTTATTATTTAAAGGTATAAGCAGCTTTTAAATTTAATAGAGGATTGATAATAAAGCCGGAATAAATAAAAAATCGGTTATTTACTTCGGTAAAAGTAATATAATCGCCAATAGTATTTAAACTACCTTCCAGAAACCAGTTTTTGGAAATGGCTTGCCGATAACCTAACATAAGTGAAATATTCATATTACCATAGTCATGTAAAATAGAATTATAAGTCAAATGTTCCGGGGATTTATAAGTGTTTACGAGTATAGCGTTATAAGTAATGGGTAATGATAAATAAAAACCTGAATTAAGTTTTGCTTTAGCTTTTATGTAACGATTTCTAAAACCAACATACCAACGTGGCTCAATACCCAGATTAAGGGCTAATCTGTATGCAAACTGATAACCACCAATATGTTGTGAATCGTAATAGCGAATAGAATCACGAATATTAATCGAATCTTTTGTGTAGAAATATTGTGCCTGATTTACAAAACTATGAGTCAACCCTATTCGTGTAGTTAACGTCCATGACGGTGCAATTCGTTTCTCACCGAAATAACTCATATTTAGAGGAACACTAAAAGTATTATCCGTAAAGTATGATGGACGAAAGAATATCAATGGATTGTAGCCCGAACTGATTTCTAAACC
>CAZTDH010000489.1:0-1477 GCA_964612615.1 uncultured Paludibacter sp. | reverse complement strand
CATTGCTTCGGTACAATGACCTGTATTTCCGCAATTATGAAGAATCACCAGAAAATTATCGTCTTGCAATTCATCCACCAATCTTTTTACATATTCTGATGAAAATATTTTACAATCATCATTTGCCAATAGTCCGGCTGCCGGTTCTGCAACAACTACTCCTGAACAACCTATGTTCTTTAATTCACTACAATAATTGATTATAAATTCAGTGCATTTATCCAGCAACATCATTATTGCATCGGGTTCTGTATAACATGCCACCATTATTTCAGACAGATCAAATAGCCTACCGGCCAACGAAAAAGGGCCAATAACCCCGGAAAATACAGGTTTATCCTTTGAACTTTGAACAGTCAACCGATTAGCTGTCAGGTATTCCTGTACACGTCCCGCATTTAAATCAGGAACTTTCAGGTTTTCTATATCTTCGGCACTGCTAAGCAATCGACCTAAGATATGTGGCATTTCGTTTTCCTGAAACTCAATAGTACAGCCAAAAGCCTCCGGCTCTAAAGTCAAGTCCATAATAACAGTAGAGGCAACTGTTGGATATACTTCAGTCAGTTTTTTTATGGCTTGTGCATGAATCTCACCATTCTGAACAGCATCTTTTATCTTTTTTCCAATCATTTCAATACCAGGATGGGTCATAATTGGAATGGCAATTCTGGTTTTATTTCTTATTTGTTGGTCAACCCAACTTTTCATGTTTATCATTCTTAATTTATTTACTAGTATGTTGATATTTAATATATTACACTTTATAAACCAGCTTCATTTCGGGCATAAAACATCCTGTAGCCTTGAAATCAAGGCCCTGATAAGGATATTTTGAATACAATTATAGGGATTTAGCTTACGAAGCAATTTGGTTTAAGTGTTCTACTACACCTTGAGGATCGGGTGCATAGAAATCAGCTCCAATTTTTTTACAGAATTCGTTATTCACCGGAGCGCCACCAATAAATATTTTTGCATCAGGAAGTTCTTTTCTGATGTCAGTTACAATCTCTTGCATGTTTACCATAGTAGTTGTCAGAAGTGCTGAAAGAGCTATTACAGCGTTCGGATTTGCTTTCAAAGCTTCAATATAGCGTACAGATGGAACATCTACCCCTAAATCGATTACTGACCAACCTGAACCTTCTACCATCATAGCCACCAGATTTTTACCAATATCATGCAAGTCTCCTTTTACGGTTCCAATAATAAATGTGCCTTTCGTTTGAATTTCACCGGAAGCAAAAAATGGTTTTAGTTGTAGCATGGCTGCTCCCATTGCTCTGGCAGACATTAGCATTTGAGGAACAAAAATCTTATTTTCAGAGAACTTCTTTCCTACTTTGTCCATTGCCGGAATTAAAGCATTTTCAAGAATTTCTTTAGGACTTATGCCTTCCTCAATAGCTCTGATGGTAAGTTCCAAAGCTCCATCCTGACCTTTCAACTGTGGTGGAAAAGGTGATTTTGAATC
>CAZTDH010000488.1:0-1478 GCA_964612615.1 uncultured Paludibacter sp. | reverse complement strand
CACTAATCACTAATCAACAAGTCAACCAATTACTACATGGAAGAAGAAAAAATAACCGGCTTACCGGAAAATGCTTATCGCGAATTAAAAGAAGGCGAAGAATACAAACCCGTTATGCCTGCCGGAGGGAAATTTCCCGAAGTTACAGGATGGTCACTTGGAATGGGGTTACTGATGGCTGTTATTTTCTCAGCAGCAGCAGCTTATTCAGGCTTGAAAATCGGACAGGTATTCGAAGCCGCAATACCCATCTCTATCATTGCTGTAGGTGCATCGGCAGCAATGCGTAAGAAAGGCTCGTTGGGACAAAACGTAATTATACAGTCTATTGGAGCCTCTTCCGGAGTAATTGTTGCCGGAGCAGTTTTCACCATCCCCGGACTTTACATTCTTCAGGCCAAATATCCTGAAATTCAGGTTGATTTCTGGCAAATATTTTTTTCCTCATTATTGGGTGGATTCCTTGGCATTTTGTTCTTAATTCCTTTTCGAAAATACTTTGTAAAAGACATGCACGGAAAACTACCTTTCCCAGAAGCTACTGCAACCACCGAAATATTGATGACCGGTGAAAAAGGCGGAAGTCAGGCAAAACTTTTAATTGTAAGCGGAATTATTGGTGGACTATTCGATTTCTGTTTTTCAGCTTTCAGGCTTTGGAGCGAAGAAATAACAACACGCATTCTACCTGTAGGACAAATGATGGCTGATAAAGTAAAAATGGTGCTTAAATTCAATGTAAGTGCTCTGATCTTTAGTTTTGGCTATCTGGTGGGGCTTCGTTATGCTTTAATCATTACGGTTGGATCATTGTTATCGTGGCTGGTGCTTATTCCTTTGGTGAATGAAATTGGCGCACTTTCAGCTCATTTAAGCGGAGGAGTAAACCCCTTTGCAGCTATGTCAGCCGAACAACTTTTCAAACTGTATGTTCGTCCAATTGGCATCGGAGCTATCGCTATGGCCGGAATAATCGGAATTATCAAGTCTTCGGGCGTTATTGGCAGTGCTTTCAAATTAGCATTAGGTATTGGAGGCAAAGCTCATTCGGAAGAAAAGGTGGAACGGACACAAAAAGACCTCAAAATGTCGTTTGTAATGCTGTTGATTTTCCTTACGTTAGTTGCAGTTTTTGTTTTCTTGCTAATTGGGGTTAAAATAACATTAGTACAAGCTGTAGTAGCCTTAATTACCATTCTTATCATTTCATTTTTGTTTACCACCGTTGCTGCCAATGCCATTGCCATTGTGGGTTCAAATCCGGTTTCGGGAATGACGTTAATGACTCTGATACTTTCTTCGGTAATTCTGGTTTCAGTTGGACTGAAAGGCTGGCAGGGAATGGTAAGTGCATTGATTATCGGTGGAATTGTGTGTACAGCTTTATCGATGGCCGGTGGTTTTATTACCGACCTAAAAGTTGGTTACTGGCTTGGTACAACTCCGGCAAAACAACAAACCTATAAGTTTTTGGGAAC
>CAZTDH010000487.1:0-1487 GCA_964612615.1 uncultured Paludibacter sp. | reverse complement strand
GAACTTCATTTGAGTCCAAAAACTTTTTGCTGTCGCCATGTGCCGAGCAAAGAAAAAGCGCATCCACTTCATTCAAAGGCAATTCAGACGTAAAACTCAAATCCGTTTCCCCAATTAATCCGCTATGCACATCTGCCACCGGATTTCCGGCATTGCTGCTGCTGTTCACGAACACAATGTCCACATTCAGGTGGTTTATCAAAATGCGTAACAATTCGCCGGCGGTATAGCCTGCACCACCAATTATGCCTACTTTAATTTTTGTCATGCAAAATAAATATTTAAATCTTAACTTTTAAAACAGTAATGTCAATACAAAATAGTAAGTAGAATTACAAACACCCACAAGGTCATAAAAATCCAGGTCCACATATAGTAGAGTGACTTGTTCGTTTTATGACGCAATACATACATAAACAACAGATTAGCAAAAGCACCACCCAATCCTTCAAACAGATGCAATACCGATTCTCTGATTCTTTTTCGCTTCGTTACTGCTGCATATTTATCGTACGAGAATACAATTCCACTAAGAAAATTGATAAAAATGAGATAAAAATAGACGTAAGAATCAGTTGTCATACTATATGAATTTGAGGTGTAAATTCTAATCTAATAAATCTGGTCGTAGGCGTTTTGTACGTTCAACCGATTGTTGGTGATTCCACTCGTCAACTTTAGCCTGATGACCAGAAAGCAGTATATCAGGTACTTCCCAACCTTTGTATTCAGCCGGACGAGTATAAACTGGCGGTGCAAGCAAATTATCCTGAAACGAATCGGAAAGGGCAGATTGTTCGTCGCCTATCGCTCCCGGTATAAGCCTCACAATGGCATCAGTCATAATAGCAGCCGGAAGTTCTCCTCCTGTCAACACATAATCACCAACAGTTATTTCTTTGGTAATGAGATGTTCACGAATACGGTGGTCAATGCCTTTGTAATGTCCACAGAGAATAATCAGGTTGCCTGACATCGAAAGTCGATTGGCCATTTTTTGATCGAATTTCTCTCCATCGGGCGATGTATAAATCACCTCATCATAATCACGCTCAGTTTTCAGTTTTGTAATAATGCGATCAATTGGTTCAATCTGCATCACCATTCCGGCACTAAATCCAAATGCATAATCGTCAACCCTACGATGTTTATCGGTAGTATAATCACGCAAATTATGCACATAAATCTCTACCAAACCTTTTTCTTTGGCTCGTTTTACAATCGAATAATTGAGGGGACTTTCCAGCAATTCAGGAACGGCAGAAATGATATCTATGCGCATCAAATCAATTAATAATGAACAATTAATAATTCAATGTGCAAAGGTAAGAAAAAATAAATCAATGTGCCAATGTGCTAATTAAATTGGCACATTATAAATTAGCGGCCATCCATTTACGCAGCATATCAGGCGATTTTCCACATCTACGAGCATAATCATGAAACTGATTTTCATCAATTTTACCAATCATAAAGTATTTCGACTT
>CAZTDH010000486.1:0-1492 GCA_964612615.1 uncultured Paludibacter sp. | reverse complement strand
TTCGTTATAAGCAAAGCTTAAGATTGATTTTTGGTTTTACAAATTACGGAAAGTTCTTCGACATAACAAAATTATTTACGTCTATTCTGATTCTAACACGAAATAGAACTGCGCTTTTCATAACTTCAGGGCACAAAAAAAGAGAAACCGGTTTGAACAATTTCTCTTTTCTTATTTTTTGAAGAACAACGTTTTTATACGCGTCTTTCTTTGATACGGGCTTTTTTACCGGTAAGTGCACGTAAATAATACAATTTAGCGCGACGAACTTTACCACGTTTGTTTACGGTAATGCTTTCGATAAATGGTGAATCAAGTGGGAAAATACGTTCCACACCTACGTTTCCTGAAATTTTACGAACAGTAAAACGTTTTTTGTTTTCATGACCAACGATTTTGATAACATCACCGCGATATTCCTGAATACGTTCCTTGCTACCTTCAATAATACGGTAAGCAACGGTTACAGTGTCACCTGCTTTGAATTCGGGGTGCGATGTTTCAACCAAAAATGCTTGTTCTGCAACTTTAATAAAGTCCATTTTGATACTTGTTTGAATTGTTTGATTTTCAACGTAATATTCACAGTTCTCACTCTTGCTGTCAGAGATTACGCTAAAAACGGACTGCAAAAGTACAGCTTTTTTTCTATCTGACAAAAGATTAGCTCTTTTTTCAAACAAATTTCGACTAAATACTGAAAATAAAATATCTAATTCTGTAGTTTATGTCCTAATAATCAGATGTTTTTGAAAACAAAACAGTATTTGAATAATTTTAGTTACCTTTGCACCCTCAAAAAAAAGATTGTGTTACATGCAGAAAATTAGAAATATTGCTATTATTGCCCACGTTGACCACGGTAAAACTACGCTGGTTGACAAGATGTTACTCGCCGGACACTTGTTTCGCGATAACGAGAACGCGGGAGAGTTGATTATGGATAATAACGACCTTGAACGCGAACGGGGTATAACCATATTAGCCAAAAACGTATCCATCGATTACCTTGGATATAAAATTAATATAATTGACACACCGGGTCACGCCGACTTTGGTGGCGAAGTGGAACGTGTGTTGAACATGGCCGACGGCGTGTTATTGTTGGTTGATGCCTTTGAAGGACCGATGCCTCAAACCCGTTTTGTGCTTCAGAAAGCTTTGCAAATCGGTTTGAAACCGATTGTGGTTATCAATAAAGTGGATAAGCCAAACTGTCGTCCTGACGAAGTACACGAAATGGTTTTCGACCTGATGTACAACCTCGATGCAACAGAAGATCAGCTTAATTTCCACACTGTTTACGGCTCAGCCAAACAAAACTGGATGTCGGAAGACTGGAAAGACCAGACTGACAGCATCATACCATTACTCGACGCAATTATTGAACACATTCCTGAACCACAATATTTGGAAGGAACACCACAAATGCTGATAACCTCACTCGATTATTCGTCGTATGTTGGTCGTATTGCTGTGGGACGTGTTCATC
>CAZTDH010000485.1:0-1496 GCA_964612615.1 uncultured Paludibacter sp. | reverse complement strand
TATATTACCGCATGCCAAACGGTCATACTTTGGTACCTCTTACCGATGCACAAACAGCATTGGCAATTATTCATAAACGTGCCAAAGAATGGAATATCGACAAGAAGAAAATCGGCATCATGGGATTTTCGGCAGGTGGTCACTTAGCTTCTACTGTCGGAACTCACTTTAAAACCAACGAAGAACGTCCGGCCTTTATGATTTTGGGATATCCGGTGGTAACTATGGATAGTACATTAACTCATAAAGGTTCAAGGAATAATCTTTTAGGCAAAAAACCATCTGATGACTTGGTGAAACTCTATTCGAATGAACTTCAGGTAACTAAAAAAACACCACCAACCTATATCGTTCATGCTACCGATGATAAAACTGTTCCGGTAAAAAACAGTATTCAGTTTTATCAGGCACTGAAAGAAAAGAAAATTGAAGCTCAATTGGATACTTTTGCCGTAGGTGGTCACGGATTTGGAATGCGCAAGAAAGGTATTCCTGCTGACAACTGGCCTGAATTATTGAAAACGTGGATGCTGAAAAATAAACTTATCAGGTAAATTTATGCTTCAGGAAGAAACCAACGATGCAGTTGCTCTGCTTCAACAACTTATAGCAATTCCGTCCTTTAGTCGCGAAGAAACGGCTGTAGCTGATTTTTTAGAACGTTACATAGAACTAAAAGGCTATGTCGTTTCACGAAAAGACAACAATATCTGGATGTTGAGTCCGGGATTTGATCCTTCCCGTTCGACCATTTTATTGAATTCGCATATTGATACAGTGAAACCCGTTACAGGTTGGATTCACGATCCATTTATTCCGTTATTAGAAAACGGGAAATTACTCGGACTTGGAAGTAACGATGCAGGAGCAAGTGTAGTAAGTTTGTTGTATGCTTTCTTTTACCTAACTCAGCGTCAACAAGCTTATAATCTGATTTTTGCAGCCAGCGCAGAAGAAGAAATATCCGGTAAAAATGGCATTGAAAGTTTGTTGCAGGAATTACCCAAAATTGATTTTGCTATTGTGGGAGAACCTACCCAAATGAATATGGCTGTAGCCGAAAAAGGATTGATGGTACTGGATTGCACTTCAACCGGAATAGCTGGCCATGCAGCGCGCAATGAAGGAGAAAATGCCATTTACAAAGCCATGCAGGATATTGAATGGTTTCGTACTTTTGAATTTCCGAAGAAAACAGACTTGCTAGGACCGGTAAAAATGTCTGTAACACAAATCAATGCTGGAACTCAACACAATGTTGTACCGGACAAATGTAGTTTTGTAGTGGATGTGCGCAGCAATGAAATGTATTCCAACGATGAAATTCTGGAAGAAATTCGTGCTCATGTAAGCTGTGATGTGATGGCACGCTCTACTCGTTTGAGTTCAACCGCTACACCACTTGACCATTCTATTGTAAAACGTGGTCAGGAGTTGAATTTATCTATTTTTGGTTCACCCACTTTATCCGATCAGGCATTAATGCCATTTCCAAG
>CAZTDH010000484.1:0-1497 GCA_964612615.1 uncultured Paludibacter sp. | reverse complement strand
CAAAAAGCCCCGCATCTCCAAATGCGGGGCTTTCTGATTAAATTAAGGTCAACAATTATTCGTTACGCAACCTTTGGAGCAGTGATAGTACCAGATTCCTTTTTTTTGTTTTTCTTCAGCGTTTCGCGGTATGATATATCGCGGGCAAAATACTGACGGGCCTCGTCAATTGCATCGAACAACTTTTTGAAAGGTTCTTTGCCAAGCGAACTCATAGCTTGTACATAGTTTACTACCAGCTGATAATTGTACATCAACGTATCACGGTCGGCTGTTACAGGAATTTCTTTGGCATGTATTTTTTTTATAGTGCCGGTTTGCTCAGTACTGCTGTACAAATTGTTTGCAGAGTCCAGGCGGGTTACAAAGCTGTCTAACTTCAACAACGCCACGTAGGGTGCTAACTCATTCGACCGGAGTTTGTCAATCAATACATTTAAATTGGTTTTTTCATTCTCCCGGTTTTTCTGAACTTTGATTTTCAGTGCTTTAAACTGATTTTCAATCATTGTGTAAGCAGTCTTTTCAGCATCTACTTCCGAAACTGCGAATACATTGTTTGCCCTGCGCAAAGCCATATAAGCTCTGTGACGAATTGAAACAGCTTCCTCAAGCGTTGTTGTCTGTTTCTTTTTGCGCACTTGCCCTATCGGAATCTGATACTCCGAAGCGGTTTCACACATTGAATTCCAAAGAGCCATAAACTGCTCATCGTCCTTCCAATCTTTTGAATCGAGACCATCTGCATTTGCCTCGATGCGGTTGACCAAACTCGCGCAACTTGTCCTATTCATCTTCCGATGATTAAGGGTCGTGTAACTTCTTTTTTCCATCTCTGAAATCTTTTTTATAAATTAAAAAAACTTGTTTAAATATCAATTATTTGATATTTGCCACAAAGATATGCAAAATATTATTACATACAAAATATAAATGATAACTTAAAAACAATAATAAAACATAAAATAACTGTAGGTCTACAAGTAATAACAATCAAAACTATTTTATGTTATTGATTATCACGCAGATGCATTTAAGATAATTAATTCGTACTAAATTGGTTTTTTTGAATTGTTTTTTAAATTGTTGATAACTTTTTTGATGAAGCCGAAAATTATTAATTGTATATCTAATTGTTCGGAGAATTTGTGTTTTTATCTGCCTGAATTGATGCTGAAATATTCTGATTTTTCAACCACATGCATTCATGCATTCATCACATTCAGCAGTATAAACCACCCCATGCAGGTGTGCTTTTATAGTCTGAACAAACTAATACTATTTTACGCACTTGTGCTTTAGAGTATGGAACATATAAATACTAAGCCAGGCATAAGTGCTTTTATAGTCAGAACGCAAAAATACTAATCCACGCACATGTGCTTTTATAATTGGAACACACTAAAACCACTTCACGCACATGTGCTTCGTTAAAAATTCCAGCTAAAACCATTAAAAGCACATGTGCTTTTAGTATGTTTATGCAAAAAAGAGTGT
>CAZTDH010000483.1:0-1504 GCA_964612615.1 uncultured Paludibacter sp. | reverse complement strand
AATATATTGTAAAATTGATTGAGTATGCCAAGTCAAAGAAATTGAATGTATTTCTGGCCGGATCAGGTTGGGATAAATTTGGATTTCCCTACAGAATTGTAAACCATGGTAATGAAACAAACATAATTTACAATGAATCGAAAGTGTGTGTGAATATCCATAATAACCGTCAGTTTGCCGGAATTGACAAAGAAATGGATGCTAATAATCGTTTGTTCGATCTTGCAATGGCTGGAAGTTGTCAGATTAGTAATGGCGAACAAATGGTGAGCCGATATTTTAACAAAGATGAAGTTATAACTGCCGACAAACCAGAAAAGTGGATCGATTTAATTGAATACTATCTTAATAATGAAACAGAACGGTTAAGACTAGGTTTAAAAGCTCGTGAAAGGGCTTTTAAACAGCATACATGGGAGAAACGGGCTACAGAGTTCATTGCTATGATAAATGAAAATTACGCCGACTACACACAGAGAAATCAGAAAATTAATTTTTTAGTTACTTTCTTCCGTTATCTGGATCAGTTTATTTTGCCACTATACTTGTATAAGGAAATCAGAATCGTTCGACTGATACTTATAAAGTTTGGTTTTTATACAAAAAAATAAACAACTAACTACTATTTATACAACATGAAGGTATCTATCATAATGCCCACATATAATGATGAAATGCACATAGCATCATCAATCCAATCTGTTCTTAGTCAGAGTCATACTGATTTGGAATTGCTTATAATGAACGATGGGAGTAAGGATAATACAGAGTTGGTCATTACCAGTTTTAATGACCAACGTATAAAATACTTTCGGCAAGAAAATATGGGTCAGTTAGTAGCTTTGAATAACTTAAGTCCTTATATTACGGGTGATATTGTATTGATGATGCATTCTGATGATAAATTGTACTGCAACGATACGCTCGAAAAAAACCTGATTCATTTTGCTGATCCGAAAGTGGATGGATTGTATGGTGATTTACATCAGTTTTTTGATTCAGGAAAATACGACGAAGTAGTTACTGCACCAAAAAAAATGGACAAAACAGCTGTATATAAACTAATTACATTGCTTGGGTCTAATATTGTGTTTGACCATTTCTTCATTAGACGCGACAAGTTTGAAAAGAATGTGCGTTACAACTATTTTCGCCACTATATGCCTTATTGGCTAAACTTTACAGAAAATGGAGTCAGTAGTTTAAATCTAAAATACACATCATATCCCTGGTATCATTATCGGGTTTACGATCAAAATTATACAAATTCAGTAATAGGTAATTTTGAAGTGTATTTTACCCGATTTCGGTCAATTTTATTTCTCTCAGAGTATCTTACAGTGCCTTTTCCTCTAATTCAGAAAGAGCTATTGAGAAGATATGGAATTCTAACTCCAGTCATTCACAAAAAGGCCAGTAATAAGCATATTGCAAAATGTTATGAGGCAAATATCAGAAGTATGAAGAACAGAACTGAGAATGCCTATACTGCTTATTTTGAAAA
>CAZTDH010000482.1:0-1507 GCA_964612615.1 uncultured Paludibacter sp. | reverse complement strand
CGGGTCATTCCTTCTACCACTGCATCATTCAAACCAAGGTTCAGAATAGTATCCATCATACCCGGCATGGAAGCGCGTGCACCTGAACGAACCGAAACCAACAATGGGTTTTCAATATCTCCGAATTTAGATTTCATCAACACTTCCAAACCGGCAATTGCTTTTTCTACTTCAGGTTTCAAAAGCTCAACAACTTGTTCTTTTCCAAGTGTGTAATACTCATTACAAGTATCAGTTGTGATGGTGAAACCCGGAGGAACAGGTACACCAATTAAATTCATTTCAGCAAGGTTTGCTCCTTTTCCACCAAGCAAATTTTTCATGTCTGCTTTACCTTCGGCAAGTCCGTTGCCAAAAGTGTAGACTCTTTTTGTGTTACTCATATTGAATTATTAAATTTAAAAATTATTTTTTGAATAAGCTGTTTTTTAGAGTTGCAAAGTTAGTTTTTTTTGTGTACATATTAAAATTCAAATCAAAAAAATTGAAAGAAATGTCATCTTTGTATTGCATTTTAATGTTATTTTTAAAGTTTAAATGCAGGTTTAGGGTTGAGTTGGTATCTAAATGACAGAAAAACAGCTACAAAATAGATTTGCAGCTGATAAGTCGTAGGAGATAATCTATATTTTAAGACTGCCTAACCTTTTGTTTAATCCATACAATTCTTAGGCAAAGTAAAGCAGATATAAAGGTCAGTGGAGTAAATACATACAATTCAAAATCAGATTTAGCAAAAAGATTACCCACTGTATTAAAGGAGAAAAGAAGCACAAAAAACCATATAATTCCATTGATGAATTTCATTGATATTTTGTGCCTTATGTAATTTCCCTTCATCAGAAATACTGCGATATTGAATGTACCAAGCAATAAGGATACACTCTCAAATACTCTCATTTCCTGAAGATTATTGAGTTTTCCTGCCCAAACAATAGTGTAAGGAATAAATTGCATAAACACTGATAAGTGAAACAGCATAACTAACGAAAGTAATACTATCATTATGTTTAAGGCTTGTTTTTGTGAAATCATACTATCTAAATTTTCGTATAAAGTTAAACAAAAGAAATTATAATAAATAGTCTTTAATGCTATTTGGTACTTAGTGGATAATTTATTTTTTCAGTAAAATTATTCAATATTTTACCCACTTTCAGTAATCTGAAATCAGTAAATCTTTTTCCAATTAGCTGAATTCCAATGGGTAAGTTAGTTGAGCTGAGTCCTATTGGCATAGCAAGCACGGGAGATTCAGTCAGATTAAACGGCGTTGTATAAGCTTGAGTAGCCATATAATAATGCAAGGGTTTATGGTTGATTATTAATGGATTATTATAAACACTGAATGTTCCGTATGATTTGCTCTGAGCATGATGTTTAAATGCCATTGTAGCACTTACCGGACAAATCCATGCATCGTAACCGTCTAAGAAATCTTCCAGTTGAGTAATGACAGAATCCTGATAATTTGAAGCAATCATATACTTCTCTACCGACATGGGTT
>CAZTDH010000481.1:0-1516 GCA_964612615.1 uncultured Paludibacter sp. | reverse complement strand
TACTAGGAAATTGTAGCACGGCAGCCCAATTTCCATTCCAATCTCCTTCTTTTACGCTTGGCGCAGGAGTGCCTGCAATCATTTGCCCACCATGCTTAAGCAAAATTGGGATTGCAAATTGTGCATAACGTTGATTTAGTTCTTCAAGGCTCTCAACCTTCATCTGAACCATAATGTAGGCTGGTTTTGCTACATTTGTGCTTTCAGTGTTTTTTTCTATGTTTTCCATTTTTTTTGATGTAAAATTATTACTTTTGTTTTTTTTTGCAAAGGTAAATAATTACTTTCAATTTGCAAGTAAAAATAAAATAAATTACATTTTTTAATTATAATTAATAATAATTTAACATGGAATATAATTTTCGTTGCGAGTGTCCAATCACATCAGCTCTTGATATTTTAGGGGACAAATGGATATTGGTTATTATCAAACTGATGCTGATACAAGACAAAAAGACATTCAAAGACTTCACAGAAAGTGATGAAGCCATTGCAACTAATATTCTTTCTTCTAAGTTAAAATATATGGAGGAATTTGGGATTATTACTAAAACACAACCTCCAGATAATAAAAAAACAAACCTGTACATATTAACTGAAAAAGGTTTAGCCTTAACACCTATCATTGTTGAACTATCTATATGGAGTGATGAAAACGTGAGAGAACTTAATAAAATAATGAAAGAAAGTCCAGAAATTGAAATTATGAAAAGCGATAAAGTAGCGTTTATTAAAATGTTAATAAAGAATTACAAATCAAAGAATGGATTTCACAATATCAACTAAAAGTTTGTTTAGTGGAATAACTTTCAGTTGTGGTGAATTTCAAAAGAACTTTAAGTTTATAAATCAAAACCTTAATAATCTATCAATTCTCATTATTAATTTCTCAAAATATTCCACGTAGTTGATTAATATATAAAACAAAAAAAACTCTTAATTTCTTGAGAGAACTCGCATATTTTCAAATCACCAAATCACAATATCACCAAACTTGCCTGCCGTAGGTAGGTCGTCAATTCCTCCTTTAACTTCAAAAAATACCACCATTCACCAATCAAATACCTATCATAAAAAATAAAATACCTCAATCTTAAAAATCAATACATCTTTCGAAAAGATAAATTCCTATTTTGAGAAAAAAATTACCACTTCCGGTAAAGAAAATACCTGTTTTGAGAAAAAAAATCCCACTTCCGACATTGTCAATTCCTATATTTATAAAAAAAATACCTCTCTGGAATTTTCAAATTGCAATCCACCTAAAATATTCTTCACTTTTTAACAAAAAAATATACCTCTTTACAAAATATTATTCACTTCCGACAAAAACTTCTAAATACAATTAAAAATATTAATCACTTCTGACAAAAAATTACACCCCTTCCCCAAATATTATTCACTTCCAACAAAATATTCTAATCAATATGTAAAGTCAAATCGACCATTTTTTCAAAAAACTGAGCAAAATCAAGGGTTACAGAAATCATAGTGATACTTACGTGCTAAATCAGCA
>CAZTDH010000480.1:0-1520 GCA_964612615.1 uncultured Paludibacter sp. | reverse complement strand
GTACCCGAAGCGGGACTTGAAAATTGAAACGTGGTGAAATTTCACGAAACATATTTGAATGATATATTTATTGTAAATCAATTAGTTATTATATTTTCGTCCTATATTATTTTATAAATGTTTCGTGAAATTTAGTTTGTGTTGTGCAATTATCTTATATTTGCACAACCATAATATTACTCAAAAATGGCAACAGTTAAAGCATTTATTAGAACTTCAAAATCTGATAAAAATAAATCAGTATTTATCAGATTCCGTTTATCTGATGGTAGAACAGACAGTGGGGGCGTTCAATTATTCCACACAAGTGATATTTCAATACGACCGAATCAATGGGATGAAAAGCAGCAGAAAGTCAAGGCGCGTTGTTTGATTGATGAAGAGGAACGTCGATTTATAGATAAATCTATTTCAGATCGGAAAGACTGTATAAAAGAAGTTTATCTGAGAAAAGGTAAAAATCTCAATTCGGAGGAGCTTGAAATAGGAATTGACAAATACTTATACCCAGATAAATACCAAAAAGTAAAAAATACATTTTTTGAAACGTTTGAAGAGTTTTTGCAAAAACATCCACTTTCAGATGTCCGGTGCAAGAATTATAGGGTTGTACTAAGGGCCTTACAACGTTTTGAATTATATTCTAAATCTTATGTAAAAGGATATAAAAACTTCATTCTAGATATAGATACAATCAATGCTGATATATTGCAGTCTTTTGATAACTTTTTAAGGAATGAACATGAATATTACATAAAATATCCAGAATTATATAAGTATTTCCCAGAAAAACGGGCAAGTGAACCCAGAGGGTCAAATACTATAGCCGGTATTTATACCAAAGTACGCACTTTTTCAAACTGGTGCATTCGATATGGCATTACAAACAATAATCCATTTTCAAATTTTACCCAACCCAAAGAAATTTACGGAACTCCTTACTATTTGACAAAAGAAGAAAGAAATCAACTTTACAGATTTGATTTATCAAAGAATAAATCTCTTGAGAAACAGAGAGATATTTTTATTTTTCAATGCTCTATAGGTTGTAGGGTTGGCGATTTGATTGACCTAAAAAAGGAAAATATTATCAACGAAGCTATTGAATATGTTGCATCAAAAACCAAAGAAGAAAAACCTAAAACATTACGAGTACCTCTTAATAGTATGGCAAAAGAAATTGTTTCTAAGTATGCCGGTATAGAAGGTAACAAGCTGCTTCCCTTTATAAGTCAACAGAAATACAATGAATCAATAAAAGAGTTTTTCACTTTAATCGGAATAACTAGAAAAGTTACGGTTTTAAATGCACTCACTCGCAAAAGTGAGATTTTACCATTGAATGAAATTGCAAGTTCACATCTTGCCCGACGTACATTTTGTGGAATACTTTATAAAGAAGCAAAAGACCCAAATGCTATTGGATCTATGAGTGGACATGCAGAAGGAAGTAAAGCATTTGCTCGTTATAGGGATATTGACGAAGAAATGAAAAAAGATTTAGTAAATTTACTTGAATA
>CAZTDH010000479.1:0-1531 GCA_964612615.1 uncultured Paludibacter sp. | reverse complement strand
ATTGTGCTGAATGACTTTACCGGGAAAGGCATTAATATTGAAGCTGATGAGATTTTTGTGAGCGATGGTGCTAAAAGCGATACCGGAAATATCGGTGATATTTTTGACATCAATAATCGGGTGGCAATAACCGACCCCAGCTATCCTGTTTATGTTGATACCAATGCCATGGGCGGTCGTGCGGGTGAACCGAATGAATTCAACGAATGGAGCAATCTGGTTTATCTGCCCTGCAATGCTGAAAACAACTTTGTACCGGCTTTGCCGACTGAGAAAGTGGATTTAGTATACTTATGTTATCCAAACAATCCAACCGGAACAACACTAACCAAAGAACAACTCACAGTATGGGTGGAATATGCCAAAGCTAATAACGTTATATTATTGTTCGATGCGGCTTACGAAGCATTTATTACTGAAGAAGACGTTCCGCACAGTATTTATGAAATTGAAGGAGCAAAAGACGTAGCAATAGAATTCCGGAGTTTTTCTAAAACAGCCGGCTTTACAGGAACCCGTTGCGGATATACTGTTGTTCCGAAACAATTAATGGGCTACAGCTCAACCGGTGAAAAAGTTTCGATTAATAAACTGTGGAATCGTCGTCAATGTACTAAATTCAATGGTACATCCTATATTGTACAACGTGCAGCCGAAGCTACCTACAGCCCTGAAGGCAAAATACAGGTAAGATCACTGATTGATTTTTATACTGAAAATGCCAGTATTATACGTGAAGGTCTCATTAAAGCAGGTTATACAATATTTGGTGGTAAAAATGCTCCTTACGTTTGGGCAAAAGCACCTGTTGGTATGGGAAGCTGGGAGTATTTTGATTTTTTATTAAAAGAAAAGAATATAGTAACCACACCCGGTGCCGGTTTTGGTGCCAGTGGTGAAGGATATGTTCGTTTTTCGGCATTTGGTAGTCGCGAAAATACGATTGAAGCTATGAAACGATTGGAGAAATAAGTTAGTATCAAATCGAAATCAAATTTTATAACGCCTGGGATTAATTCTCAGGCGTTTTTTTGTTCAAAAAATCAGATTTCTATGTTGAAGAGCATAAAAATGCATTATTTTTAACTACAAATGAGCAAATTTTTTATTTCTGTCCTACATTTCTGTTGATTTTTTACAGAAAAAGACATTTTACATACTTTTATATTGAAATATTTATAATACATTTATATTCATATTGAAACTAAAAACAAATGATTTATTTCATATTGACTATAAACGAAAATAATTCATATTATTTTGAAAGTAATTATTGCCTTGTGTTGACATTATGATTATTTTTGCAACGTAATAAAAACATTATGTCAGCAATAATTCAAAATCAATAAACATTTGACATAATTAATCTGTTACAACAAATAAGAAACAATTTATTATTAAACATCATTTAAATTTTACAAGTTATGAGAAAGATTAGATTAGTAGCAATTTTAGCAATTGCAGTTTTGACAGTTACAAGTGCAAAAGCACAGTTCGCAACCGGAGCAGACATTGTTAGCTCTTATGTATG
>CAZTDH010000478.1:0-1533 GCA_964612615.1 uncultured Paludibacter sp. | reverse complement strand
TAAACAACCTCAAGTACGCATTAGATTGCTAATCGCACAACGGGTTAGTTTTAATATTTCATTTGCAATTCTGTCTGCTGAATCTTTTTCAGCCAGTTTCAGAATATTATTACTCAACTTCTTAAGTTCCGTCTCATTATTAATCAATTCGAGTGCTTTATCCACCAATTGTTCTTTGGCATCAACATCCTTTATCATCACTGCTGCATCCTTACGAACCAAAGCCAGAGCATTCTGTGTTTGATGATCTTCTGCCACATTAGGAGATGGAACTAAAATAACTGGTTTTGCGAGCAAACATAGTTCCGAAATGGAACTTGCACCTGCACGTGAAACTACTAAATCGGCTATGGAATATGCCAAATCCATACGTGAGACAAAATCAGTAACCAATAAACCGCTGGTTGTATGACATTCGGTAGCTTTACGGGCATCTTTTATGTAAAATTTACCTGTTTGCCAGATAACCTGAACGTCCTCAAATTTTGCAAGTTTATTTAGCCCGGCAATTATACTTTGATTAATAGTTCGTGCTCCCAAGCTTCCACCAACAACCAAAATAGTTTTCTTTTTCGGGTCAAAATTGAAGAAATTATAAGCTTCACTGGTTTTAGGTGCAATTGAAAATAAGTCCTGACGAACCGGGTTTCCGGTCAACACTATTTTATCTTTCGGGAAAAACTTTTCCATTCCTTCGTATGCCACACAAATCCGTTTAGCTTTCTTTGCAAGTAATTTATTGGTTACTCCGGCATACGAATTTTGTTCCTGTAAAACCGTTGGCACTCCAAAAGCTGACGCAGCACGAAGCGTGGGTGCGCTGGCATAACCACCGACACCAATAGCCACATCCGGTTTAAATCGCTTAATGATTTTCCGTGCTAATAGCAGACTCCGACCTAAATTCCACAAAACGTTGATATTGAGAAGCATATTTTTACGATCTAAACCACTTACCGGCAAACCCTCAATCGGATATCCTGCTGCCGGAACACGTTCCATCTCCATTCGCCCAAGTGCTCCGACAAAGAGAATTTCGGCATCCGGAAGTTGCTTTTTCAATGCGTTGGCAATGCTGATAGCCGGAAAAATATGTCCTCCTGTACCGCCGCCACTGATTAAAAATTTATGCTTCATAGTTTTTATTTTTCGAACTTAATCCTTGCAAATTTACTAAATTTAATGCGAATTACAAACTCTCCAGTTCAACCACGGGAAGTTGTTCTGCCTCCTCCGATAAAAATGAATCATTTGGTTGTTCGTCAGCAACAATCTGCCGCGTAATTCCCAAAATTATACCAAAATAAATACAAGTTATCAAAATAGATGTACCTCCCCGGCTTATCAACGGCAAAGGTTGTCCAGTAACCGGAATCAGACTGGTAGCCACCGACATGTTTATAAATGTCTGAAGTACAATCATTAATGACAAGCCCATAACCAGAATAGCAGGAAAAACCGAAGAGCAATTCATAACAATTCGCCCGGCACGGAATAACATTATCAAATATAAAATAATTACTCCTATGCCAC
>CAZTDH010000477.1:0-1535 GCA_964612615.1 uncultured Paludibacter sp. | reverse complement strand
GCTTTTTATAGCTGTTTGGATATCAAAAATTTTAGCCTCTACATCAACGATATTATAAATTGCACGCTCTCCCAAATCGGATGCATCGTAGGAATCATCGAAACTGGCAAATAATTTTTTACTATCCGTATTTTTCTCAACCGATACAAAACCACTTCCTAGCACTAAACCAATTTTACCATAATCGCCAAAGAAATACTCCTGAAGCAAAGGGATAATTTTATTTTTAAATGTTGATTTTAAATCACCTGACGTTTCAACCGACATAAAATAACTATGTCCAATCTGATGATCTTTATCAAGCAATACTTCAATGCGCTTATTTATCGTTTCTAATACTTTAGACAGACTAATACCATCCATTTGATTCGCAACCAATTCCGGTTTTGGGGTCATTTCCACAAAACTAAACCTTCTTCGTAAGGCAGCATCCAATGCCTCTACACTACGGTCGGCGGTGTTCATAGTGCCAATAATATACAAATTGGCCGGCACTCCAAATTTCTCTTTACTATAAGGTAATATAACTTCCAATGCTTCGGCTTTTCCCAATCGTTTATCATCTTCAATCAAGGTGATTAATTCTCCGAAAATTTGTGAAACATTGCCACGGTTTATTTCGTCAATTATTAATACGAAATTTTGATTTTTGGTTTTTATTTTCCTGGAATAGCCATAATTATCTTCAATGTATTTTATTACTCCATTAAAGTAACCTCCCCAATAATCTAATTTATCTCCATCGATAAGTTTTTGAATATTCTCTTTCGTTAAGGTGCCTTGTTGTTCTTTGTTTGGTCCAGTCAATAGATGTAAATTACCATTTGAATTGACCGATACTGCAAATTCTTTACCAGTCGGAGTTTTTAAATACAGAATCTCTTTTTCAACAATTTCTATTTTAAGTTTTTCATAAGCCTGATTAAAATCCAATTGATTTGGAGTTTGTGCAGTCTGACAGATACTCTTAAATATTCCATTCTGAATACTATAAACTACTTTGTCATTCAACGTTTCCGGTTTTATTCCTTCGATAAAATCCTCATAACTCATGCTTTGATGGAAAGTTGTAAAAACTATCTGACCATCATTCTTCAATCTTTCAAATTCTTGTTTAATAAGTTTTCTGTCCTGTTTTAAATCAAAATTTGGGTTAACAATCTCAATTGCCATATTAATGGTATTATAGGTCTTTCCTGTTCCGGGAGGACCGTATAGTATTTGATTTAATCTTTTCATATTTTTGAGGGGTGTTTGCAGATCATCTAGTCCTTTTGGAATTTCTGATCGTATTATTTCTAATATTGCATTATACTGTTTTTCTGTTGCTTTTAAATTTGTACCTTGAATTCCCTGCTTCAGTTCTTTCAGAATCGGATTTGATAATACCGTAACTTTCATAATTGGAGACTCAATTAAATTGTGTTCTAGTGTAAGTTCAACCCCATCTATTGCCTCATCAACCTCAGAATTATCAATATAAAATGGCAAAGATCGGAAGAGCACACGTCTGAACTCCAGTCACCTGAAGCTAT
>CAZTDH010000476.1:0-1541 GCA_964612615.1 uncultured Paludibacter sp. | reverse complement strand
GAAATGCGGTTTTAAATTCTGCCATTTTAATTGATTTTAGAACCATAAGCCTTTCGACATAACGATTGGTATAAAAGGCTTAATGGTGTTGATTAATAATTGGCAAAATTGATTGATTTTGGTGAATTTATCGCCCAACCTACGCCCAACCGGGAAGAGTTAAATATACAGGGTGAAAACAGCAGGAAGAGCTTTGTATAGTATTATGATTATTGAACTTTTAGGTGTTTAATTTATTGTATTTCTGCACATTAAGAGTTCATTCTAATCTATTTTGCTATATTCAGAAAAAAACTTTAGAATAATATCCCCAACCTGCACCCAATTGGGTATAAAAAAAATCCTCCAAAAAGGAGGATTATAATGTACGTTAAACTTTGAGCTAAAAAACAAACAATAGTAAAGTTGGAATGCATTTTCAAGTATCCTCTTCCATTTTTCGAAGTAAAGATGTTTTGAGATTATTAATAAACTTAGTTGGTGTATTACGGTTTTTCAGTTCAACATAAGTACGATATATATCTGTAAGTCTGACATTAAATACCAGTTCGAAATTTGATACCAATTCTTTAATGTCAACATCTCCTTTGTTTATAGCTGTACTAGCTTGCAGGGCATATATTAGTTCAACTAAAGCAGTTTTGCTTTCAGTCCATTGGAGTATGTTGGTTCCCGAAATCCCAATCTGACCGCAGCTTGGATTATTAGCTTTATTATTAAGGTTTTCAAGTTCTGTATTCAGAAATACTTCAAGCATATCATTCGACATAATTTTTGCAACCATAATATCGTGGCTGGTTGAAAAATCCGGTTCAACGAAATAGAGTAAACTATCGTGAAATAAATGTAAATCTTCCTTTCCTCGTAGGAAGCACTTATCATCCAAAAAAGTTGAATTCATTCTATAATATTGATAAAATTGAAGATGACTATTGAAAAAAGAAGTGATTTTTTCAAGTTCATGCCTTAGAAATTTTTCTTGAATTTCTAGGCTTCCTGATGGTCGACGACTTTCTATATTATATACCTTAGTGAAATAAATTAGTTTGCTAAATAATTCAGGTTTAGTTTTTTTGAAAAAGTAAATTTCCTCAGCTTCATCAATAAAGTTGTAGTCCAAAACAAAGGCCTTAAGTTCTTTCAATGCTTTTTTGATACTATGAATAGATTTTTGTGCCTTTATCAAAAGATCTTGCTCTTCTAAATTTATAACTTGTAATTGATTATCGAGTTTTTTGTTGAGTTTGGAAATAAAATGGTTCATGTAAAATTTAATTGTTTATTATTTATTTGCAGGTACTTTTTTGTAGCAAAAGAAAGAATGTCTGAATTAACAAACATTCTTTCTGAATCAACGAAAAACAATCAATCTAATTTATAGTCAAGGTAATCTTATCGTTTTAAAAGTGCTTTGAGCGATTGTGTTTTGTTGCCGGTTTGAATCTGAACTGTGTAGATTCCATCTACCGGCGCTGTGAATTGCAGACTGTTGGCAATTATGGTTTTGGTCAATAACATGCGTCCCAAAGCATCGTAAATCC
>CAZTDH010000475.1:0-1545 GCA_964612615.1 uncultured Paludibacter sp. | reverse complement strand
GTTAACTTGCTGGTTGTTGTTTATCATTTATTTAAAATCCAAAGATAAATACAATTTATTAAATTAACAACGAATTGTTTAATTTATTTTCAATTTATCTAACGGACTTTTTATTTGCCCGAAACCTTTGGTGGTAATATGCGTATAATCATGTTATTTCATAGTACATTGCACAGCGTGCCCCCCCCGGTTGGTGTAGGTTAGCAATCAAATAAACCTGCGAAATCTAATCTATTCACCGAATAATAAGCAAAAAGTGATTATGAAGCGAAGAAAGTTGAAACTTCAAGTCATCGAATCAATAAATCAGCTTACTAAAGCCTTTGATTATCTCTAAATACAGAATGAAGAATAAAATTTCCGTTCACCAACCCAAAAAACGCTTCGTTTGGGTCGTCGTACCGTACAAAAGGCTAAAAAACGTGTTGATGGGGTCTTCGTACCGTACAAAAGCCCAAAAAATGCTTCGTTAGGGTCCGCGTACCGTACAAAATGGTAAAAAACGCGTTGATGGGGTCTTCGTACCGTGCGATGAACCCTAAAAACGCTTCGATGGGGTCTTCGTACCGTACGAAAGGGTAAAAAACGTGTTGTTAGGGTCGCCGTACATTTTTCAAAATTGCACATCGCCTCGTTTTTACATTTTTTTACATTGCACATTCGAAACTGTTTTATGCTATATTTCCGGTCAAAAAAAGTCCCTGAAAAATATTATTGGCATTCACTGCTAGCGCAGATTTCTTGGTAAACCAAGAAATCCGCGCCAGCGAGGGACGTCATCGGTTGTTCAGACGACGTCATCGGTTGTTGAGCGAACTCCAACAAAAAAGAGCTGCACAATATACTGTGCAACTCTTTTTACTTCTTATTCGGGGCGCGACTTAAAGTCGCACTCCGAATTTTATTATTTATGCTGCTCTACGATTCTTGACAAGCCAAGGGCATCGGGTGGCAAAATCTTTATTTATATCATGCGATGAAAATCGTGCGGGAGCAGTGTTTCCATCCAAAAAATTTAAAATTCCAATCAATGTAGATCCCAATTAAAGTATTGTTCACCACTAATTGCTTCAACCAACATAGAAATACCAGCTATAATAAGTCCAGCACCTCCAATATAGCCTCCAAAATGCATAACATAACTTGTAGTTAAATTTGCTTCTTTACTTTTCCCATCAATATATGTCATTCTTACTACCAAAATTCCGATAATAATTAATCCAATAGAATATACAAATTTCATTTTCAGTTGTTTTTTGTTTGTTATCTTTTTCTAATTATGCATTAACAGCTTTTTTTAATTCCTGATACTTGTAATTTTGCTTTTTGACTTTACTTCCTAAATATTACTTCCACGCGAAGCGTTTTCTTTCTTGTATTTTTTCATAGAAATTTAGAGCTTTTTCGGTTTAAAAGTTAATCGATGCTTAGTTCTCTTTTTTCTACACTGTCGCCTAACAAGTATAAATGCGAACTCAAAATTGTATATTCAAACAAGAAGTTCGTGCTACAACTTATTCACAGTTTTACTTCTGTTCATAATTT
>CAZTDH010000474.1:0-1567 GCA_964612615.1 uncultured Paludibacter sp. | reverse complement strand
TTTTGTTGCCATCTAAACGAAATTTGTTGCCTTCCAAAAATGGTTTGGGTCTGGGGTACCGAGCAATGATTTCAACTTAAATTCTGATAATCAGAAAAATAAAACTTTGTTTCGAATAATTCTGTATTTAAATGACTACATTTGAAAACTATTTCATACTGTGCCTTTCAACCTAACTTTCATTCCTTATAACTATGGAAACCAAGCCATCAAAAGCACCCAAACCCAAATCTACTACCGATAAAACCGACTTCCCCATTATTGGAATTGGTGCTTCAGCCGGTGGGTTGGAAGCATTGGAGCAATTTTTTGAAAACATGCCACCCGATAGTGGAATGGCCTTCGTGGTTATTCAGCATCTCGACCCTGACCATCCCGGCATTATGCCCGAATTACTCCAGCGAATTACACCCATGAAGGTTTTTCAGGCTACTGACAAACTAATGGTAAAGCCAAATCATGTGTATGTGATTCCTCCCAATAAAAGTATATCCATCCTGCGGGGTGCTTTGTTTTTGTTTGAACCTGTTGAAGCCAGAGGATTGCGACTGCCTATCGACTATTTTTTCAAATCGCTGGCTATTGACCAAAGAGAGAAAAGTGCAGGAATTATTTTATCCGGTATGGGTTCGGATGGAAGTCAGGGAATCCGTAAAATTAAAGAGATGAATGGTGTAGTACTGGTTCAGGAACTTGCCAATGCAAAATTTGATGGAATGCCCCGAAGTGCTATCAAAGCGGTTCAAGCTGACATTGTAGCACCTGCAAATGAATTACCTGCAAAATTAATGGCTTTCTTAAAACACATTCCTGTAGCTACTTCCGATTTAATTACCGATATTAAAAACACGAGTAATCTCGAAAAAATTATCCTGCTGCTTCGTGCTCAAACCGGACATGATTTTTCGTTGTACAAGAAAAATACTATGTTTCGGCGCATTGAAAGGCGAATGAATGTACATCAAATTGACAAAATACATAATTATGTTCGGTTCTTGCAGGAAAATCCAAAGGAAACCGAAATTTTGTTCAAAGAATTGCTGATTGGTGTTACCAATTTCTTTCGCGATGCAGCAGTTTGGGACAAATTGAAAACAGAGATATTCCCTCATCTCTTTGCCGAATTTCCTAACGGATATGCTTTTCGGGCATGGGTAACGGGTTGTAGTACCGGTGAAGAAGCGTATACACTTGCCATAGTTTTCAAAGAAGCATACGAAAAAATAAAACATGAGAAGAACTTCAGCTTACAGATTTTTGCTACCGATTTGGAAGTTGATGCCATTGAATTGGCCAGAAAAGGTGAATACTCTTTGAATATAGTGGCTGATGTATCACCTGAACGAATAAGTAATTTTTTTACTAACATCCAGAACGGTTTTAAAATAAATTCGTCTATTCGCGAAATGGTGGTTTTTGCTCCTCAAAACGTGATTAAAGACCCGCCTTTTACCAAACTGGACTTTCTTTCGTGCCGTAATATGCTTATTTACATGGAAGCTGAATTGCAAAAGAGGTTGATGACATTATTTCATTACAGTCTTAATCCCCGCGGCATTATGTTGCT
>CAZTDH010000473.1:0-1568 GCA_964612615.1 uncultured Paludibacter sp. | reverse complement strand
CTAAAGTGCTGCATATCATTACTAAAAAAGGAAAAGGATACGAATTTGCCGAAAACTCTGCTACCGAATGGCATGCACCGGGGGTATTTAATGTGGAAACGGGTGAACGTAAAAGCTGTGCCACATCTGCTCCAACTCCACCACTTTTTCAGGATGTTTTTGGTAAAACATTGCTTAAACTGGCATTGAAAAATGATAAAATTGTGGCTATTACGCCTGCCATGCCAAGTGGTTGCTCAATGACCATTATGCAAAAAGAACTTCCAAACCGTGTTTTTGATGTTGGAATTGCTGAAGCTCATGCCGTAACTTTCTCTGCAGGACTTGCCAAGGAAGGTATGATTCCCTTTTGCAACATTTACTCATCGTTTATGCAGCGGGCTTACGATAATGTTATTCATGATGTTGCCCTGCAAAATCTGAGCGTGATTTTTTGTCTCGACAGAGCCGGTTTGGTAGGTTCAGATGGTGCAACACATCACGGATTGTTCGATCTGGCATATATGCGCTGCATTCCAAATCTGACCATTTCAGCCCCGCGCAATGAAATTGAACTCCGGAATCTAATGTATACCGCCCAACTTAAGGAAAGAGGACCATTTGTGATTCGCTATCCACGTGGAAAAGGAACAATTATTGATTGGCGGAAACCATTTGAGGAAGTGGAAATTGGGAAAGGTGAATGCCTTAAAGAAGGAAAAGAGTTGGCTGTACTAACTATTGGCACAATGGCAACAAGTGCTGAAAAAGCCATCGAACTGGTTGAAAAAGAACTAAATTTATCGATTGCTCATTATGATATCCGATTTCTTAAACCACTCGACAATGCTATGCTTCACGAAGTGGCCAAAAATTTCAAAAAGATTATTACCATTGAGGATGGTGTGATAAATGGTGGTTTTGGCAGTGCGGTGTTGGAATTTATGTCCGACAACAACTACAGCGTTCAGGTTAAACGACTCGGCATTCCCGACAGTTTTATTGAACATGGCACACCTGAAGAATTATATCACATGTTGGAACTTGATGCAGAAGGAATTGCGGAAAGTATTTCAGAAGTTCTGAAAGGTGCAAAATCATCCAAAGCAGACAAAGTAAAAGCATAATACATTATTACTGTGAATGTAAAATAGTTACAGGTGAATTCTGTAGCTATTTTTTTTATTTCAGTTGAAAAAAGGTAATAAATTATTCGTTAAATTGAATAATTTTTCCAATCTTTGCAAAAAATAAATTTCACTCACAAAATTAGTATAAAATGAAGAAAATCAGTCTGTATTTCCTTTTGCCAATGGCGATACTTGCTTTTCAGGCCTGTAATGAGGACAAAGTAAACGAAGTCAAAAAGAACGGAGCTATTGAAACGAGCATTCAGGTCGATCATTTAAACGACAGCTTAGATGTTTTAATAAGCACCAACAAAATTTGGGCACACAATGTATTGGTAAAAACCACAGTGCACTGCGATACGATTCCCGGTTTGGGAATCACTAGTGAAGAGGCCGAAAACGACGAAGGTGAAACCAAAAATGTTTACCTGAAAAAGGATTATGAACTGTATATTACCG
>CAZTDH010000472.1:0-1583 GCA_964612615.1 uncultured Paludibacter sp. | reverse complement strand
CTTAGTTTTCCCTCGTGTGAGAACGTGGTCGAAACCTCGCTGTCGTTTAATGGTTCCCCAGGGGTGTTCGGCGAGTTGCTGTCGCTGTTTGTAGTAGTCTGGGTTTTGTTTTACGCGTTCGGCATTTTGTTCCATCAGGGAGGCAAATTCGCTTCGGTCAATGTTACGACCGTTGTTTTTGCTGGTGCTGCATTGGGCGTGAAGTTCGCAGGGGCGGCAAGCGGTTGGGTTGTTGTATCGCTGGAACTTGTAAGCCGACTTATGACCTTTGCTGCTGTGCTTTAGCCATGTTCCGTTGGTGGTGAGAGTTTGGTTGGCAGGACAGCTGTAGCAGTCTTTTTCGGCATTGTAAACAAATTGTGTAATGGAAAAAATATCAGGATTATTCGAAGCCGGTTCTTTGGGTGAAACGTAAGTTGTAATGTTGTTCTGTTCGCATTGTTGAATCTGTTCGCCTGTGTGATAACCTTTGTCAGCTAGCACGTCCATTTTTTCTACCTGAAGCAATTCTTTGGTTTCAATGGCAACGGCAGCCAGTGCGTTGGTGTCATTAACAGAGCCGGTGTCGAAGTGCGTAATAAGTTTGTGTTTAGCATCAACTGCACCTTGTACATTGTATCCTACTACAGTAATGCCGCGTTGTAATACCACCGATTGTGCGTCTGGGTCGGTGGTCGATATCTGGTCTTTTCCTGTAGCTTTAATTTGCGCTTCAAGAGCTTCGTATTTGTCTTTACGACTCTTTTGAGTTTCAATTTTGGCAGCTAATTCAGCTTTGCTTTCTTGGCTGTCGGCTTCATCCAATGCTTTCTCAAACTCAGCCAAACGTGCATTGATATACTCCTTATGGCGGTCAATTTTACCCTGATTGTAGTTGTTTTTCAAGGAGTTTTGTGCACGCACTTTAAACGAATCCACAGCAATGGTTTTGCCTTCTACCAAATCCAACTGTTTAAGCAGAAATACAAACTTGCGAAAGATAGCACGGAACTGCTCTGCGTAATCTTTGCGGAAGTTGGCAATGGTTTTATTGGAGGGCACCACCTCGCCCAGCAACCAACGTGCTTCGATATTAAGCATGGCTTCGCGCTCCAATTTGCGCGACGAACGTACATTGAAACGGTATCCGTAAATGTATAATTTGAGCAATAGAGCAGGGTGGATGGGTGGACGACCTTCTTCTTTAAGCGTAACATGCTTAAAACCAAAGCTTTTCAAATCAATGGTATCCACAAAGAAATCGATAATGCGCACAAAACTGTTGGGGTCAACCATTTGATCCAAACAGAAGAATTGCATTTGATTGCGTGGTTCGCTTTTAACGTGGTGCATAGAACAGTTGTTTTGTTTAACTGCATAAAGATAAGCAATTTAACTGACATACGCAAGCGATTTTTGATTGTTTTTTCAACTAATTTTTCAAGTATTTTTCAAACAATAAATCAATCAAAAATTACACACACTTGTGCCTGTTTTTTGTGCACTATTCAGGAAGGTTAGAAAAACGGAAACGGAGGTTTTTGCGCAATCTGACGACCGAGGCTATGGGCATTTGGCGGTTTGCGGGAGCGTTCGCTGTCGTG
>CAZTDH010000471.1:0-1585 GCA_964612615.1 uncultured Paludibacter sp. | reverse complement strand
CCTTAATTTTCACCCAGTCACCTTTTTTGGAAGTATGTTCCACACGGCAGAAGAAGGCCTTACCGGCATCCATCAGTCGTGAGATCACCACATTATGCTCCATAGGCACCCAGCCTAGGCGAATGGCATTGAAATACACGCCAATAGCCAGCTCGTCGTGTTGGTTTTGCGGTTGGCGTATCATTTTCAGCACCGTGTCGGGCAGGAGGGAGGGTTCCAGTTCAGCTATCGTTTCGCAGAAGCTTGTACCTGCCACCACAATATCCAGCAGGTATATCTCGCGGCTAAAAGGAGCGAGAGCATTCACTCCGCCCGTACCCATCAGAGCCAGCAGCTCGGGGGTAAGTTTTATTATTCCGTTTTCCATTTTTTATTGAACCACAATAGATTATTTAAACCACATAAGGCACAAAAGAGACACAAAAGTTTTAATTATTTTCAACGCAGAGAACGCTGAGTAGCTAAGACACAAAGAAATTATAAACTCTACGACTTACTGCCTAATGCCAGCTATAAATTATAAACTACAAACTATAAACTATTAACTATAAACTATTAACTACCAACTATCCACTAATTACCGTTGGTTTCCATTCCTCCAGCAAAATAAGGTATTCCGCGTATTTTTCCTTTTCCAGTTCCAGTTCGGCTATTTCCTTATCAAGCACTGCCTGTTCCGAGTCAATCCATTCTTCATCAGCCAGTTTCTCGCGGAACGAGAACGGGAACTGTTTTTCGAGTGCTGTAATCTGATTGCTTAGCTTCGTTACATTTTCTTCCAGTTTAGCCACCTGAGCCTTTAAATCAATCGGATCACCCGCGTCGGTAACGGCATGCATATCCAGTGTCAGCAAAATGGCATTCAGGGCAGGTAAATCGCATAAATCGTAGGCAGCCTGCGCCTTTACAAACAAATCCTTTTCGGCTTCGGTCACATTTGGATTAATATCGGGATGAAGCTTCTTTACAATGAGGCGATACACTTCTTTCAGCTTTTTCACGTCGCCCTCCGACAGAAAACCTTCCTTCAGAAACTCTTTGGCAATGGCAATGCGCCTGGCTTCGGCCGCTATTTTCTGCTGATAAGTCGCAAAGTGCTTCTCAACAATTTTCTCAATAGCTTTCAAATCGGGCACCTCATTGCGGTTGAAGTAGCTCTGAACAAGGCTAATACGGTGAGTAATCATTTTAATCTCCACAACAAGGCAATATTTCCGGTGCTGTTTTTGTCCCACAGCAGCCAGATACAGGGCAGTCAGAACATTTTCCTCCTGCGAGAGCATTTCATTTTTCTGTGCAAATAAATCGGTAAATTCCTTTTTCAGAATATCATACCGAATATGCAGCATTTTTTGTTCCTGAGTTAAGTCTATCATAGTGTTGCCGGTTTAAATGTTTAAGTCACAAATTTAAGAAAAACAATTCTGCTTTGCAAATAAAAAGTGGTAGTAATAGAAAATAAATAAGAATAAATTATTGTTGATATATTTCTTAAATTCTTTGATTCCTGACCCCCAAACCCCCAAATGGGGGCTTAAGAGTGCCACTAAGAGGCGATTTATGTTTTATATTAGAGACTATGTCT
>CAZTDH010000470.1:0-1590 GCA_964612615.1 uncultured Paludibacter sp. | reverse complement strand
ATGGCCGATTTTATTGGAAGTACACAGGCTTTACTGAATTACGCTACCGAATCAGATGCCACTTCATTTTTAGTAGCCACCGAAAGCGGAATATTACACGAAATGCAGAAACACAATCCGCAAAAAGAGTTTATTCCAGTACCGCCAAACGACAGTACCTGTGCCTGCAACGAATGTAACTTTATGCGCCTGAATACCCTCGAAAAGCTCTATAACTGCTTGTTGAATGAAAGACCCGAAATATTGGTGGATGAAGAAGTAAGGCTAAAGGCAGTAAAACCTATTTTGAGAATGTTGGAAATGAGTTAATAAATAAAATACATATGAAAAAACTAAATCTCTTATTTTTTTTATTTCTACTGCCTATCAGCACTTTTGCACAGTTTACACTAACAGTAGAAATCACAGGTTTGCGAAACAATAATGGCAACCTGCTTTATGAACTGTTTGATCAAAATCAAAAGAGCTTAAAAGTTGGTACAGAACTTATTGTGAATAACAAATGTGTGATTGTGATGGATAATATAAAACCCGGAAAATATGGTTTTAATTATATTCACGACGAGAATAAAAACAGAAAACTCGATACCAAAATGCTTTTTATCCCCAAAGAAGGATATGGTTATTCCAATAATCCGGATGCTAAATTTGGTCCGCCGGCATTTAAAAAGTGGATTTTTGAAGTGAAAGAAAATACGAAGTTAAGTTGTAAGGTTACCTACCTCAATTACTAGTTTATTTCAGCTTTTTCAGCACATTATCCGAAGCCAGTTTACCGGTCAGAATAGATATGGGCAATCCTGCGGGACTATAGCTCCACTGACCTGCCTGAAAAATTGATGGCAGCGGTGTTTCAACTGATTTTGCAATTCCAAGCATACTGCTTACTGCCGGCATAAACGGGTTGGTAAACGCCCAGCCGGTGATTCCACCTTCGGTATTTCCCGTGAGTTTTTCTATGGTTAGCGGAGACGACGAAAAGCAAGCTAAGACCTTGCTTTGTAGTCCGGGAAAAATGCTATCATCCAATATCTGAACGGTAATCTGCTCAAGGAATTCCTTGATTTCAGCTGTCCATCCAAATTCATCTATTTTTTTAGCCAGACTATAATCATAAAGCAAACTTACCACCAATCCGGCCTGTCCTTCGGGTGCTAAATCGGCATCGCGCAAAACAGGAATGGCAATTTCAAATGTATTGAGACGGAAATAATCTTCAAGGTATTTTTTGACGGTATTTTTGAGTTCAACATTATCTTTTTCAGCATTGTCGGCATTCAAAAATGCTTCTATATCACCCTTATTGACTATTGATAATCCACGTTTATCGGGCGTGTAGAAAAAATGTCCGGTACATATTTTAGAGAAATATTCCTTGCTTTCATTCACCGATAAATAAACTGTATACACTGAATCGCCACCTTTCAAATCCTTGAGCTGACTGCGTTTGGTTACTATTTTACTGACTAACTTACCATCGTTGAGTTGATCTATCGGAATGATATTATACAGCAGTTTTAAATCACCTGCCCAAATTAGATTTGTGTAGTCTGTGCGGTTTCCTTCGGCATCCAACACGTATTTTTCTTC
>CAZTDH010000469.1:0-1601 GCA_964612615.1 uncultured Paludibacter sp. | reverse complement strand
ATTATATCTTTAAAATGAACGTAGTTTCCGGAAAGTTTAACACCCTGATTACTGCTGTTGTAAGGCTCGGTTCGAAAATCCAAAATCGGAATCTCTGATTTATAAGCTCCAATAAAAAGGAATTTAGCCGAAGAACCAGATTTTGAAATCTGTTGTAAACTGCTGAAACTATACATTCCATCACGTAGAAACAATGAATCACCTGCTACCAATGCTTTGGCTATGGCTGTTGCAAAACTTGTTGGGCTTGAAATCGTTCCGGTACCAGTTCCTGTAGGAGAAGCATAATAAGTTGTAGCAAATCCTAAGAAAGATAATATTAAAAAAAGAAATAAAAACTTGAATTTTTCTTTCATGACTTTACAGTGCAGATTTTTGATGCTGCAAAATTAAGTCGGATTAAAGAATGAAGTGTGGATTAATTTACCTTTATAGTGGATATTCTGATTATTGCCCGAAATATAGGGTTAAAGGTTAGAAAATTGTGATATTTTTGAATTTGTGGATATAAAAAAAGCAGAGCCACCAATCGGCAACTCTGCTGTTAGTATATTCAAACGATCAACTATAAATTGTCAACCGAGAACTTATAAACACACCATTCGTCGTATTTCTGTCCGGGACGAAGCAGTGAACTTGGGAAATGTGCGACATTAGGTGAATTTGGGAAACCCTGAGTTTCGAGGCAAATCGCATCTTGACGGTCGTATATTTTTCCTTCTTTACCGGTTACTTTATCTATCCAGTTGCCAGTGTAAATTTGCATACCCGGCTGTGTGGTAAGCACTTCCATTTTACGTCCCGAAGTTGGTTCGTAAACGGTTCCTGCTAACACGCAATCACCTTGTTGTTCTTTGCGCAAACACCAATTGTTGTCAATTCCCCAACCGGGAACGTAAGCTTCGTCATCAATTCGCTCCCCGATAACAGTTGGTTGACGGAAATCGAAAGGAGTAGCTGCCACCGGACGAATTTCACCTGTCAAAGCAAACGATTCGTCTAGTACGGTATAGAAATCGGCATTGATTTGCAACAAATGATCTTTGATTGTTCCGTTTCCGGCACCTTTCAAATTAAAGTACGAGTGATTTGTCAATCCGATAACGGTTGCTTTGTCGGTTGTAGCTTCGTAGTGCATTTTGATTTCGTTATTGTCGCTCAAAATGTAGGTGCAGGTAATGGTAAGATTGCCCGGATAACCTTCTTCACCGTCTGGTGAGAAAAGTTCCAACACCAATTCCTGTTGCGATACCGATTTTACAGTCCATACCTTTTCGTTGTATCCGTGGATACCGCCGTGAAGTGAGTTTGTCCCGTTATTTACTGGCAAGGTGTATTCCACACCGTCGATGCTGAACTTACCGTCTTTGATACGGTTAGCAAAACGACCACAAACGGCACCAAAGTAGATTTCTTTTTCAATCACTTCTTCCAGTGTATCGAAAGCAAGTACCACGTCGTCGAATTTGCCATTACGGTCAGCTACCATCAGGCGGATGATTTTAGCACCATAGTTGGTAATATCCACCGACATGCCGTTTTTATTGAACAAAGTGTAAAGCGATACCGGTTTACCGTTCAATTCTATTTCTAATTCTTTT
>CAZTDH010000468.1:0-1617 GCA_964612615.1 uncultured Paludibacter sp. | reverse complement strand
TTAACAGTCAAATTAAAGCTAAATAATATATGAGTCAATTTCAATTTCAACCCAACATGGAAAATAAAGCATTCCCAACCGCTGAGAAATTCAGTATGAACGAAAAAGTGCAGTATGCAGAGGGATCGGTAGTAAGTAAAATCATTATTCGCAATGAAAAAGGCAACATTACACTCTTTGCTTTTGACAAAGGTGAGTTCCTGAGTGAACATACAGCTCCGTTTGATGCTATTGTACAGGTACTTGATGGAATTGGCGAAGTGGTTATAGATGGAATTTCGGTTCAATTAAACGTAGGTGAAAGCATTATCATTCCTGCCAATGTTCGTCACGCAGTAAATGCTCCGGAACGCTTTAAAATGCTTCTGACAATGATTAAGTAATTGACCAGTTTGTCATTTACTATTTAGCATTTTAGGTAAAATAGTAAAAGAATAAATAGTAATTGGATTTATGAAACGAGCATTAAAACAGGCATTTAAACCAAAGTCCATGTTCATTGCGAGTTCCATGCGACAACTAACTAAAAAATAAATTCGAACGAATGAAAAGAACAATAATAAAAATAGACGAAGACCTTTGCAATGGTTGTGAGGCTTGTGTACAGGGCTGCCATGAAGGCGCGCTGCAAATGATAGATGGTAAAGCACGCATGGTGAGTGAGTTATTTTGTGATGGACTGGGAGCTTGTATCGGAGATTGTCCGGTGGGTGCTATTATGCTGGAAGAGCGTGAGGCTGAACCTTATGATGAAATTGCTACTATCGAGCGCATGATTCCCAAAGGCGAAAAAACAATTATTGCTCACCTGAAACATCTGAAAGAACATGGCGAAGTAGATTACCTTAAACAAGGTGTTGGTTATTTACGCGCTAACGGAATCGAAATTGATTTTGCACAGGTTCATAACCACAATGGCGCCGGATGTGCTTCAAAACCTATTTTTGCTCCTGCTCAACATAATCATGGTGGTGGTTGTCCGGGTAGTAAAGAGATGTCTTTTGCTCCAACTGTTGCTGCGGGTTTTAAAATGGCTCCTCCAGCTTCAACTGAAATCAATTCGCAACTTCGTCAGTGGCCGGTGCAATTGCATTTGCTGAATCCTGAAGCTGGTTACTTTAAAGGTGCCGATGTAGTTTTGGCTGCCGATTGCGTGGCGTTTAGCTATGCCGATTTCCACAACCATTTCTTAGCAGGTAAAATTCTGGCTATTGCTTGTCCTAAACTCGATTCAAACAAAGAATCGTATGTTGAAAAACTCAAAACCATGATTACACGCTCTACTATTAATACACTTTCAGTGGTGATTATGGAAGTTCCTTGTTGTGGTGGTTTACTGAATCTGGCACTTAAAGCCGTTGACGAATCAAACCGTAAAATTCCAGTAAAACTTGTTGTAGTAGGAGTGAAGGGCGATATTCAGCGGGAAGAGTGGATGTAAACAAGTTTATAGTTCATAGTTTATAGTGAAGAGATACAACATTTGGTGAGCTATCGTTGAATTTATAGTCGGAGTACGACTTTCAGTCGTGCCCCGACTGAAAGAACATTTAGTGTATTATATTTGGAAATACCGAAAAACATCCCGACCTTTGCAATCCAAATTAAAAAACAATT
>CAZTDH010000467.1:0-1624 GCA_964612615.1 uncultured Paludibacter sp. | reverse complement strand
CTTTGCCGGGGTCAATGCCCGAGCCTTTGCCACGTTGAGCCACTTTGGGTTTTACCTTCGATTTTCTGTCGGTCAGTTCAAATGAAGCTTCGTACGGATGACCTTTTACAACCGGAATTTCCATCGAAATCAGTTTTTGAATATCGCGCAGGTATTCCAGCTCTTCTACATCGCAAAATGAGATGGCTTTTCCATCAAGTCCTGCTCTGCCCGTACGGCCAATGCGGTGAACGTATGTTTCGGGGATATTCGGAATTTCGTAATTAATTACCAGGTTCAAATCATCAATATCAATACCACGGGCAGCAATGTCGGTAGCAACCAACACACGCGTTGTACGTTCTTTAAAATTCCGCAATGCATTCTGACGTGCATTCTGCGATTTATTGCCATGAATGGCTTCCGTTTTTATATTGGCTTTCGACAAAAGGCGTTGCACTTTGTCTGCACCGTGTTTGGTACGTGTAAAAACCAGTGCCGTAGCTATTTTTTTGTCCTGAAGAATGTGAATCAGCAAATCTTTTTTATCAGCCATTTCTACATAATACAATTCCTGTTGAATGGTCTCGGCAGTGGTCGAAACGGGTGTAACCGCCACTTCTTCCGGATTTGTCAGAATTGTTCCTGCCAGTACACGAATTGAATCGGGCATGGTAGCTGAGAAAAACAGTGATTGACGTTTAGCCGGAATAAGTTTAATCAGCTTTTTTACGTCATGAATAAAGCCCATATCGAGCATACGGTCAGCTTCATCAAGTACAAAAATGCTCAGTTCATTGAGTTTTACATAACCCTGACTTTGCAAATCGAGCAGACGACCGGGAGTTGCTATCAGAATATCAACACCGGCTTTCAAGGTATTTACCTGAGGATTTTGTGGAACGCCGCCAAAAATTACAGCATGACGAAACTTCAGAAAGCGACCATAAGCGGCAAAACTTTCACCAATCTGAATGGCCAGTTCGCGCGTTGGTGTAACAATCAACACTTTTATCTTACGATGTATTTTATCATTTTCACGACTTCTGTACAACTGTTGCAGAATAGGAATAGCAAAAGCAGCCGTTTTTCCGGTGCCTGTTTGTGCGCAACCTAATAAGTCTTTACCTTGAAGTACAATGGGAATAGCAATTTCCTGAATGGGTGTAGGCTGAGTGTAGCCTTCGTGTTGGAGAGCGTTTAAGATCGGCTCAATAAGATCTAATTTATCAAAAGTCATAGAATATTACTCGTATCCATTCTACTTTTCACAAGCTCAAACTTAAACCTGAAGGATACGATTTTGTGCAAAGGTACGGAAAAATATCGTTGTTCTGTGTTTTGAGTTTCTTGTTTAAGGTTTATGCTTTAATTTATGTGATTTTCGTGTCCGCACACGGTATTTTTTATACGAAAGAATTTCGAAACACATATTTCATCCATTTTGTTGCACAAACAATTAAAAATCGTGCATATTTTAGTGTTTTTTAATACAAAATGTCGTGTATTTGAGTTGATTGACCATTTATTTCAATTACTTTTGTAGCGAAAATTGAAAATTGCAATCTCTACATTGCAAAATTACAATTACATTAACGATTAATTCAAAAAAACTAACTTCCTTGTACTTTTTGAAATTAAATCT
>CAZTDH010000466.1:0-1646 GCA_964612615.1 uncultured Paludibacter sp. | reverse complement strand
TACGGAACGACAACCCAGAGGGGATATTTCAGTATTGAATAACAAAAAAAACGAAAAGCAGTGCAACCGGCGGGTTGACATCGGATAGAGCTAATGAACATAGCTTGAAAATGTGAATAAAACTGATTGCAACCTCAAGGTTGTGCTGCTTTTCAAAATAACAAAAACTTAACAACGTGTGATTATTGCGGGAAAGGTCTCACAAAAGTTTGAAGTCTCCTGCACACTGCGGGAAACATCTCACAAAAGTTTGAGGTCTTGTGCACGCTGCGGGAAACGTCCCACAAAAGTTTGAAGTCTCCCGCACGCTGCGGGAAAGGTCTCACAAAGTTTAGACATCTCCCGTACGCTACGGGAAATATCTCACAAAAATTGGAAGTCCCCCGCACATTGCGGAGAACATAAAACAAATTTATTAACTTTTATTCAACATTTTATGAAGAAAAATTTTTGGAATCTAAGTGTTGGCGTATTAGCCAACCTGGCATCAAGAGTATTGGAAATTTCGGTTAAACCTGGTTATGCAACTCTATTAAAGAATTTAGCTTTTCTGCAAAAGCTTTCCACATCAAACTCTGCCTACCACGAAGTAATTGATAAACCAAACTACAGCGGCATTGGGAAAAATGTTTTCGGAGCTGACCAGTTGCGCGACAATCGTTTTCAGGGTTTGAAAAAAGCAATCTGGGGAATGATCCAACTTGATGGGTTGTCATTTCATCAGGATGCAGTGGATTTATATGCCTTATTCGAAAAGCATGGATTTGACCTGTATCACTATTCGTATGACGACGAAACAACTCATCTGAATCAGTTGATACAAGAATTGGAAACCCCGGAAAATACAACACGTTTGCAACATCTTGGACTAACTGAAGCATTTACTTTGCTTAAAACAGCTCAAAGCTCTTTCGAACAATTGGTAAGTGGTCAGACTGAAGCCGATTCAGTGCTGCGTGGAATGGAGTCGGCCTCATCGCTCTACAAAGATTTGGCTAGTTCGTTGCGCAATTATGTGCACTATGTAAATACGATGAGTGAAATTGACAGCAGTTGGAAATCTTTATCGCTCGAATTAAATGAAGCTCTCAGAGCCGCCAACAATAACAGGACCGGCAAGCAGATATTACCGCCGCCTCCACCGGCTGCTAATTAATTTTTTTTTCAAATGCCTCCCGACCTCCCCCAAACCCCCTCCGTGGAGGGGGCTGGCTTTGTGAAACGGATAAATGTTACGACATAAATAAGATTGTCAATCAGAGCTTAACATATAAATTGAGAAAAATCTCTTAGACCGATGTTCCCCTCTCCGCGGAGAGGGGTTAGGGGAGAGGTCGCAATGATGAGCAACACGCAGATAAGATGCAAAATCCCGATGAAAAAGAAATTCTTTTTGCTTGTAATGTTCCTGATGGGGGGCTTTATGATGTACGCCGGAAACGTGCAAACTACGGCAAAGGTCATTTTCCGCTCATGGATTACAGGACGTGAAAACATTATCTGCACCCTCCCACCCGGCACCGTGCTCGAAGTAATTGATATGGGCATGTCGTACGGACGATGGACAGTGGTGCGATACAAAGGAACGGTGGGATTTGTGGAAACGAAAAAAGTGAAGATAGTCGGTAGTTTATAGTTTATAGTCG
>CAZTDH010000465.1:0-1646 GCA_964612615.1 uncultured Paludibacter sp. | reverse complement strand
ATCCGGATTTATTAAACCAACTGCTCGAATCGGCTTGCAGAGCATCGAATACCGGAAATATGCAGGCTTATAGTGTGGTTGTTACAATGGATGAACTTTTGAAAAAGCAATTAGCTCCTGCTCATTTCAACCAACCTATGGTGGTTCAGGCTCCGGCTATTTTGACATTTTGTGCAGATTTTAACCGGTTTTCAACCTGGTGCGAACTACGTCGGGCAGAACCCGGATACGATAACTTTCAATCGTTTATGGCCGCAGCCATCGATGCCATTATTGCAGCTCAAACCTTTTGTATTGCTGCTGAAAGTGTCGGTTTGGGAATTTGCTACCTTGGTACAACGACCTACAATGCTCAGGAAATTATTCAGGCATTAAAGTTGCCAAAATTAGTTATACCGGTTACTGCAATAACAGTTGGATATCCCGAAGTATTACCCGAACAAACAGACCGTTTGCCGTTGAATGGACTTATCCACCATGAAGTGTATAAGAATTACGATGCAAACGAAATCGACAGAATTTATACGGAAAAAGAAAGCAGTGACTTTTATAAACAATTTGTAAAAGAAAATAATAAAGAGACACTTGCTCAGGTATTTACTGACATTCGATATACAAAAAAGAATAATGAATTCTTTTCAGATAAATTCCTAAAAGCGCTGAAAGAACAGGGATTTTTGCAATAATAATTCAAAAAAAAAGCCACTTTGAAATTTCAATATTCAAAGTGGCTTTTTTGTATTATCTGAAAATAATTTGTTTTTTAACCCTTAAGTTTGTCGTTGCGGCATTAACCACATAGCTTCCGGGTACTAAATCAGTTGGAATAACAGTCAGACCATTAGCACTGAATTTAGCAATTGATAGAACCCTACCTGCAATATCAAAAATCTCAAGATTACCAGATAAATCAGTCGAATTCTGAACAAAAAGTTTTCCATCCTGATTACTAAAGATATTCAATGTCTTGTTCTCTGAATTCGAAACGCCGGTAGCAACTCCCGGACTGGTAACTATTTTAAATCTGTTTACAGGAGTTGATGATTTGACAGCTGTAAATGAATAGGTAGAGCCGCTCATAGTGATATCTGTTACCTTATTATTATCAACTAAATCAATCAGATACAAAGCTGAATACTGTAAATCGAGATTTTCATGTGTAAATGTCATCGTATAGTTTGTATCTTCACCGGTAATAAACCCAAGATTGGTATTGTTGATATTATCAACTGCATCTACCTGATAATCGCCACTTGTTTCCATTGCCCATAATTGAGGTGTAAGTGACGATCCAAGGAATTTTTGACCATCCCAACCATTATCAAAACCTCGCGTACAAGTAGCATCGGTAAAAATCCACATTTTATCACTGTAGCGGGTTCCGGCAATATCGATTCGGGTAAACACCTTATCTGTGCTAACATTGCTAGTGCTGCGGGTTCTCTGTTTTACTGTATTCCGAATAACAGAGCTATATGGAATTCCGATCGTTGCATCTTGCGAACTGCTTTTTGCCACAACAAGAAATCCCTGCATAGATGGAATTTGTCCGGGAACTCCACCTATGCCTGCAGTGGATTTTGGTGCTGACACATATTGACCTGCAGTACCATCTACTCCGGTTTGTGTGGCCCAATCGTCATGCG
>CAZTDH010000464.1:0-1648 GCA_964612615.1 uncultured Paludibacter sp. | reverse complement strand
GGTGTACCACACATGTGTTATCCCCAGATTTTTAATCTCTTTCAAGGCTTTATTGGTAAACGAATTGAACTTCCCACAGCCGTTTTCTTCTATCGAACCATTGTATTTATTTGTGGTTTTATCATTCCCGAAAAGACGTGGTAAAACCTGATAAATTGTAAATTTAGACATAAATTAGTTGAATTTGTAAAGTAAAAATGTATAAAAAAAATTGTTTATCTGTCTTTAACTGTATGTTGAAACAGTTTATCAACAGCCTGAATGCGTACGTCAATCGGTTGAATTGGCTTCACTTTCATCGGACTGACACCTGCTGCACCTTTATGCGCAATTCTAAAATTATCAAGCCAGATAGTGCCCATTGGTGGCATCATAAATCCCACCTGATTTATAGTCGCATTAGCCACTATTTCAGTAGTATAGCAATACACATTGTTGATAAAATAATAAAGAGATGTTCCCACTTTAAATACTTTCAGTTTATTAAGCCCTGCAGCCACAATGGATGTTTCACTCAACTCGGTGTAAAAACTATACCAAGAACGGTTTCCCATATACATTTTCTGATTATTATTGATAGTAAGATATTCAATCGGATCTTTAGTTCCATCTGAATTTGCAGCTACAGGGCCAAAAATCAGTCCGTATTGATTGGAAGCATCTCCTGCCGGATAGTAAAAACTCATTTCGTAGGAGAATGTGGAATTAATGTTTATGGTTGGCGATAGGCTTGCAAAAACCATAAATACTTTATCAACACTCGATTGAAAGCGAATCCGACCATTATCCAACGTTATACCCAATTGTGAACTGCTTTTCTCAAGCCATATTGATTTAGCAGGACTATCAAATGTAATCAGAAAATCTGTGCTAAATCCGGTGGTATCAATCGGTAAAGTTAAACTTGAGAAATCTGGTGCAGGAGTCATCACATTAAACAATTCGTCGATGTAATACTGACGTCGAACGCCTTTATAATTGATATTCCATGGTCGGTCACCCACTTTGGTTCCTCCACACATTATTGATTTCCAATCGCCGTTTTCGAGTGTTGTATTCAGGTGTGAACGTCCAAGTAATCCATGACCTAATTCATGAAAAAGCAAATCTTCTTTCATCATATCATTACCGGCTTTACCCGTTATGTCAGCCCAATAAGCTTTATCAATCTCAATACGAATAGGAGTTTCGTAATGCGTCAATCCGGCAGTACTGTTGGTCAAATTGGCAAATTCAATAATCAATCCGTTAGTTTGCGGATTAAAATTATGTCCACGCGATGCCGCTTCAGTTTCAAACCGCTGAAGATAATCTGTGAAAGAAGGGTCAATTCTGTATTCTTTGGAATCTTTGCATGAATTCAACAAAACAAGGAATAAAAGAGCGAGAGAGAATTGTTTTTTTACTCTTAACATAGTTTTTCAGAAAAAAATCTATTACAAATATAAACAAAAAACTCAAGAATGATGTTATTAGTGTATTAACTGCAAAATTTTTAATCAAAATAAATAAAAACAACAATTATGTCAACAGTAAAATTTAAAGGAGGCGACGTTAATACCAATGGAAGTTTGCCGGCTGTAGGTTCACAAGCACCTGATTTCGTATTAGTTAATGGTAGTTTACAGGAAATTCATTTGAGCGATTA
>CAZTDH010000463.1:0-1652 GCA_964612615.1 uncultured Paludibacter sp. | reverse complement strand
TCGGCGAAAAATGCGAAGGTAATTATATTCAACCAACCTTTATCACCGATTATCCACGCGAAATGTCGCCACTTTGCAAGCGTCACCGTGACAATCCGGAACTCACAGAACGCTTCGAATTGATGGTAAACGGAAAAGAATTGGCCAATGCCTATTCTGAATTGAATGACCCTATCGACCAGCTTGGACGCTTCCAGGAGCAACTAAAACTCAGCGAAAAAGGCGACGACGAAGCTATGTTTATCGACATGGACTTTGTTCGTTCGTTGGAATATGGAATGCCTCCAACTTCTGGGATGGGAATTGGTATGGACCGTCTGGTAATGTTGATGACCGGTCAGGTAGCCATTCAGGAAGTACTTTTCTTCCCACAAATGAAACCGGAAAAAGTAGCCAAAAAAGATGGCTCCGAAAAATTCATGGCTTTGGGAATTCCCGAAGCATGGGTGGAAGTAGTTCAAAAAGCCGGCATAGTGATGGTGGCCGACCTGAAAGGATTGAACCCAAACAAATTCCATCAGGATATTTGCGGATTGAACAAAAAACACAAACTGGAACTCACTAACCCTTCAAAAGAAGATGTGGCAGCGTGGATTTTGAACAGTCAACAGTAATTTGTGGACATTATCAGTTTTAGTACTAAAGTCAATAGGCATTGTGTTGACAAATGAGTTGAATTGAGACCATTGACTTTAGACCATAGACTTTAGATATAAAAGTAATGATTAACGAAAGAAGTAAAATAGCGGTTTTAGGTGGAGGTAGCTGGGCAACAGCTATAGCAAAAATTTTGCTTACCAATGCCGACAGCATAAACTGGTATATGCGTCGTCAGGATCAGATTGATGAGTTTATACGTCAAAGCAAAAATCCATCATATCTCACCGGTGTAAGTTTTGATACCGACCGCATACACTTTACCAGCGATATAAATAAAGTGGTTCGCACCTCGGATATTCTTGTATTTGCCATGCCGTCTCCGTTTATCAAACAGCATTTGAAAAAGCTGAAACGCAAGTTGGACAACAAAATGATTATCTCAGCTATCAAAGGAATTGTGCCGGACGAAAACCTGATTGTTTCTGATTATTTTGAGCAGGTTTACAACGTGCCGAAAGATAATATTGCTGTACTGGCGGGTCCTTGTCATGCTGAAGAAGTTGCATTGGAACGACTTTCCTATCTTACAATAGCAAGTAGCTCGCGAGATATTGCCCGCTTATTGGCTCAGCGGTTTAGCACTAATTTCATCCACACATCCATTAGTGACGATGTGATGGGAATTGAATTTTCATCCGTAATGAAGAATATTTATTCCATTGCAGCCGGAATTTGTCACGGATTAAAATATGGTGATAATTTTCAAGCGGTATTGATTTCGAATGCTATTCAGGAAATTAGCCGCTTTTGCAACGCCACCAATCCGTTACACCGTGACATAAACGAACCTGCTTATTTAGGCGATTTATTGGTAACTGCCTATTCAAAATTTAGTCGTAACCGACTTTTTGGGAATATGATTGGGAAAGGCTATTCGGTAAAAACAGCTCAGATTGAAATGGAAATGATTGCCGAAGGCTATTATGCCACCAAAACCATTCATGAACTAAATGAAAAATACCAGGTAAACATGCCGATTGTAGATTCAATAT
>CAZTDH010000462.1:0-1664 GCA_964612615.1 uncultured Paludibacter sp. | reverse complement strand
TCAACATAAAGAACGTGTCCGTTTACGAAGTCAGAAGCAGGTGAAGCAAGGAATACAGCAGGACCAACAAGGTCTTCGGCATTTCCCCAGCGTGCTGCAGGAGTTTTTGCAATAATAAACTGATCGAATGGATGACGTGAACCATCAGCCTGAAGTTCGCGTAATGGAGCTGTTTGTGGAGTAGCAATATAGCCTGGGCCTAAACCATTACACTGAATGTTGAATTCACCATATTCAGAAGCAATATTTTTAGTCAGCATTTTCAAACCACCTTTGGCAGCAGCATAGGCAGCAACAGTTTCGCGACCAAGCTCACTCATCATAGAACATATATTGATGATTTTACCCGAGCCTCTTTTCATCATGGCCGGAATAACCGCTTTAGCACAAATGAATGGGCCATTCAGGTCAATATCAATTACCTGACGGAATTCAGCAGCTGTCATTTCGTGCATGGGGATACGTTTGATAATACCGGCATTGTTTACCAGAATATCAATTTCACCAACTTCTTTGGCAATCTGAGCAACTACAGCGTTGATTTGGTCTTCGTTGGTTACATCAGCCACATATCCATGAGCTTTAATTCCATCAGCATCGTAAGCAGCAATTCCTTTGTTTACTAAATCCTGATTGATATCATTAAATACAATGATTGCACCTGCTTTGGCCAAACCACAAGCAATAGCGTAACCGATACCATAAGAAGCTCCTGTTACAAGGGCAACTTTTCCTGTTAAATCAAATTGGTTCATATTTTTAAGTTTAAAAGTTTGTATAGTTTGTAAAGTAAAAAGTTTATAAAGTTGTCTTTCAGACTTTTATCTTTATAAACTTTCAACTTAATGAACTGATTTATCTCAATTCTGTATGTTTGAAGAAATTCTGATCGCTGTAATCCAGGTTTTCGCCGGCCATTCCCCAGATAAAGGTATAATTGCTGGTGGCTGCTGCTGAGTGAATTGACCATTCGGGTGAAATAACTGCCTGGTCACCCTGCATCCATATATGACGTGTTTCGGTTGGTTCGCCCATAAAGTGGCAAACTGCATTTCCTTCCGGCACTTCAAAATAGAAATAGGCTTCCATTCGACGACTGTGAGTATGAGCCGGCATAGTGTTCCAAACACTTCCGGGTTCCAATTCGGTCATTCCCATTTGCAACTGGCATGTTTCCAATACCTGACAAACCAACATTTTGTTGATATTACGGTGGTTAGAGCCTTCTAATGTTCCAAGTTCCAATACTACAGCATCAGCTTTGGTAATTTTTCGGTCCGGGAAAGTTTTGTGAGCAGGAGCGGAGTTAAAGTAAAATTTCGCAGGATTTTTTGAGTCTACGCTTTCGAATGTAACTGTACGGTCGCCAGCACCAAGATACAATGCTTCTTTGTAACCTAATTCAAAAACCAGTCCGTCAACCGTAATTTTACCTGCACCACCTACATTGAAAGTTCCAAATTCACGACGTGAAAGGAAAAAATCAGCTTTTAGTGGGTCAATTGCTTCCAATACGAGTTTCTCACTAACCGGCATAGCACCACCTACCACCAAACGGTCGTACAACGTGTAAACCATGTTCACTTCATCAGCAGAAAAAATAGTTTCTACCAAATGTTCTTTGCGTAAACGAGCTGTATCATAATGCTTTGCATCTTCCGGAT
>CAZTDH010000461.1:0-1668 GCA_964612615.1 uncultured Paludibacter sp. | reverse complement strand
TCAAAAAACTTTATGAAGATAATAATAGGGTGTTGATAAGGTTGATAAATATATTCAAAAAAACTTGTATAATTCTTTATTAAAATTCAGGGTTATCCTTTCAACAAAAAACTGAAGCATTTTTACCTGAATAACAGAAAAATACAAACGTTATCAACATCCTGTTAGTAACTGCAAAGTTAGAAAGTTTTTGCCAACCTGAATGCTGATAACTGTAAAAAACCGGTTAAAAAATAGCTATAAAAAAACCGCTAACTAATTTGGTGATATTAAAACAATCGATAAGAGAATGTGTTTTTGAAACCTGCAAGTTCATTTTCAATATTTCTTTGAGGTAGTTTTCAACACTTATCAACAAGTTATTATTCAGCAATAAACAGCAGGCGGTAAGCAGTAATGAAAAAACCGAAAAGGAATAGACATTCAATCCTTTTCGGTTTATATAGTTTAATCTGTTTTTTCTGTTATTTTGTTTCAAAAAAACCATTTGCCTTGTACCAGTCGTAGGCATCGTCAATCATTTTTGGAACAGAAACAAATTTATAATCAAGTACTTTAACGGCTTTTGAGCTATTGTACCATGCATTTATCGACATGTAACGGGCATTACCAAGATCCATTTCAGGGGCTTGATTTGTAAATTCAGAAATAGTCTGCATAATAAAACCATAGGTTACCATCATCCATCGCTTCAAAATCAACGAAGGTGCTTTTTTCTCGAATTTAGCCGCAATCAAATCGAATAATGCTTTGTAGCTGATATTTTCACCTGCACAAATATAGCCTTCACCCGGAACACCTTTCAGCGCTGCTGCAATTTCGGCTTTGGCAACTTCGGTTACGTGGCAGAAACTAGCTCCACCTACCGGACAACCCGGAACTTTTCCATCACGAAGTTCGAAAAACAACCGTCCGTATTGCAACGTAAAATCAAATGGACCTATCATGCTTCCGGGATAAACTACCACCACTTCCAGGCCTTTTTTATTGTATTCCAATACCCTTTTTTCGCCTTCACGTTTGGTGTCAGAGTAGTTATAGCCCGTATTGGCAAAATTATAGTCTGTCCAGTTTTCGTCAGCCACGCCGTTGGGGTTACACCCAAAAATATCCACCGTACTGGTATGAATCAGGCGTTTTACGTTGTTTTTCAAACAAGCTTCGGCTACCATCGAAGGAACTTCGGCATTAATAATTCGTTGTTTTTCAAAGTTTTTCTTCCAAAACGAAGTGTCACCCGCCACGTGAAACACGTAATCGCAACCTACACAAGCAGCATCCAAATCAGCCTGAACGGTGATATCGCCCTTGATTATTTCGATTGCCAGCGTACTGATATATTTAATATTAGCTTTTTCACGGACAATTACTTTTACATCCCAACCGGTTTTAACCAGTTCGTGAACCAGATTAGTTCCTAAAAAACCACTGGCACCTGTGACTAAACATTTCATGTAATTTTATTTTAGTATTTAATGATTAACCATATAACAACCCGACAATCCATAAACGCAAACTTGTTGGTAAACGGCTGAATAAAAAGCATATTAGCTTATAATCGATACCCGGAACAACCGATACTTTCATTTTCTTTTTGAAAATCTGACTTACAATTTTACGTGCAACTTTGCTTGCCTCTACGCCATTTTGTTCATCCTTTTCCATTTT
>CAZTDH010000460.1:0-1671 GCA_964612615.1 uncultured Paludibacter sp. | reverse complement strand
GTAAATTTCAGTAATACACTACATGAGCCCCTGTGGATAAGTTATAAACTCTACCGTGGTGGCGGTGAATGTGGTCGTGCAAAGTTCCGTTTTCATAACGATATTGATAGTCTGCAAACGGCTACCGATAAAGATTATGCCCGGTCGGGTTACGATAAAGGTCATCTGGCCAATGCCGAGGATTTTGCTTCCGACTGCACAAAAGATGAGCTCACCTTCCGCTATTACAACTGCCTGCCTCAAACGCCCAACCTGAACCGTGGTGTGTGGAAAACCAATGAAACACTGGTACGGCAGTGGTCGCAATCGGACTCGCTGCTGGTGGTATGTGGCGGTAGTTTTGGAAAAAAGAAAATAGGCCGCGTGGCAGTGCCCGATTATTGCTGGAAGGTGGTTCAATCGCTCAGTAATAAAAAAATACTGTTTTGCGGATGGTTTACGAATAGCACTGCGGCTACCGAAGAGGATATTACAGTAACCGAACTTACAAAACGTACAGGATTTCACATACAGTTGAAGTAAGAATAAAGGGGAGCATAGAATATAAGTATGAAAACCGGGCTAAACAGTCCGGTTTTTTTGTATTTAGCCGTTTTATATCCTTCATCAGGATACAAAAACAGGGCTGATATACACTACAGATTTATAATAAATATTAAAACACTTCAGTAGCATTTGCACAAGCATGCACAAGTATGCACAAGCCTGCACAAAATATTACAAAATGGCTGTTTTACAGCACTTTACAGTATCATTAGTATTGTGTTGCGTATAAAAGTACTGTATCTTTGCATAGAAATGAAAGGAAAAAAGTCGACGTTTCCGGTCATGAAAAAACAACAAAATAATTACTAAAATTTTAAAGAATAAGAAGAAAAAAAATGGCAATCAGCCAAAACCCTATGACTGGACAAATGTCCGGCACGGTGGGTAACTTTGTTACTTCGTCATTGGGTTCGCAAAACATCGTACGGACGAAAGCGTTCAGACGTCGGGACGCTAAAACCGAAGCGCAGGTAAAACAGCGCGATGGTTTTAAAATGATCGGCGAATTGTACCCTGTGTTGGGTAGTATTCCTGAAGAGGGATTTATTCAACGCCCCGCTAACACTTCGGTATATACAGCCTTTATGGCTGCCAATATGCCGGTTGCTATTGACAAATCGGGTGATGTATCCGTGATTGATTACTCCAATCTTATCGTTGCCGACGGTTCGATATCCAAAGTAATCGTATCGGAAGCTGTACTCGATGAAACAGGAATTACCATACGGTATATGCCTTCGCTGAAAAACCAGGTAAACTTCCCAACTGACGAGATAGTGGTGCTTGCACTGCTTGCTTCGGGAGAGTTGTGGGTGGAACGTCAGCCAAGGGGTAGTGTGGATAACACGCTGATACTGATACCGGTGACGAATGTAACCGCAGCTGATATTCTGGGAATCTACGTATTTGCCAAGCGGGCAGATGGTAGCAAGGTATCAAAGACTGCGTATGTGCCAATTAATAATTAATAATTCAAAATTAATAATTAAAGGTATAAAGAAAAAAGATTCCTTGCAGGTTGAAAGGCTTGCAGGGAATTTTTTCATTATTTAAATTCTATCATAAACTCTGTCAAACTCTTGGTTGAAGGGATGCCAATCTTCTTTCGGATGCGATAACGACCCA
>CAZTDH010000459.1:0-1671 GCA_964612615.1 uncultured Paludibacter sp. | reverse complement strand
AAATCCTGGTTGAGTTTATTTTGTGATAGTAAATGTAAGAAACTGCTAAAACTCCAAATACAACCAATGGGAAAAATGTTTGTCCGTTAATACCGTCAACAGCTCCGTGACTAATGGTTGCAAATATGAAGTCAAAAGCAAAACCCGCATAAGCCCATTCTTTAATACGTTTTGGAACTTGCGGAATAACTAAAGCTAAAACTCCTAATACCTTAAAAACAACTAATGCGTTTCCAAAATACTCAGGATAGCCTAAATGTCTGATTCCTTCTTTTGCCATTTCTGTTTGCGATGTCAGAGCAGGCATTAATCCTTCAAATAAAGCGATCAATATTGTCGCTGACCAAAAAATAATTTTTTCTTTCTTCATTTTCTTTCTTTGTAAATTTGTTTGTATAAAAATTTAGTTTGTTTTGATTTTTCTACATATGAATCCTTAATAAATTTCACATGAATGCCTTCGGTTTATTTTAATTTTGAAGCAATAGTTATTTGTTCCTGCACATGTTGAGGCATTGAGGCAGCAATTTTCTTAACCACAAGTTGAACCCAAAGAAAACTCAATAAACCTGTCATTGTTATTGTACCGGTTATTTTCAGTCCGTTTTCAGTTTCCTCTAATATGTGGTCATAATACATTTTAGCCAGCGGGAATTCTCCCAATTCTAAACAATGTTCATTTTCAACAACTTCCAGCAATTTAACCTTCACAGTTCTTCCATTTTTTTGTTGTATCACATAATGATTCCCAGCCTCAAATTTCCCTTCAAGTTTTGCGAGTTCAATTTCATTGTTCCAAACATGCCAGTTATTTATATCGGAAAACAGCCTCCACATTTGTTCTTTGGTAGCTTCTTTAGTTACTATTGAATGAGATTTTGTCCACATATTTTATTTTGAAATATTTTTTATTTGAACAGTTATAACTAAATATTGTTCGATTTGGGTGTTATTTTACAATTACTTTACTGTATGTTCAATTTCTATAGAGTTTATGTAAATTAGTTTGATAGTAAGAATAGAATGCTATTCTCGCTGATATAGCAAATTTTATTTCTCTACGCTTAAATATATCCTTTATAATTTGGGTCAAAATCTACCATCCATTCAATGCCGTATTTGTCTCTAAACATACCAAAATGTGAACCCGAAGGACTTTCTTCAATTGGCACTTCAATTTGTCCACCTTCTGTTAGTCCGTTAAATATTTTGTAGGCTTCTTCTTTGCTTTTAGCACTTACTGATATTTTAGACCTGTTTTCGTTTTCGTTTGTTCGTCCCATACTTTCTGGAACATCATTAGCCATTAAAATACTATTGCCAATAGGCAAAGCAATGTGCATTATTTTATTTGCTTCATTTTCTGCAATTGGAAATTCAGGACTTGCTACATCTTTGAAACGCATAATTATTGCGAACTCTCCGCCAAAAACGGATTTGTAGAAATTGAATGCTTCTTCGGCATTTCCGTTGAAGTTAATGTGAGGATTTATTTGTGCCATTTTATTTTTCTTTTAGTTTTTAAAATTATTTTTTTCTATCTCTCCCTCGTTTGCAACGAGGAGTTAATGGTTATTTGTTTATAACGAGGTGTTTCTATTTTAAATTAATACTATTAGATGGATAAATAGAGTCTGCAAAAATGTACTGATGATAACCCTGACCTAAATT
>CAZTDH010000458.1:0-1677 GCA_964612615.1 uncultured Paludibacter sp. | reverse complement strand
GTATAAATAACTGTAACATTTAAATTACCCGGAAAACCTTCTTCTCCATCAACCGATAAGTATTTTAATTCCAGCGCATCTTCGTTTTTAGAGTTTTTAAATTGACGGGCATCCCATACTACATTATTAAAACCATTAGGACCGCCATGTAAAGTATTTAATCCATTATTGATAGGCAAATTATAGGCTTTTCCATCTAATGAAAATTGCCCTTTTGCAATACGGTTCCCATAACGACCGATCAATGCACCAAAATAAACCTCTTTGCCTGAAAGATATTCTTTTAAGCTGTTGAATCCAGTGACAATATCTGCAAAATGACCATTCCGATCAGGAGTCCACAAAGTGACAATTCTTCCTCCAAAGTTTGTAATTTGAGCCGTCAGACCATTTTTATTTTCCAACGTGTATAAAAGCATATCTTTACCATTAATCTTCCCATTGAAATCATCATTTTGAATGAGTTTTTCTCCGTAAGCTTTTAAGTTTATTCTTTTTATAGCGTTTATTTCATCCTGATTAAATGGCGTTTTGTCTTGTCGATAAATGTCATGAAACCACAGTTTAGGCTCTTTGACAGTTGGCATTGGTTCATCCCATGCAAAAATTGTATTTGTTTTACCAGACACAAAACCCCAATTGATAGCTCCTACATGATTTCTTTTAAGCAACGGCATGATATTTTCAAACTTACTATCATGTTTTCGTGCCATATATTCAGTGCAAATCATTGGGCGGTTAAACATTTTCAGATAATTGATTTCCGTCTGATGATCCTTTACACCTGAATAATTATGATAAGTGATAATATCGGAATTTTCAACCTGGAAAAGATTCAGTTCGTTGCATCCAAAATACCATATACCTGAGGTTAAAGGCTGTGAAGGATTGATTTCACGGGCCCATTTAAAAACGTTTTTGAGTAATGCTAAAGAGGAAATTCCGTGTTTACTATTGCCGGGTTCGTTATACAAATCCCACAATAATACTCGTCTATCATCTTTGAAAGTTGTAAGAATACCCTTTACATATTTCTCCATGACCGGAAATAATTTGGTACTGTCTTCTCGCAATGAAACACTGGGATCTTGGACCCAGCCTGAATTATGAATGCCCGGTTTGGGGTCTGGTTGTTTTCCATAAGAAGATTCCGGATTCCAACAATCATCGAAGAAAACAAACATGGGTTTAATGTTGTGTTTAGATGATATGTCCAAAAATTGGTTTATTCTTTTTTTTAATCCGTCGGCATCATTTTTCCAAACAACACTGCTCAAAAACACCCGCAGTGTTGTGAATCCCAATTCTTCCGCCCAACCTAATTCTTTATCAATAGTTGAAGCATCAAATGTATCAGCTTGCCACATTTCGATTTGATTGATGGCTGTGGCAGGTTGATAGTTACAACCACTTAGCCAAGGATGAGTGGAATACCAAACTTTGGCTTTTTCAATAGACCAAACTTTTTCACTTTTACTTGAGTCTATCTTTTTTAAATCTTGAGAAAACATTGAATTTGCAGAAATAAACGAAGCAATAATGCAAATCAAAATAATAGACTTCCTTCGTGAATTTGTTTTTTTCATCATAAATGAATAATAGATTATCAGTTGAATTTTGAATAATAGATTATTGCTCCCGAAGGTATAGTAAAGTACTTTCACCTCTTAAAAGGAT
>CAZTDH010000457.1:0-1677 GCA_964612615.1 uncultured Paludibacter sp. | reverse complement strand
CTTGTGCATTGGGCGAACGCCAGAACGATGTAATGATAGGATTCGTACATGCTGATGAGGGAATTGGAAAAACATTTGCCTTGGAATTCCTTATGCCAAAGGAACTAAAAGCCTATTATATCAAGTCGGATAAGGACGAACGATTCTTCAACATTACCACAGCGTTTACCCGCAATTTTATGGTAAACTTTGATGAATTCGTGGGAATAACAAAAAGCACTGCCGACACGCTGAAGAAAGTGATATCGAGCACCGATATTACAATAAACAAGACATTTACTTACTCAATTCCACGCATTGGCAATGGAGTATTTACAAGCAATAAAACAAAAGAACTGGGTGGTTTCCTCACACCCGAAATGGGTTACAGGCGGTTTGCTGTTATTGAATTAGACAGCATTTCGCACGGTTATTCTAAAGAAGTAAATATTGACCAACTGTGGGCTGAAGCATACGTTCTTTATAAAAATGCCGATTTTGATTTCGTTTGGAATTTGGATGATTTTGAAGAATTTAGAACCTATAATACGAACTACCTTGTTGAAACTCCGGCATTCAAACTTATTAAGGAATACTACAGAGTACCTGAGTTGAACGAAGAATCAATTTTTAAACTGCCTATGGATATTTTGCAAGACCTGCGAAAAGCACGAAAACTAAGCACAGCAATGACCAATGTTTCGGACGTAACCATTGGACTGGCACTCAAATCACTTGGATTTATACGACATGGAAAGAGAATCAACAAACTTCAAACCCGATACGGTTACCATGTTATACCACTTTTTGAATAATAAACGGAATAAAAAATCAATCAAAATCGAAAACAATATCAATAATAAACAGAATCTAAAACCAATCTAAAACAATTAAAATATACATTATGAGCGAATACAATGTTTATCTCAGAGTACCAGAATACTTAGCTGACTGGATTATACATACTTTTGGTAATCCGGTAATCCTGGTCAAAGATGGTCCGGAAAGCCGTTTATTGAATGAGCAAATCTGCAAAACGCCTCTCAACAAAAAACCGGACACCGGTGAGGGCTGTAACATCACCATTCCCATTCCTTTTTTCAAAGGGAAACATCCTGAAACCTATAATTACATTCACAAGAGTGGGAAAAAGGCATTAATGGAAAGTTTTTACACCTTACTTCGTAAAAACCTGATGGAAGAAGTCGGATCGTTGGAAAATGGAAATTGTAAAATGGCGACACTCATTTACGCCTTTATGGAAAAACACGGAATTGAAGAACGGCATTGGTATACCGTAAGTCAAATCTATTACCGGACACGAAAAAAGTACTTTTTGGATAATGGAGTGAAAATTCGTTGAAATCTTCATAACATGGTGGGCAATAAAACGGATTGCTAAACAAAGGAAACAAGGAGAATTTATAAAACAAACAAAACAAGTAAAATAAACACCTATGAACTGCAAAACTTTAGCCGGAATAAAATATATCGATTTCATTTCAATTGCCGATTTGACCTTGTATCCAAAGAAATACATTCGCCCGGGCAAACCAATTTCTACTATCGGAAATTGGATGGAAATGGCATTAGTAGAGTTGGTTTCCTGTAGCAGCACTTCCGAACGTACCGATGCAGGAGTAGTATATACCAGCAAAATTGCAGGTATGTTGACTGATAATGATGATAATGATGCTG
>CAZTDH010000456.1:0-1680 GCA_964612615.1 uncultured Paludibacter sp. | reverse complement strand
CCGAAAATGAATTTTGGTTTATTTGCTTCGGGGTATAATCCGCTGAGCATTCCTGCAAATTTATTGGCAGTAGCCATCGACATATACCATACCCCCATTAAAAGTGATGCAAATCGTACAGGTGCAAGCTTATTTACCATCGACAAACCGATAGGCGACAGCATTAATTCGCCCATAGTATGAATGAAATACAGGCCTGTCAGCCACAGAATACTTACTTTCATGCCGGGTGCTACATTTTTTACTCCGAAAGCAATGACCAGATAACCCAATGCAAGGAAGAATAATCCCATTGCCTGTTTCACGGGCGAAGCAGGGTCCATATTCTTTTTTCCAAGCCATATCCACAGGTTCGAAAACAACATACCAAGCAACACGATAAACACCGGATTGAATGATTGGAAGTAACTTGCAGGCATTATCCAGCCAAGAACGTTGCGGTCGGTTTGCTCGTCGGCAAAATAGGTGAGCGATGCACCAGCCTGTTCAAACGCCGACCAAAAGAAAATAACGAAAAAGGCAATAATATAGATCACCCATATACGTTCACGCTCTATTTTTGTGAGCGACTTATCCGAAATAACGAAGGCTGGAATAATAATACAAACAGAGAAAATCAATGCGCCAATCATATCAAAGTGGAAACCAAATAAGAAAATGCTGAACAAAGCTGCTGCACCCGCAATCCACGCCACTAATTCTGTCGCTTTTTGATTGAAACTCTTTGGCTCAACCACGATATTTTCACTTACATGATTTCCTTTTTTTCCGGTTGGTTCAATTCCAAGTTGTTCGTCATCAGGGCCAATCAGGAATTTGCTTTTCCAGCCCATAAACAAAATCAAACTAAACATCATGCCAATAGCTGCCGCCAGAAAACCATATTTAAAATCAGCAGGATTGCCTGTGTCGCCAAAGAAACCGCAAAGAAGTGGTGCAATAAATGCCCCAACATTTACACCCATATAAAAAATGGTATAAGCCGAATCAAGGCGTTTATCCCCTTTTTCGTACAGACTGCCGACGATGGTGGTAATGTTTGGTTTGAAAAATCCGTTTCCAAAAATCAATGCTGCCAATCCGGTGTACATAAACCAGCGCGCAAATTCACCATTTTGATAATACAAAGCACTGGTAAACATAAACAGCTGCCCGATAATCATCAGCACTGCTCCCCAAAGAATGGAACGCCGCATCCCGAGATAACGATCGGCCACATAGCCACCAATAAGCGGTGTAAGGTAAACCAGTCCGGTATAATTGCCATAAATAGCCGAGGCTAACTGCTTATCCATCAGCAGAGCTTTGATAAGGTAGAGAGTGAAAATAGCCCGCATACCGTAATAGCTGAAACGCTCGGACATGGCAGTAGCAAAAACGAAATAAAGTCCTTTTGGATGTTTTGAAGTGGATTGATTTGAACTCATAACTGAATAATTTTATACATAAAGTCTGCAAAAATATACTTTTTAAGCGGATTTTTGGCAAAAAATATGAATTCTAATCAAAAAAACTGACTGATAATTTTTGCAGTATTGCAAATTTGATTACTTTTGCATTCGCTTTCTGAAGGAGAAATCCTGACGAAATCCGGGCCTATAGCTCAGTTGGTTAGTAGCACCTGACTCATAATCAGGGGGTCACTGGTTCAAGCCCAGTTGGGCCCACATAAAGTGGTCA
>CAZTDH010000455.1:0-1681 GCA_964612615.1 uncultured Paludibacter sp. | reverse complement strand
TCCTGACTTTGACAATGCGCCACCCTAAAAAGTTTTCCAGAAGTTTTCTTCAAATAATTTTTCGATGGACTTATGTTTCGAAGTAAGGATCATTGTTTTTGTCATGGTATTTCCACTTATTGGCATATTGATTTTAAAAGTCGTTATTGTTTTTGCAATGCTTAATACTTTATCAACACTCATTTCGATATTAGAGAGCTTCAATATTCTTTCGAGTTCTTTGTAAACTTTGTACGCCACAAAACATATACAAACGTGGGCTTCTATTCTTCTGGGGGTAAAGTGGAACATAGGTCGCATTTCAAGTGTACCTTTAGTTACGCGATATGCTCTTTCAACCACCCATAAACCTCTGTATTGTTCGTAAACTTCGGCTGCTGGAAGTGTTGTATTGGTAATGTATCCTTTTAAACCATCCCATTTTTCGTCATCGCTTATCTTTTCCTGATTTATTGAGACTTTCACATTATCAGATATTTCCAGAAATTTATTATAACCCCGCTTGTTGATATTTTCCTTGTTGATACTTCCGCTTTTGTATGCTTTTTTCAAGCGTTCTACACCCTTTTCTCTGTTGTATCTGTCTTTCTTTGCTCTACTTTGGGAGTATCCAATAATTAACCTGGCATCGCCTTTGTGTGTTTCGTTAAATTCGCTATCTCTTTTTTCTAATGACAATATCCATTGTTTTATATCTTCTTCCTCATTTTTAATCCTAGCCCCTATGATATATTTATGACCGCCTGATTCGAGCATGGCAATATTTTTTCGGTTCATTAGTCCGGAATCGGCTACAACTATAAAGTCTTCCAAAGCAAATCGTTGAACAAAATCCTCTACTATTGGGAGCATTGTCCTGCCTTCGTATTGTGAACCATTGAAAACTGAATACGAAAGTGGATAGCCATCCTTGCTTACCAACAGTCCCAGAACCACCTGTGGCTGGCTATGTTTACCGTCTTTAGAAAACCCTGATTCCCTTAACTCATCGCCAGAATCAGCTTCAAAATAAAGGGTAGTTACATCATAAAACATCAATCCGATTTTTCCGCCTAAAATCTTTTTGGTGTGTTCTACACTTATTTTTTGTATTAGCTCCTGTTGCGTGTTGTACAATTTATCAAGATAGCGGTAAATCCTGTATAGTTGTACATCTTCATCAAAATGAGACTTCAGATAATCTACTGTTGCCAATTTGCTCATAGGCTGGCTTAAACGAGCGATGACCAATTGCTTTAATATCTCGTCTTCTATCTCATCAAATCCCACAATTTTAAACACTTGATTCAGTATTAACTGAGTTCCATTTATCAAAACGTTCTCTACATTGGACAACAAATATTCAATTATTTGTTTTTCTTCTAATTCTTTTTCGTGAATTTCAAAAATATCACGAGTACCATTACTAGACTCAATCCAACGTAAACCCACCAGGCACAAAGATTCTATCTCCGTTTGGTCATTACCTACACCAATAGTATGTATCTCGCGATAAACACCACTTTGTTTATCAACTACCACTACACTGGTTGTTCCTGAACGATTTTTCTTTTTGCGTATAAACATACGCAAAAATACAACTTTTTTGGGCTTGCGCCACCCAAATGGGTGGCGCAAAAATTACATTTGCCTAATATTCAACACCTTAAAAAATGAAGTTTCAAAAACTGTCAAAGTCAGG
>CAZTDH010000454.1:0-1683 GCA_964612615.1 uncultured Paludibacter sp. | reverse complement strand
GGATGTTTCACATCGCCAACATCTCAATATTATAGTTTTTTTGTCGGAGTTGGAACTCCAACATCCCATTTATATAAGAGCAGGAACTCCATTATCCGGACAACATCACTAATTCCTGAGAGTAGGTATTCGAACATCCTGAAAGTATGATAAAATTTCCTGTTTAGATGCTGAAATTTCCATGATTCTGACTGATAATAAATGTATAATATCGTATTCTTTTGATTTACTGCATATTAAGCAAATTTTATCGTGGAAACCAACAATAAATTGGCACAGTTGGATAATTATTGTGCATCTTTTTGAGAAATAATTGTATAATTATTATTTTTTATTGCATTTACCAATTTAGAATAAATTTCATTCTGGAAAATATTTTCCCAAAATGAAATTTTTATTTCGCTATATATCAACTATTTATAAATTATTTTGGAAAACTTCTTTTTTTTATACGAAAACTTTTTATTTGATATTGTTAATAATAATTATTAGCAGTAATTTTGCAACGTAAATAGTTTAGAACTGCGAAGAGAAAACAGTTTGCTATTTACAGACTACGGTAATGTAGTTTTTCTTTGACATACGAGAGATATTACAGGATATTTCTGCAATGGAAAAGTTTACAAAACTTTACCCGCGTCTTCGCTAGTGTTTAACAAGATAAAACATTAAGAAAATGCAAACAAATTTCATAAACTTTTCATTTTCCAAAGTACGGAGGCCTGAGCTTCCCGAAATGACCGAAGAGATACTGAAGAGTGTTGAAAAACACAATCCGGTAACACTGAAAATTGCAGGAATGTACAATTTATTGTCAGAGTTAAGACCTTTGCTCAATATATTGGCAGTAAAGTATGATGGATATCCCAACTCAGAAGAAGTGAGAGCGCAGGTAATAATGCGTAATAATCTACTGGGTGCTATTACGTCGCACATAGTGGCGATTGAAAAAGCAGGGATTACCACTACCGCCCAACAGGCACGACTGGCTGTTCCTTATCTGAAAAGTTATCTTAGCGGCATTGCCACCGACAGTCCGATTGTAAAATCGGGTCGGGTAAATCAAATGCTTAAAGGATTAACCGATGATGAGATGAACGATGCCCTGAACGCGTTGGGATTAGCTACCTATATGGATGAGTTAAGAGCTAGTCAGCAAAGTGTAAACCAGGGGGAAACCCATCGTAAGGAAATTTTAGCCATCAGACCGAAATTCAACAATAAAGATGCAAAAGTACGGATAACTTCCGCTATTGAACATCTGTTGAAAGCCATCGATCTGGCTAAAGTGGAACATACCGATTTGGATTACATGCCGCTGATAAATGAATTGAATGTAGTGCTTACCAACCGCAAGTCGGTTATAAAAAGTCGCTCTACACGCAATTTGAACAACTCTGTTGCCAATAAAACAAAAGCAGCCGAATCAACCGATAAGGAAGATTCAACTGCCGCTGATAATAAAACAATAACAGACGCTCCGTCCACCACAACTGACGCGTCTGCTATTTAGCAAGGCACATTCCAATTACTCGAAAATTAGCCCCGTACCTGTATACCGGGCTTTTTTTATGCCCCCTTGTGAACCACTTTAAAACAACAAAACAACGCAAACTTCCTCACGAAGCCATACATTGTTCTCTATCTTTAGCAGTTGAATTTCATTGGTTTGATATAATTACT
>CAZTDH010000453.1:0-1690 GCA_964612615.1 uncultured Paludibacter sp. | reverse complement strand
GATAGAATAAATATGATTTTGCTTTTAATTTGTATTAATTTGGACACAAAAATAGCTTTTTTAATTTATAAATTGCTAAATATCGGAATAATTTTACAATTGAATGATTCAGAGCAGGAATTTTGGAAAAAATTACAAAGCATATTTCCTTATTTTCACGGCATTTTCTTCAAATAACCTGAAAGGAGCACTGATACCAATGGTTTCCCAATCAGCTCCATCGTGATTATGTGCTTGAATCAGATTTATTTTAATAAATTTCCGGTTGAGTAACAACGGTTTAGAAATGATTGATTTATTCGATTGAAAAAGTTCTTCGTACCAACCGGGGGAAATGAGTGGAAATAAAACTTCCTGACAAAAAGCGAAAAGTGATTTATGTGTAATCCAGTAAACCGTTTTAGGAGTAAAGTAAAGAATGGCATTGGGAGAGCCTGTATGCAACCAACCGGGTTTTTGGGGATATTTACTGAATATTTCAACATACAAATCACCATAATCTTTGTCCCTGTACTTTTCCGAAATCCGATAAGTAATATCATTCAGGGTCAGTAATACATCAACATCCTGCCGTTGCATTTCTAAATCCGCCTCCGAATCGGAATTAAACCTTACAATTTCTGAAGCTTTAAGCACATCACGATAAAAAGCATCGGCTTTAGAAGCTTGCTCACGCTCATGTTCAAGACTGGATTTGAAGTTATGAATCAAGCTTTAGTAAGTTTAAGTATTTTCCCTGTCCAGGCAGGTATGCGGGTAACAAACAGCTCTTTTGAATTCAGGTTGAACAACGGAAATTTCTCGGTTTCATTCAACAAATCCACCACGTTGTAATTCTGATTTTCAGCCAAACCAAGATATTGAAAGGCTTCAATCGGAAAACGCACTTCAGTATCCAAATGCTTATCATCAAAATTGAGTACAATCAGCAACAATTCATCTTCAAACTTACGGAAATAGGCATACTGTTCGTGCGTATTGAATTTAAGATTATCATAATTGGCATATTCCAAATCGAACATTAATCCGTCAGTGATGGCTTTTTCAGCAAGTGTTATAGTGAGTAATTTCTGATAAAATGTTCTCAGTTCCTTTTGTTCGTCAGTAAGCAGTTTCCCATCAAATTTACCTCCGTTCGACCATGCCTGAATAGTTTTTACTCCCCAATAATCAAAAATGCTGGTGCGTCCATCCACACCGCTGAAACCTTCGCAGTCCATAGCTTGTTCGCCCAGTTCCTGACCGCAGTAAATCATCACCGGAGCTTGTGTCAGCGTGGCCGAAACAATCATAGCCGGCTGTGCATACACGCCGCCACCTGAAAAGAAACCCGAGCCAATACGCTGTTCATCGTGATTTTCGAGAAAGTTAAGCATTTGATTTTCAATGCCGCCCAACGATTGCCAGGTAGTGGTCAGTTCACGCACCGGATAATTTCGGCTGGTTATATTCCGAAGCATATCGTACATTCCTACTTTGTCGTATAAATAATCAAATTTACCATTCGAAATATAATTGCAATATTCCGCCGGATTATACACTTCAGCAATAAACAGAATATCAGGATATTGCTGTTTTACCTGCGTAATTACCCAACCCCAAAATTCAACCGGAACCATTTCAGCCATGTCGCATCGAAAGCCATCTACTTTTTTTCCGGCCCAGAAAAGCAAGATATCACGCATTCTGA
>CAZTDH010000452.1:0-1694 GCA_964612615.1 uncultured Paludibacter sp. | reverse complement strand
TGCCCACTGCTGTTAGTGGTGCTAATCAACCCTTTGGGATTAATGGTACTGCTATTAATACAGGTGCATTAAATTTATCAACCGACAAACGTTTTTTAGTGCTTGGCGGTTACTCAAGCTCCGCTCAAACTACCCGTGTTATAGCCACCGTTGATAATACTGCAGCCATCAATACGAGTACTACCTATGCTGGCTCAGGTCCTGTAAGGTCAGTAGCTTCAACCAATGGAACCGACTTGTGGATTGCGGATAATTTAGGCATTAGTTACACAACCTTGGGTAGCGTCCCTTCAACAACATCATTGTCAGCATTCAACGGGAATATTTATAACGTAGGAATTTACGACAACAAATTATATTTTTGTAGTGAAATTTCTCCCTACCAATTCGGATACGAGACAAATGGTTTACCCACTACAGGGACCACTCAACCCTATACTGTGGCAAGTACAGCGCCCATTGCAGCTTATGGATTTGTTATGTTCGATACAGATGCCAGCATTCCCGGGGTAGATGTAATGTATGTAGCTGAAGCTAATATACGGAGTAATGGAGTTAGCAACACACCAAAAGGAGTAGTGAAATACTGTTTGAATAGCAGCGGGGTATGGGTAAGTAAAGGAGCTGTTGCGCACACGGATGGTATTAAACAGGTAACGGGAGTATGTAATCCCGCCACCGGTGCAATTACCCTCTATGCAGTTACTCAAGCTGTCTCTGGTACAGGATCCATCTTTAATGGAACTGTCCCAACCTCTATTGTCACCCTGACCGACAACTCCGGTTATAATGGTACTTTGTCAGGAACATTTACAACCCTTGCAACTTCTGCAGCAACCTACGCCTTTAAAGGAATAGCTTTTGCGCCAATTGTTGCTGTCCCATATAGTCCAACAGTGCCCGAAGCACCGCTAAATGTAGTGGCTACTGCAGGTAATGCCCAGGCCTCGGTAGCTTTCAGCACACCAAATAACAACGGTGGTTCAGTTATTACCGGCTATACAGTTACACCCTACATTGCCGGAGTTGCCCAAACAACGGTAACGGGAACCGGCAGTCCGATTGTAGTTACCGGCTTAACCAACGGAACGGCTTATACTTTTAAAGTAATAGCAACTAATGCAGTAGGCAATAGTGTAGCAAGTACAGCGTCTGCCGCAGTAACGCCTTTTGCAAATGCACCCACTTTTGATAGCGACAAGTTGGCAGTTACTTACGATTCACAGTATTCACAGCTGTTTAACACAACTTGGGATAACACTACATTTTATAATCAATGGATTACTTTATTAGCAAATGCTTTTAGTGCAACTGATATTGCGGGTGGTTCATTACAATTTGCATGGGCTGCCAAACGTGCCTTGATTTCACAAAAAAAATACTACTCACCCTATTTATTTGAAACGGAACTTGATTATTCATCCGGAAGTACCAATAATGGAGGAGTAGTAATACGTTTTAATCAAGTGAATTACCTTGATGAGGTTCAAGAACCGGTAACATCGGGGCCAGGTTTCAACAGCCGGGGCATTGCTTTTTATCCAACCATTGATGGCAGTTCTATGATTGTACAGTTTACGGGTGAATATGTACAAAATGCAACTCCGGTAACCCGGATTCTGGTTCCTAAGCCAGCAGGTGTAACCAGCTTGTTTCAAAAGGGAAAAATAAGGATTGAGGATTTTGGAACATCA
>CAZTDH010000451.1:0-1695 GCA_964612615.1 uncultured Paludibacter sp. | reverse complement strand
TGAGTACCGAATTACCTGAATTTGAGCAAGCTGAAAAAGATATTCATACCAAAATAGAAAAAATCATGAAAATTCAGGGCGACAAATCGGTTGATTCAATTCACCGTGAACTTGGTCTGATTATGTGGGATTTCGTAGGTATGGGTCGTAACAAAGCGGGACTGGAAACAGCATTGGAAAAAATCAAAGCGGTTCGTCACGAATTCTGGACTAAAGTATATGTTCCGGGTGTAAGTTCCGATTTGAATGTAGAACTTGAAAAAGCATTGCGTGTAGCCGACTTTATCGAAATTGGTGAACTGATGGCTCGCGACGCTTTGATGCGCGAGGAATCATGTGGTGGTCACTTCCGTGAAGAATACCAAACACCTGATGGTGAAGCTCTCCGAAATGACGAAGAATTCTCGTTTGCATCATGCTGGAAATTCGCCGGCGAAGGTAAAGAGCCTGAATTGCTGAAAGAAGCATTGGATTATGAATTTATTCACCGTCAACAACGTAATTATAAAGCGTAACCTGTAAGTAAAAAGATATGGAAAAAAGTATAAATATAACGCTGAAAGTATGGCGTCAGGCAGGTCCGAAAGTAAAAGGTGAATTCGAGACCTATAAATTAGACAATGTATCGACCGACAATTCGTTCCTCGAAATGTTGGATATTCTGAATGAAAAATTAATCCACGAACGCAAAGAACCAATCGTTTTTGACCACGATTGTCGCGAAGGTATTTGCGGAATGTGCAGTTTGTACATCAACGGTCATCCACACGGACTAGACGGTGAAACAACAACCTGTCAACTTCACATGCGTCGATTCAAAGATGGCGAAACCATTACCGTTGAGCCGTGGCGTTCTGCAGCTTTCCCTGTTATCAAAGATTTGATGGTAGATCGTGGAGCTTTTGACAAAATTATTCAGGCTGGTGGTTACGTTTCTGTAAATACCGGTGGCGTTCCTGATGGAAATGCCATTCCTATTTCGAAAATTGATGCTGACGAAGCAATGGATGCAGCTTCTTGTATTGGATGTGGTGCATGTGCTGCAGCTTGTAAAAATGGCTCTGCTATGTTGTTTGTTGCTGCTAAGGTAAGTCAGTTGGCATTATTACCACAAGGACGTATTGAAGCAGCTCACCGTGCCAAAGCAATGGTAGCTAAAATGGATGCGCTTGGTTTTGGTAACTGTACCAATACCGGTGCTTGTGAAGCTGAATGTCCGAAAGCAGTTTCTATTTCGCATATTGCCCGTTTGAACCGCGAGTTTTTGAGTGCGAAATTTAAAGACTAATTTTTAATTTATCACCATAAAAAACGACCCCTTCAAAATTCGAAGCGGTCGTTTTTTATGTATTATTAGTTGATTCAATCTATTTTCAACGCTTTCTTAATCAGCACCGGTATTTCAATCGGAAGTCGGGCTACAGGAACGCCAATGGCTTCGAAAGCTGCAATTTTTTCTTCGGCTGTTCCACTACCGCTCGAAATAATAGCACCGGCATGGCCCATGCGTTTTCCCGGAGGAGCTGATTGTCCGGCAATAAATGCAACAACCGGTTTGGTCACATGTTCTTTAATGAACTGAGCTGCACGTTCTTCGGCATCACCGCCAATTTCGCCAATCAGTACAATGGCTTCAGTTTCGGGATCATCCTGAAACATTTGCAACAATTCCTGATAATACAATCCCGCAACAGG
>CAZTDH010000450.1:0-1706 GCA_964612615.1 uncultured Paludibacter sp. | reverse complement strand
CAACCACGTACGGTTTATTTCGCCAAAGAATATGATCAAACGCTTGGAACATATACCGAAAATAATCACGATTTGAAATTTACCCGTTCGCAACATGTGGTGCTTGGTTACGACTGGCACCTTGGCAACGAATTCCGCATTAAATCCGAAGCCTATTATCAGGATATTTTCAGTGTTCCGGTTTCGAAGGCAAACGGTGCATACTCCATGCTGAATGCCGGAAGCGGTTATTTTATTGCTAAATCAGATAGTTTGCAAAATACCGGAAAAGGTAAAAATTATGGTGTGGAACTGACACTCGAAAAGTTTCTGAGTCATGGATATTATGCATTGATGACTGTATCCCTGTTCGATTCAAAATACATGGGAACTGACAATGTCTGGCGCAATACTGCATTTAATACGAATTATGCAATGAATTTACTGGTTGGATATGAACTGAAAGTTGGCCAAAACAACTTCTTAACATTCGATGTTCGCACAGTTTGGTCGGGTGGAATGCGCTACATTCCTATTGATTTGAATGCCTCCATTGCCGCTAATGAACAGGTTTACGACTGGAGCAAAGCGTATAACAGCAAATACAAAGATTATTTCCGTTGCGATTTAAGAATTGGATTTAAACAAAACTTCAAGCATGTTTCGCAGGAATGGGGACTTGATTTGCAGAACATTAGCAACAACCAGAATGTCTTCTCGGAACAGTATAACACTCAGTCACATTCTATTTCGACTGTTTTTCAACAATCATTTTTACCTATGATGCTGTACCGTATTAATTTTTAAATAATTCAGTTATATTTGTGATTGAATTTAAAAAGGAAGATTATGAGTAAGTTAGAAAAATACGGTGGTTTATACTCCAAATGGTACAACCTGGCATTCTGGATTGTAGGTATTTCGCTGGTTATCGGGGTTATTTTCACCCTTTTTATGGGAAAGGAATTCACGTTTTATAATGTACTGTTGCCCTCCCTGGTAAATACCGTTTGTTTGTGGCTGGGTAGCATGTCAATTGTAGTTTTTGTTTGGAGTCGTTTTCCTTGGGAATCAATGCCGGTAAAACATCTTTTAGTTGAAACAGCACTGATAGTGGCCTTTCTGACGGTTTTTATTCTCGGCGTGGATATGTTTTTCTGTTTCCAAAAAGGAACGACACTAGTTGAAGGCATCCGTTTGAATTTAGTCAGCATACTGTTTACGGTTATGATTACGTTTTTGATTGTAACCATTCATGAGGCCATATTTTTCTATCGCCAATGGAAATTGAACTTTTCAAAATCTATACGGCTCGAAAAAGACAACCTGGAAGCACAATATAATATGCTGAAGGCGCAGATCAATCCTCATTTTCTGTTCAACAGTCTGAACAGTTTGATGAGCTTGCTCGAAAATAATCCCAAAGCCGAACAATATGTACAGGATTTGTCGGAATACCTACGCTATGTGTTACAGAGTAACTCGCGGGAAGTTGTTGATTTAAAAGAAGAACTGGAGAATCTGGAAAAATTCTTTCACCTGCAAAAACTGCGTTTCAACGATAATTTGCATGTAGAAATTGAAATTAATCCTGCATCACTCCAAATGCAAATACCAACGCTGTCACTACAAATGCTGGTTGATAACTGCATAAAACACAACACAATTTCGGCTAACAAACCACTAACCATAAAGATATTTGACGACGGAAAAAGCATAACCGTAGA
>CAZTDH010000449.1:0-1706 GCA_964612615.1 uncultured Paludibacter sp. | reverse complement strand
GAGATAGCTTCAGGTGACTGGAGTTCAGACGTGTGCTCTTCCGATCTAGCTTGCGAAACTTCTTCCGGTTTCAAATAAATCTCAGCCTTTTTGTCGACATCATTTAAACGGATAGACGAAATTTTAGCAGGACTTAATGCTCTGGAAATAAATAGATTGACATTATTGGTGTAATTAATAACGTCGATGTTTTCGTTGCGTAATTCGCGAACAATTCCGTGAATACGTGAACCCTTCACACCAACACATGCTCCAACTGGATCAATGCGGTCGTCGTACGATTCAACTGCCACTTTAGCGCGTTCGCCCGGAATACGAGCAATCTTTTTAACAGTAATCAAACCTTCATGAATTTCAGGTACTTCCAGCTCGAAAAGTCGTTCCAGGAATACAGGTGAAATACGCGAAAGTATAATTTTCGGGTTATTATTTTTATTCTCAACCATAGCAACAACGGCACGTACCGTATCACCTTTGCGGTAGAAATCCGTTGGAATTTGTTCCGATTTTGGTAAATAAAGCTCATTACCTTCGTCGTCAATCAGCAACATTTCTTTTTTCCAAATCTGGTAAAGCTCTGCACTTACAATCTGACCTACTTTTTCGCTGTATTTTGAGAAAACATTATCTTTTTGAAGTTCAAGAATTTTTGAAGACAAGGTTTGACGAAGTGTCAGGATGGCACGACGACCAAAACCCATAAAGTCAACAGTTTCAGTTACTTCTTCGCCAATTTCAAAATCTTCATCGATTTTATGTGCTTCTGTCAGTGTAATCTGAAGATTTGGATCTTCCAGTTCATCATCCGCCACGATGGCACGGTTACGGTAAATTTCGAAGTCACCTTTATCAGGGTTGATAATGACGTCGTAATTTTCATCGGTTCCAAACATTTTCGAAATCACGTTACGGAACGACTCTTCCATTACACTGATTAATGTACTTCTGTCGATGCTTTTGAGTTCCTTAAACTCTGAAAAAGTATCAATTAAGCTGATTGTTTCTTTTTTGCTCATGGCTTATTTGAATCTGATTATATATTTTGTATGTTTTATTTCTTCGTATTTAAACGTAATGCTTTCTATCACTGTTACTTTTCGTTTCGAACCTTCGGGTTTTTCGGTTTTCTCAATTTCCAGCACAAATTCCGTTTCGCGTACTTCAGCCAGTATTCCGGTAAATTTCTTACCCGTTTTGGTTAGTACTTCTACTTCATTATCAATGTTTTTTTCGTACTGCTTAATCACTTTAAACGGCTCAGTTAGTCCGGCTGAACTTACTTCCAGTTCAAAATCTTCAACTTCACGATCAAACTGAGCTTCAATATGTTTATTTAGCTCGGCACAAAAGTCGATAGAAACACCTTCAAAAGAATCAATTTCTACTGAAATTCTATTATCAGGACTGATTTTTACATCCACCAGATAATAATCTGTTTCAATAAGATAATTTTCAACTATCTGATTTATAGCGTCTTTTAAAATCATATTTGGGTTATTACAACAAACGAGGGGACTGTTGTCCCCTCCTCCATAGTCTATTTCGGGTACAAAAGTACAAAATAAATCTTTATGATACAAAGATTTATCAATAAATATTGAAGACTGATGTAGTTTTAATCCTTGATAAAACTCAACAGCACTACAAAGTCAATAGACTTTATTTCGATTAATATTATATAGCACTGTAATTCAGTGTGATTCTCA
>CAZTDH010000448.1:0-1711 GCA_964612615.1 uncultured Paludibacter sp. | reverse complement strand
ATCAGTTTGTGGAGATTCTGAACACTTGTGAATTTGCCCGTTTTGCTCCTAATTCAGGTCAACAGGAAATGGGTAATCTGTATGATGATACTATTCAGGCAATCAGTAATTTAGAAGATGTTTTTAGAAAACAATAAACTCATAATTCAGAAATATAATATGAAACGTTTGATTTTATTTTTGTTGTTAATTCTGAGTTTTGCATCTCTTGCTCATGCACAGTCAGATGCTTTGAAACAGGCAAATACCCTGTATTCAAAAGGAAATTATGCCGATGCTGCCAAGGTGTATGAAAAAGTGTTGGCTAGTCAGGGTGTTGCACCCGAATTGTATTTTAATTTGGGAAATGCCTATTATAAATTGAGTGAAACCGGAAAAGCTATTCTCAACTACGAACGTGCTTTGCGATTGTCGCCAACTTTTGAAGATGCCCGTTACAACCTTGAAATAGCTCAGTTAAAAGTAGTTGATAATGTCAATCTGAATCAGAATTTTTTTATTGGTCGCTGGATTGATGGGTTAATTAAACTGTTTAATTCCAATCAATGGATTTGGGTTAGCATGATTCTGTTTCTGATAACTCTAATAAGCGCATTTATTTTTATCTTCGGATCTTCACGTTCACTGCGTAAAATTTCATTTTATGTTGGGTCAATAATACTGGCAATCAGCTTTGTAGCATTTATTTTCTCCGGAATACGGAAAGATCAACTGATAAATCATCGAGAAGCAATTGTAATGACCGGCGTAGTAAGTGTAAAGGGAGCTCCTGATAAAAGTGGAACGGAGTTATTTCAGTTACACGAGGGGACGAAAGTTTCCATAAAAAGTACCTTGGGCAACTGGACTGAAATAAAATTAGGAAACGGAAATATCGGTTGGGTGGAACAGGAAAATATCGAACAGATTTAATCACCTCACCCCGGCCCTCTCTGACCTCTTCCGTCCTTTGGACACCTTCTCCAAATGGAGAAGAATAATGGAAAAAAGTATTTGGAGAGGGAGAGAGAAGCAACTAACTTTTATAACCAATTCCATCCATTATGCATATCATTGATCTAATTAAAGGTCTGGATACACAGTTGTTTCTCATTATTAATGGGTTGCATTCTACTTTCTTTGATAATTTCATGTGGATTGTTAGTGCCAAACTAAGCTGGATTCCACTTTACCTTTCGGTTTTATACCTTCTCATTCGTACTTTCAAAAAAAATGCTGTTTGGATTATTCTGTCGGTTGTTCTTTGCATCGTAATCTCCGATCAGATTGCTTCCGGTCTGCTGAAAGAACTTGTCAAACGCCTGCGCCCATCGCATGTTGATAGCCTGAAATCAGTTATTCATTTGGTAAAAGGGTATGAAGGGGGGCTGTATGGATTTGCTTCTTCACACGCTTCAAATTCAGCCGGTTTGGCAGTGATTACTTCACTGATTTTCAGGAACAGACTTTACACGCTATCCATTTTGGGTTGGGCATTATTGGTTTCGTATTCACGCATTTATCTCGGTGTACATTATCCATTGGACATTTTGGGTGGTATTACTATCGGGGTTTTGTCGGCATTTTTCTGCTATGGATTGATTCAAAAATTCAAACCTCAACTACTTTCTAATCCGAATGTCATAACAAAAAAAACTCAGACAATAATTCCAGTTGGAGTTTTATTGCTGAGTCTTTTGAGTATGCTGATTTATAGCATTATTGCCTGATT
>CAZTDH010000447.1:0-1721 GCA_964612615.1 uncultured Paludibacter sp. | reverse complement strand
TACCCGTTAATGAAGAGTAAGCTCCACTTGTAGCAACCGTGGCTAATGTAGGCTTGTTTAATATCTGACTCAAGCCTGAGTTACTATTCCAATCACTGTTAACTTGTGCAGCAGGTATAGTTGGTCTATTACTTAAATCAGTATAGCTTCCACTTGTAGCTACTGATGCAAAGCTTGGTTTGTTTTTAATTGTCACCCAAGTGCTATCCCATAAAGAAGGTTTATTTAATATCTGACTTATTCCTGAATTACTATTCCAGTCGCTATTAACTTGTGCAGCCGGAATTGTTGGTCTATTACTTAAATCAGTATAGCTCCCAGATGTAGCTACAGTAGCAAAGCTTGGTTTATTTTTAATTGTTGCCCATGTGCTGTCCCATAGAGTTGGTTTATTTAATATCAGGCTTAAGCCTGAATTACTATTCCAGTCACTGTTAACCTGAGCAGCAGGAATTGAAGGCTTATTTGATAAATCATTATAACTTCCTGAAGTTGCAACTGTAGATAATGTAGGTTTACCTGATAAATCAGTATAAGCACCACTAAATAAAGTTGGTCTATTAGTTAAACTATTATAATTCCCATCAAAAAAGCTTGGTTTGTTTTTAATACTTGCCCAAGTACTGTCCCATAGTGTTGGCTTGCCTGTTAAACTTAACCAAGTTCCATCAAATAAGGAAGGCTTTCCTGCTAAATCAGCGTAAGCACCACTAAATAATGTAGGTTTATTAGTTAAACTATTATAATTCCCATCAAAAAAGATTGGTTTGTTTTTAATACTTGCCCAAGTACTGTCCCATAGTGCTGGTTTGCCCGTTAAACTTAACCAAGTTCCATCAAATAACGAAGGCTTTCCTGTTAAATCAGCGTAAGCACCACTAAATCCATTTCCTGAAGCATTAGAATATAGAGCATAAGGCACCGATAATAATTGAGAAGTCCCCATTAATACAAAGTCAGAACCTCCAATAGGTTTCATTTCTGTTTTGATGTAATAAATATTAGCACCCCAGTTAATAGTATAAAAGTTTCCAGATAATACAGTACCTGAACCAATAGTAATTGTAACTTGTCCATAAGCATTGGTAGTTTTTTGATGGGTTTCCTGATAAACTAATGTACCATTAACTGACCCCTGAAGAATACTAATACGAAATGTTAGATTTTGGTTAGCTAACAAATTACCTGAAGCATCTCTGGCTACAGACTGATAATTGAATTTTTGAGGTACCTGCGCATATAATAATCCTGAGATTAAGAATAATGCTAAAAAGATTAGTTTTTGTTTCATTGTTATTATTTAAGTTTACAAAGTCAATATATTATTTTTTAGCTTCTAATTGCTCCATACGTTTTAAAAGTTCATCTATAAGCTTTTGTTGCTTTTCGATTGTTGCTTGTTGTTTCTCAATTGTTGTTTGTTGCTCCTGCATTCCTTTTACTAAAGGAACAACCATTGATGAATAGGAAATAGCATAGTAATCGTTTTCATCTTTAGGCGTATAAATTCCATCAAAATTAAAACCACATTGTTTAGCTGCGGCTTCTACATCCTGAGCAATAAAACCAGTTCTTATTAAAGATTCTGCTTGAGAGTAATTGGTAAGATCTATGTTTTTTCTTGCTTCATCTGACATATTTCTTCTTAAGAAAACATCCAATTCTTTTGCCTTTAGTTGATATTGTACCGGTTTTAATTTCATAATAAAATTAATACCTTT
>CAZTDH010000446.1:0-1721 GCA_964612615.1 uncultured Paludibacter sp. | reverse complement strand
ACAGACTGTGTGAAAACACAACAATTGTGCAAATAATTTATTTTGTAAAAAACATTAGATTTTACTTGCACAGTTCGCTAATTATCTGTAATTTTACATCGAATTTATACTAGATACAATGCACTATAAAGATAAGATTTCAAGAGAGCAACTAATGGTAATGTCATATGATGCGATGGTAGCTCAGGATAATGCAGTACGACTAATTGATTTGATGTGTAAGAAGTTTTTTAAAGAGCTACGCAATGAAAAGCAATGGAAAGGTTGTAAAAATGAAGGTAGAAAGAGCTATCCACCTGAATCAATGCTGTGTTTGTTAGTTTATGGATATTTTAATGGAATTGCTAGTAGCCGAAAACTAGAACGTGAAACATATAGAAATATAGAAGTTTTATGGCTAATGGAAGGATTGCAACCTGATCATTGGACAATCTGTGAGTTTCGTCGTGAAAGTGAAGCAATACTAAAATCATTTTTAAAATTGTTTCGTCGTTTTTTGATTGAAGGGTCATATGCCTCAATTGACAAAATAGTATTTGATGGAACAAAAGTAAAAGCTTATGCTAGGCGAGATATGCTCACTGTAGAAAGCCTTCAAGAGAAACTGATTGACATCGACAAATCCATATCAGCATATTTATCAAAGGTTGAAAACAATGACAATCATGAAAATGAAATGATCTTAGCCAAAGCAGAGATTGAGGTATTAAAAGAAAAAATTAAAAAACTCGAGACTGCTAAAATAAAATTTGAAAATATCAAGCAGGGACTAGAAGAAAGCGGTGAAACATATTATGCCGTTAACGACAAGGAAGCAAAACTCGTGAGAGGACGGGATGGAAAATTTGCGGGTTATAATGTTCAGGCAGGAGTAGAAACCAAAGGGCATTTTATTATGGTGGATCGTGTGACGACAGAAACAAATGATATGCATGAATTAGAAAAGAATGTTGATTCAGTTAAAGAAGCAACAGGGTTTCTACCAAAAGAAGTTTCGGCAGACAAAGGATATAGCAACACATCACAAATACTTGAAATAGAAAAAGACGGCAATATCCAATGTTATATCCCATTAATAGAAACAATGAGAGAGAGTCAAGAAAAACAAGGTATTACCTTTCAATATAATGAAACAACCGATGCCTATACGTGTTCTCAAGGTAAACAACTTCGATTACACCAAACAAATGCGAAAATAAGAGATGGATATTATAACATTTATCAATGCCACGAATGTAATAATTGTATTGTCAGAAATATATGTACAAAATCAAAAATAGGACGAATTTTAAAAAGGAATATAAATCAGAAAAAGCTTGATCAATATAAAATAAAGATGAAAGGGGCGTATGCAAAAGAAAAAATAAAACAACGAAAGGGTGTAGTAGAACACCCCTTTGGAACAATAAAAAGTTTGATGGGGAAATTCAATATTCTTTTAATAGGAAAGCAAAAAGTTCAGATAGAAATAGATTACTATACAACTGCATATAATCTTAAAAGATTAATAAATTGCGCTCCATTTTCAGAATTAATAAACAAAGTGAAAAAATATGAATATGAAACAGCTTAAAAAAGCAAATAAAAGACTTTTTTGCTAATAAATGTCCCTATTTTTTGGCATTAAAACGTATTTTTTAAAATATCTATCCTGATATGTTCTTTTGTACACAATACAGAAAAAACTTATCAATTATAAGTTCTGTTTTCACACAGTCTGT
>CAZTDH010000445.1:0-1728 GCA_964612615.1 uncultured Paludibacter sp. | reverse complement strand
TGGCAAATATGAGTCGCTCCCAAAAGATATTTGCTGGCATTTCATTGGGCATCTTCAATCTAATAAAATTAAGTTTATTGTACCTTTTGTTTCGCTGATTCACGGAGTTGACTCATTTAAGTTGCTGACTGAGATTGATAAACAGGCTGCAAAAGCCGGTAAAACAGTCAATTGCCTGCTACAAATTCACATTGCACGTGAAGAAACCAAATTTGGTTTCTCGGCAGATGAACTTACTAAAATGCTGGAAGCAGGAGCATGGCAACAACTCAAGAATGTGCAACTATGCGGATTAATGGGAATGGCTACTTATACTGATAACCGTCAGCAAATCCAAACCGAATTCCTTGGACTGAAAACTCTCTTTGATAAGGTAAAAACCACTTATTTTACTTCTGAACCATTATTTTGTGAGCTTTCGATGGGTATGTCCGACGATTATCAACTTGCTATTGCTGAAGGAAGTACGATAGTGAGAGTGGGAAGTTCCATTTTCGGACACAGAGAATATTAAATCATTCAACAAAAGTGCTGTTTTTACGTTTAAAGTAAACAAAATCAACTTATTTTTATGGTTCAAACTCTTTTCATTCTGATTATAGTCATTCTCGTGGCCGATTTCGCACTGGAACGAACGTTGGCATATCTCAATATCAAAGAATCTGTCAAAGAACTTCCGGCTTTGCTGCGCGACATTTATGACCCCGAAAAATACAACAAGCAACAAGAGTATTTCCGCACCAATTCGCGCTTTGGTATGCTCACAAGCTCATTCAGCTTCGTTGTTACGCTCATTATGTTTACTTTTGGTGGTTTTGCCTGGGTAGATGGACTGGTGCAGCAGGTTGTGGTTAGTCCCATCTGGACACCGATTCTGTTCTTTGGCGTTATATTTATTGCTAATGACCTGATTTCTATTCCTTTTGAATGGTACGACACCTTTGTGATTGAGGAACGATTTGGTTTCAATAAAGTAACCCCGAAGCTTTTTATCCTCGACAAACTGAAAGGATATGCCATGACAGTTGTATTGGGTGGGGGTATTTTATTTGTGATAATCTGGATTTATACGCTTACACCTGCTTATTTCTGGTTACTGGCATGGGCTGTGGTGACTGGTTTCAGTTTGTTTATGACCATGTTTTACTCACAGATAATCGTTCCGTTGTTTAATAAACAAACACCGCTTGGTGAAGGTGAACTTCGTACAGAAATAGAAAAATTTGCCACTAAAACCAACTTTAATCTCGACAATATCTTTGTAATTGATGGTTCTAAACGATCTACCAAAGCCAATGCATATTTTAGTGGGCTGGGAGCGAAGAAGCGTATTGTTCTTTATGACACCCTGATGGACAAAATGACAACTGATGAGATTGTTTCGGTGCTGGCACACGAGGTTGGACATTACAAACACAAGCATACACTTATTAATTTCCTTATTTCCATGCCAACCACGCTGATTTTATTCTTCGTTTTCGGATTGATTCTGCAAAGCGATGTGCTGGCTCAGGCATTGGGAGGAACTAAAGCATCGTTTCATTTAAATGCACTGGCCTTCAGCATATTATATTCTCCTTTTTCGCTGGTTTTGGATATTGCAACCAATGTTCTTTCGCGAAGGTTTGAATATCAGGCTGACGAATATGCTAATTCGCACGGCTATGGTTCGCAGTTGGTTTCCGGTTTGAAGAAATTATCAGCTACTTCGCTCAGCAACCTGATGCC
>CAZTDH010000444.1:0-1734 GCA_964612615.1 uncultured Paludibacter sp. | reverse complement strand
TTGGTGTGAATGACCAGATTCATTTGCAACATGCCGCCAATAAGCCAGAAAGCCGATGCTCCCAATACTGCGCTGTTTACATTGGAATGTTGCCGTGCAAAGCGGTATGAATCTATCAAAAACCGGATTGGATTGAGCGTTCGGGCTTCTCCGGTATTTTCGGGAAGTTCAGTTGCGCGAATGCTTCGGGTTACAATATAACCCAACACAGCTAATCCGATTAAAACTCCAAAAACCACCCATTGATTATAGGCATCGGAAACAAACGAAGCGCAAACGGTACCAATCAGAATTCCCAGAAAGGCCATCATTTCGAATACGCCACTCCCAAATGAAACTCCTTCGGCACCACCAATATCCCGAATCAGGCTGTATTTGGATGGAGAATACAAACAACTCAGAATTCCCATAAGTAGCACAGTGAAAACAGCCAGCATTACCCACTGATAATAAAATGCCACACAAGCAAAGGCCAAAACCGGAATTTCGAGCAATTTACAAACGCGGAAAACAGTCTTTTTGGAATAAATGACGGCGAAATGACCGCCAAGCGGCGAAAGAAACAAATAAGGAACAATCAACGAGGCCGAAACAAGCGAAATAAGCTGCGATTGCGATAGCCATGCAGGCCTTGACCACGCCACAGCAATAAAGATAATGCAGTTTTTCAGGAAATTATCGTTGAAAACACCCAGAAAATTACTGAGAAACAGAGCAGTCCATTTGTTGCGAAACAGTCGCATGGTTAGCGTTTTCTGAGCGAGAAAATAAAACTCAATCCGCCATTGGGAACAGTTTTTGCCGAAATAGTTCCTTTGTGGAAAATAATCGCATTTTTAACAATCGCCAATCCTAAACCCGTTCCACCGGCTTTACGACTGCGACCTTTATCTACACGGTAAAAACGTTCGAACAAACGGTTTAAATGCTCTTCTGAAACTCCCACGCCATTGTCGCTGAACGAGAAATAAACAAATTCGTCATCTTCGCGGTAACAGTTTATATCTATCGTTATTTTCTCGCCGGCATAATTCAACGCATTGTCCATTAGGTTCCTGAAAATGGAATATACCAGTGAGCGGTTTCCCTGAATGCTTGTTTCGGGTTGGAAGTTCGTCACAACCGTACATTCTTTTTGCTCTATTTCCAAATGAACATCGTTTAATACATCCTGAATTACCTCCGAAATATTGCAGGGTTCTTTATCAAACAGCCGTTTGGCTTCATCCATTTTGTTGAGTGTGGAAATGTCCTGAAGCAAATCGCGTAAACGCTGTGCTTGTTGAAACGACCGTTCAACGAAGAAACGTTGACGTTCGGCATCCATTTCGGGGTTTTCCAGAATACTTTCCATATAGCCCAAAATGCTGCTTACCGGAGTTTTCAACTCGTGCGAAATGTTCTGTGTCAGGTGGCGTTTCAGTTCGTTTTCATGCTCCTGAACCGATATGTCATTTATGGATATTTCAAATGTATTATCCTGAAAAACAATACACTGAACAGCAAAAACACGACCACCTTTTTCAATAGTCAGCTTTTTTCGTTTCATTTCATTGTTTTGCAGACTTTGGTCAATGAACTGATTGATTTCCGAAAATTCAGGCAGACTGAAAATCTGATTGGAGCTTTCGCTTTGCTGGTCGGAAAGTATATTGCTGTATTGAATAAAGTGTGTATTTGCCAGAATTTCCTTTTTCTCAGTCGAAAAAATAGCCAGTCCTTCCTGTGAAATCT
>CAZTDH010000443.1:0-1737 GCA_964612615.1 uncultured Paludibacter sp. | reverse complement strand
GAAGCCATGAAACAAGGCGATTCAGTAGTTACTTCAGGTGGAATTTACGGTAAAGTAAAGGACATCAAAGATACAACTGTAACCGTAGAAATTGCAGATAAAGTGTTGATTAAAGTAGACAAAAACTCAGTTTTTGCAACTGCTGAAGACGCTCAAACCGAAGCAAAATAGGTAAGGTCAAAATGGCTGAAAACAACGGGAATTTATTCCTTAAATATTACTCGCAAAAGCTTAAATCATTCTTTTTATCAAAAGATATTTTAAGCTTTTTGCTTTTTCTAATTATTTCAGCCGCTTTTTGGTATGTTCATGCCCTTGGTAAAGAGCGTGAAACAAATATTATCGTTCCGGTGCGTTATATAGGTGTGCCGCTTAATCTGGCTCTGACAAACGATCCGCCTTCTGAAATCTCATTGGATATCCGAGATCAGGGAATCCGGCTTTTCGAATACTCCGATTTAAGGAGAAACCCGTTAACCATCGATTTGAGTCGGGTTTTTTATCAGAAAGGAGAAATTTTAATTACTCCGGATCAACTAAAATCCCGAATTGTCCGATATTTGAAGCCAACTACCACTTTGTTGGATATTCATCCTGATTCGTTGTTGATTCAATATGAAAAGTTGAGTTATAAGACTTTACCTATTGAGTTTAACGCGAAAATTGACCTTGCACATCAGTATATGTATAGCGACCGGATTAAAGTTCAGCCGAACAAAGTGACTGTTTTTGGTCCAAAGAATGTGCTTGATACGCTTAAAACGATACATACTGAGTGCAAATCATTCAAAAATCTGAATGATACAATTTCATTTCGATGTAATTTAATGCCTTTGAAACTAGCACATTACTCGGTCAATAATACTAAAATAACTATTTTTGTTGAGCAATTTACTGAACGAAAGGTACAAATTCCGATTGTCGCTATTAATTGTCCAGACAATCTGTCTGTTCGTAGCTTTCCTATAGTTGTCAATGCTACCTATACGGTTGGATTAAGTCAGTTCAAAACGTTTAATCCATCTGATATTCAGGTATATCTGGATTATAACGAACTAAGAACTGATAAAACGAGCAAGCACATTTTGAAGATTAAGAACAATTCCACTCATATTACCAATATCAGAATTTTACCGTTAGAAGTAGAATATATACTGGAACAGAAATAATGCCGATGAAAAATATACAAATGGTTGACCTGAAAAGTCAATACGAAAAAATAAAGGAAGAAGTTAATGCAGGAATTCAGGAGGTTATTAATACTACGACATTTATTAAAGGTGGGAAAGTAAATGATTTTCAGAAAAACCTTGAGAATTATTTAGGTGTAAAGCATGTAATTCCGGTTGGAAACGGTACTGATGCACTTCAGATTGCCTTGATGGTTTTGGGTTTGAAGCCGGGCGATGAAGTAATTACACCAACTTTTACCTTTATTGCTACTGCCGAAGTGGTTGCTTTACTGGGTTTAACTCCTGTTGTGGTGGATGTAGATTTTGATACTTTCAATATTTCTATTGATTCACTGAAAAAGGCTATTACTCCCAGAACCAAAGCCATTGTTCCTGTTCATTTGTTCGGACAAAATGCTGATATGGAGTCTATTCTGGCTATTGCCAAAGAACATAATCTGTTCGTAGTGGAAGATGCCTGTCAATCTATCGGTTCGGTTTATACTTTTTCTGACGGACGCAAAGTTCAATCGGGTTGCATGGGGGAGATTGGTTGCACATCGTT
>CAZTDH010000442.1:0-1737 GCA_964612615.1 uncultured Paludibacter sp. | reverse complement strand
TGGACCCTCCTCAGCAGCGAGAAAATCGGGTAAAAATAAGGCAATCCAACCGCTAGGAGTGCCGCCATGCTCGGAAAACGCAAAGCTCAAGCCAGCCTATTTGATGCAATTGGATTACCTCACCGTGTTCCCGCCGACTCGTTCTATGGGCGAATGGGCAAATTGAACGGCAAGTTATTGCGCGATGATGATCTGAAAGAGATGTACACGTTAGACAACGGACGACCAAGCCTGCCTCCATCAATGATGTCTGGAGTGTTACTGCTCGAATTTCACGATGATGTTTCGGATGGCGAAGCAGTAGAGCGAGTACTTTATGATATGCGCTGGAAAGTCGCTTTGAACCTGCCGTTGGACTACGCTGGTTTCGATCCATCCAGCTTGAGTGTATTTCGGACCCGGCTGGTAAAACATGGTAAAGAGCGCTATGCATTTGACCGCCTCTTGAAAGTTGCCCGCGAAGAAGGTTTTTTGGCTGACAAAGTAACCATGTTGATTGACAGCACGAACGCAGCAGGCGCTGGGGCAACGCAAGATACCTACACCTTGTTGCGCAAAGGTATTCGCAAGTTGCTCAAGACAATGGGCTACCATCTACCCGGCAAGCGCCAAGGCTGTTCCGTGGAGATCGAAAAGCTGTTGACGACGTACGTTGATCAGGATCGCAAAGCAGAAATAGACTGGAGTGATGTTGCGGTGCGCAACGCACAACTCAAGCAACTGGTTACGGATAGCGAAGCTACGCTGGAATTAGCACTGCAACAGGTCGAAGATCCCGATGTGCGCAGTCTGGGTTGGATGATCAGCAAAATCCTGGGCGACGATGTTGAGCATACATCAGATGGCGGTTGCAAAATCGGAAAAGGCACTGCACCGGACCGCTTTATCAGCTTGTATGATGACGAGATGCGGCACGGACGCAAAAGCGCTTCCAAGAAGTTCGACGGGCATAAGGTCACAACCTGTACAGACCAAGCCAGCGAACTGATCGTAGACATTGAAGATTTGGCTGCTCCGCTCGGCGATGGACAAGACCTGCTGCCTGCCATCACTCGTATCGAAGAAAATATCGGTGTGACGGTTGAGCGTGTCTTGGGCGATGGCGCTTATGGCTCAGGTCAGAATCGTGCCGATTGTGCTGAACATCCAGGCTATCCGATTGATTTGGTTTCACCCGTTCGCCGACCTACCGATTCGGAAATAGATAAATCTGCCTTTTGTGTTGATGAGCAAGCCCAAACCGCTACTTGTCCAAAAGGCCACACCGTTTCCGCCAAAAGCGTTGAGATCGATGACAAGCAACGCAAAGCCTTCAACTTCGTTTTCGACCGCAGTATTTGCGAAAAATGTCCTTTATTCTCTCGTTGCGTTCGCAGCAAGACAACCGGACGCACCATCAGCACATCTTTCTTTGAAAATTACCTACGAGAAGCGCGTCAACGCCAGGAAACCGACGAGTTCAAAAAACTCTACCGTTTGCGCCCTCGCATCGAAGGGAAACAAGCCGAATTGGTTTCTCACGGGTTACGCGATACCCGCTACATCGGAAAGGCCAAACGCCGTTTACAGCGTCTGTGGTTAGCAACCGCGGTTAACCTCAAGCGTATCTTCAAGCTATCTCAAATTCGAGACAATTGTTTGATTATCATTCCAACTCCAGTGCATGAGGTGCAAATGAACGCCTTGATGGTGTAAGCATTCTCAAAACAGGCAGGCGCCTGCCGGGCGAAGGATGCC
>CAZTDH010000441.1:0-1741 GCA_964612615.1 uncultured Paludibacter sp. | reverse complement strand
CTTCATGAATCATTTCTTTATTGTCCACAATCGGTCGGATTTGCAATAAATAGAAAGTATGTTGTTTTGCCGGAGTATAATCCAGATTTACAGCAAATTCAATTTCAATAGGCCGCCCCATTTCAGATTGAGCAATTCTAAGCACTTCTTTCAAAATATCTGCTAGGGGAAATACATTGTGCTGCAATACGTTAGCAAAAGTTATCAATTTTCGACCACCCTCATAAATGCTGTCATTAATCACCCGATCCTGAACATTATAAGTCGAAGCAATATAGCGCAAAGTTCCATCTTTTTCAGCATCGTTCACATTGATTTTCAACAAATTAAATCCATCGTCAACCTGTGGAACGAACTGAGTCTGGCTTAAATCCAGTGCATTAAAGTAAGTCTGTGTTTCGCGCAATGCAAAATCTACATTGCTGGTTTGCAGGATATTATTCGGATACGCAGGCGAAAAGCGTAAACTCATACCACCATCCATAATGTATTTTCCTAAACCCATGGCCACACTAGCAATACCTTCTTCTGGTTTTTCAGCACCAATCGGGTAATAATTCAACGACCGTGCAACGCCTGAAAATGATGGATAATATCTTGTTCCATAAGTATTTCCACAAATTTCCTGCAATACGATAGCCATTTTTTCCTCATCTATCACATTTTTGGTAGCTGTCATATATGCTTTACTGTCGCGATAAAATACCGAAGCATACACCGCTTTTATGGCTTCAGTAATCATCAACAGCATTTGCGTTTTACTCTCGGCATCAAAAGGAACCATATAGGTGGAATAAATTCCTGCAAATGGCTGATAATGTGAGTCTTCAAGCAGACTGGATGAACGAACAGCTATGGGCGAACTGATAACACCCACAAAAGCGTGCAAATCGGCAATAAGTTGATGTGGAATACGGGCTTTCAGAAAATGTGCCAGAATCTCAGCATCATCAATATCCGATAATGCAATGGGATAAAGCTTATTAAGCTCCATAAACTCAGCAAAAACATCAGTACATAAAACAACCGTTTTAGGAATTACAATCTGAGCATTCTCAAACTTTTCCAGACTTTCGTTTCGTTTTATCATAGCATCGATAAAAGCCAGACCACGCCCTTTTCCACCCAACGAACCCTCGCCAATACGGGCAAAATTTGAATACTGATCGAATCTATCACGCTGAAATACAGCCACAACGCCACGATTTTTCACTTTCCGATAATGCACTATGGCATCGAAAATAATTTGACGAACTTTGGTCAAATCGCTCGACACATCATTGTCAACATTAATATTTTTCAAAAATTCGGCGAGGGGAAACATAGCCCGTGAATACAACCAGCGCGAAATATTATTCCGCGAAACATGGTAATAAAGTGACTCGTCGCTAATAGTAAAAATGCTTTCCTGCAAACCACGTAAATTCTGAATTCGTGCCTCTTCTTCACCTGTGGTGGGGTTGATAAACACAAAATCACCAAAACCAAAGTTTTTGGCAATTTTCTCACGCAAATCCATCAACAAAGTCTTCGACATTTTATTTAAAAATGCAGCTTTCACTCTGTCGGCACCTTCATGATTCGAATCTTCGGTCGATACACAAATCAGCGGAATATGCGTATCGTGTTTTCGAATCTCGGCACACAAATTTATGCCCGCAGTCTTATTTTTAACGCCATTCTGCGGATAACTCACATCGGTTATAACGCCCAGCATATTCTGTCGGTATTTTTTGTAAAT
>CAZTDH010000440.1:0-1748 GCA_964612615.1 uncultured Paludibacter sp. | reverse complement strand
AGGGACTCTCGAAACCATTTTTTAATGATTTTACAAAAGATATTTACTTGTATATCAGATGTTTAAAACTTTAATTTTTGTTTGTTTTTCAAGGTGCTGCCGCATTACTGCCGCAGTGTTTTGATTTTTTTAGATGCTAATTACCTGTTTTTTAGTTGCTTAGAAATTTGATTTTTTATTGATAATATCTTCATTGATTTTTTATAATACCCAAAAATCTCGGACTTTCCCTGATCTAATCAATGAAATTGCAAGCTTTCTAATTGGACAAATTATCCTGCTTTTGCAGCCCTCACATTCGCCACTGCACCTCCGGTTTCGTTTTCCAAAATTTTAGTTTCTTTGTAGAATTCAGCTAAATTTCTATGTAATTCTATATTCTCTTGTAATAATTCAATCCATTTTTCTTTATAATCAACCTCAATTATTCCAATTTCATTTCCTTCTTTGCCATTTTCAGTGCCAAATAATAACCAATTTGCGTCAAGCTTAAAAGTTATTATAATAGATTCTACAAATCCAAGACTTAGCTTGCGTTTACCATTTAGGTAATTATTTACCGTTTTTTGTTCACAATCTATCCGATTTGCAAACTGGGACATATTTAAATTCTTTTCAGATATTAATCCCTTAATCCTTTGTATTATTGCTACTTCCATAACAAGAAATATTTATTTGAGCTGAAATGCGGAACGAATGTTCTACTAAATTCCGTAAAACATTGCAAAGTTAGTACAAAATAGGTAACTTTGCAGTATGTTTTAAGAAAAAAATACGACATTGTTACATTATTTATATAAACAACAAAGATAGACTATTATGATGAAAATGCCAAAAGCAAAATTACCAAAACCTATGACTCCAGTCACAAAAGTTGATGTGATAGGAACACTTGACATTCTAGAGGTTGGACAAGAAGAATATATCCTCTTTAGAGATATAAAACCTTCGACTTTGAGGACAACCTCATCCAGATTGAAAGGTAAAATTTTCGATATATCTGAATTGGGATTAATGGATAGAACTAGAGTTTTAAGAAAAAAATAGAAATTAACCTCTCACAATAAATATACATATACAATATGCCAAATCGGACAAATATTCTCATAGCAAGCGGAAACCGTACAGTAAAAATTTCGTCATCTGTTAATGACTCTAATCAAGCCAGCATTTTTGCAGACAGAATAAACACCCTCTCTTATTTAAAAGTCTTTGAACGAAAATACAATTATCCCATTGCTGAAGTGTCAGCTTATATTATCCCTGGTGACTTTACAGTTGAAAAATTACATATAGATGTAAATAAATTATTTGACCTTTAAACTCCTAAAAATGAGAAGAATTGACAAACTACAAACCTTCAAACCAAATACAAAGCATGATACATGTACCTTATTTCACGACAAAGCAGGATTGAAGATATTAAACAATAATCCAAACGACTGGAAGATTGATCAATTTGGTAAAAGAATATGCAATACAAATGGTATTCAGAAAATCACCATAACAAGCCTATGTAATTATCGCTTTGGAGAGCAAATAAAATTAGCAGCTGACATCATTGCAACAATTCTGAAAATTGAGATTAAACGACTTAGTGACATTACTGAAAGCGAAGCAGTATGCTCAGAAATTGAATGCACCGAGAACAATACCTACAAAAATTATTGTCCCCAGAAATATAATGCTAATTCGTTGGAATTAGAAACCAAAACACCTTGCCTTCCTAATTTTGAAACAGCACTTGG
>CAZTDH010000439.1:0-1752 GCA_964612615.1 uncultured Paludibacter sp. | reverse complement strand
GTACCTTAATTTAATCTGAAAAACTAATCTGAGCTAAGTAACCTTATCGAATGATGAATTAAATTTTCAACAATTCTGCAACCAGTAATAATGTTAACAAAACAGCTACTTGCCCATCACTTTAAAGTATTGAGAACAATTATCAAAAACGCCCATAACAAAATATATTTCATTATTACTCAAGTATTCCGGAAAGTTCAATTCATATTTTCCTTGAGATAATTTTTTATCCATCAGCTTTACTACCATTGCACCCTGCGAATTAAAAATATCAATTTGAACCTTTTGCGTATTATTCACAATAAAAGATATTTTACTGCCTTCAGTAATTGGATTTGGCGATACATATAACTGATTTGCTTGAGAACAATTGTTTTTTACTGATTTTATAAATAGATTTTCTATTCCAGAATTAAAAGAAGGAATAGTATCAGCAATTTCGGGAACAAAAGATACCCCATCGTACAAATCACCAAATGGACGTTGTTTAAATTTACCACAATACAATTTCATGATATTTCTTAATTTGGTATATTTTGCTGCATAAGTAGGGTTATTAACTAAATTAGTTAGTTCATTTGGATCATTTACCAAATTATAGAGTTGATTATTGCTAAAGTAGTTTGGATTCTTCTTCCCTAATGCGCAAAGCGATTGATTTGGAATATAGCCTACTGTAAGTTGTTCATCAGCAGTAAGTCCTCTGTCAACTTTTGCCTGTATATCTGCAGGATATCGAACCGCTATATATTTATAATCTTCAGTAACGATACATTTCGCCCAGCCTAATTCACTATAAACATATTTCCTCCAAGGCTTGGTATTATCCGTTAACAAAGGAATAAAGCTCACACCATCAAATTTTTGAGTAGCAGGAATTGTGCTGTTAGTCGCTTCCATAATTGTTGGAGCAATATCACAACCATGAACCAAACGACTACAAACACCACCAGTAGTAGTATGCCCTTTCCACCAAACCATCATGGGGACACGAATGCCGCCTTCGTACATAGCAGCTTTCATCTCAAGACCATTGTCGGACATAAATATTATCAAGGTATTATCTAGTTTGCCTGAAGTTTCAAGATTTTTCATCAATGCTCCAACGGCATCATCAAGCCATAAGGTATATTCTAATTTTTTACCTCCCAAACCGGCAGCATTTAATCGGCTTGTTAAAGAAGCCCTATTGGGTAATACATTTAATGCCGCATCTAAATATCCTTTTCCACTTATTAATTCTTTGCCCACAACAGAACTCTGAGGATTTGGACCATGATCTAAAGTTGTTGAGAAATAAAGAAAGAAAGGTTTTTCTCCGGTTTGATCCAAAAAATCTAATGCTCCTTTAACCGTCCAATCCTGATTATGAAAATTCAGCAAATCATTATGAACTTCAGCTAGATTTGCCCAATAAACATTATCCGCATAATCAAAACCTGACTTTTTAATTTCATTCGCATACCATGTGTGATTATTTAATAATTTGGCCTTCATCAATGGATCTGCCGGATCATCAGTTGTTGTATAATACTGCAAACCCACGGCGGCCATTTGAGTCGGAAGTTTAGTTTCGTTGGTAGAAAAATGATAACCCAAATGCCACTTTCCTACCATACCGGTATTATAACCATTGGCTTTAAGGGTTTTAGGCAGGTTATCCAAATTATTTTCTATTGTCATTATTTCGTTCGCAGAACGAGACTGAGTTCCCAGGGGAGCGTCAGCTAAATACTGCTCGCCTTGACAACG
>CAZTDH010000438.1:0-1756 GCA_964612615.1 uncultured Paludibacter sp. | reverse complement strand
GATTGGGGTGGAAAGGCATACGATGGGCAAATAAAATCGATACAATTGGAACTTCCACACAATTCAAGTACCATTGCTAATCCGGCTACCAATTGGTTTGGGCTTAATACGCTGATTGACAAGATAAGTTTAACTGCAACCCAAACACCTAAGCCCGACAATAGAAAGACAGTTAAATGGTCATTTGAAACCAATTTTACGGATGATGCTGCTCAGTTTGTATGTGCTACTTCGGGGTCTCCTGCTATAAATACCAGCAATTTTAAAAACGGAAAAGCTGCTTTGTATTTAGATGGTGACAGTTATCTTACCATACCCACTAATTCGCTTTTCACTTCGAAAGAACAAACCATATCATTTTGGATTAAAACAATTGGAAGTGCTCAGAAATACAGTTCTACACCGGCAAACTTGTTCTCGTATAACAATGGAAACTACGACTTAGCCATTAATGGAGGCAAACTTAATTTTCAGAAAACATCACGTCTTTGGGATAATCTAACCACATGGAATAGTGGTGATTGGCAGCATGTGGCAATTGTAAACGAAAGGAATGTAATGACTTGTTACCTCAACGGTAAAAAAACGGTTGAGTTGTTGAATGTCCCAATGACAAACAGAACTGGTAATATTGTCATTGGAAATGGCGGATTAATGGCCTATATCGACGATTTCTCGGTATATAATTATGCGCTCAGTTCTACTGAAATTGCAGCCCAGGGGTCGATCCCTTTAAATACAATCAGCGCATGGACATTTGACAAAGACCTTGAAGGTTGGCACGAAATTCAGGATGGAGTTGACCGTGATGTTACATTGAGTTGGGAAGCCGGTGATATGAAACTGACTTATACGAATAAAGCGCTTACAAACGGACCACAATTATGGTTTCCTCAGGTGGAAGTTGATACAAAGTTTGATGCATCTCTTTACCCTTACTGCGATATTTATTATCAAACTGCAGGTTGGCCGGTTTCCACTCCGGTGAAAGCAGTGCTCGAAATGACCAAAGCCGATGGAACGATAGTATATTCCAATTTTGATATTGATCCAACACTAAATTTTGTTCGTGTTGATTTTTCAAACAGCATTCAAAGCAATGGTTCGGCTTATTCGGGTGAAATAATTAAAGTGAGATTAGAGTTACCTCAAAATACTTCAGCAACACCTGCTGAAAGTTGGTTTGGTGCATCGACAAAAATTACAAAAATTGAATTCAAAGATGTTCAACCTACTGTAGATGCAAATTGGGATAGTTTGCTTGGTAAAAGTGCGTTCATAAAATCAGGATTGACAAAATTAAATCGTGAAGACTATCAATATCAGCCCATTGGCCTGGGTGGAACAACCATGCGTGTCGACCCATGGGGATTTGGTTTTACAAAAGCACCTATGGCAAATCCGGGTACGTGGCATCCGCACGAGCCATACCTTGGTTATCAGTATTGGTGGGATAATGCAGGACATAGGTTTAATCCTTTCCTGTTGAAAGCCGGATATGGGGCAACACTCAATCCCGGAACAATTACAGCTTTTAATCAAAAATTAGATATTCGTACCGGTGAACTAAGCATTGATTTAGGACTTACGGTGGATGGAACAACATTCACCTCCAAACGAACTGTACTTGTTACCCCCGATGGTGTTTTAGTAATCAGAGTTCAGGATACTGGAGCTCCATCGCCATTGCAAGTCAATATAGCAGTAGAGCAGGATGTGCGAATTTACAATAATGCCGGAATTTATAATGTGGCGC
>CAZTDH010000437.1:0-1757 GCA_964612615.1 uncultured Paludibacter sp. | reverse complement strand
CAAGATGAGATTTATACCGGTCAGGTTGTTGGCGAAAGTTCAAAAGAAGGCGATATGGTAGTAAATGTTACCAAGCCCAAAAAACTCACCAACATGCGTGCTTCGGGAGCGGATGATAAAGCCAAATTGATTCCACCTATTGTTTTTAGTTTGGAAGAAGCATTGGAATATATCAAGGAAGATGAATATGTAGAACTTACACCTACTTGTATCCGTTTGCGTAAAATTTATCTAGACGAAAACGAACGTAAACGCAACACTAAGAAATAGTAAATAACTTATAATAAGTAGTTTATAGTTTCAGATCATGAAAAGTAAACACATAATTCTCGCAGCATTTTTAGTATTTGCTTCTGGTCTTTTTGCTCAGTTTGGCATAAAAACGGGAGTGAATATGGCTAACGAAATAAAATCGTTCAGTCAGGCTGATATTGCTGCCGGATTTGACTCAAAAAATCTGAATGGCTATCAAATTGGACTGATTTATCAGGCTATGCCTAAAAAATCGGGACTTGGATTTGAAGTGGCAGCTATTCTTACTCAAAAGGGAAGTGCATTTACTGATACCTCAACTGCTGCAGGAGTTATTCAAAAAGGTTATCGGGAATTGAATTGTGTGGAAGTTCCGCTGAATCTTCGTTATCGTTTGACACTTGGATTTATTGGTGTTTATGGTATTGCCGGAGTTTATGGCAGTTATGAACTGAGTGGAAAAACTGTAAACGAAATTACAGATGCCACCCAAGATTCTACTTATCCAGCATTTATGGACCATGTGGATTATGGCTACAATCTGGGGTTAGGATTAGAATTATTCAGAAAAATACAGCTTGGTGGTATCTGGACTCAGGGAATTAAAACCACTCCTTCAACCACAGTCGGATTACCAACACCACTTACCAGTTCAAACAGAGTATTTTCAATTAATCTGGTGTATTTGTTTTAAAAACTATACGCCAGATTAAGTACCTGGTAGTTCAATTTCGTGTTTTTTCAATACAATAAGCACAACTTATTTTATTTTTTTGTACCTTTGCACCCCATTCTGAAAAAAGCTAAATATCAGAAAACTATAGATTTATTAAATATGAATATCGTTAGAAAAGACCTCGATCAGAACAATGCAATGTTGACTGTTTGCATTGAGAAAGCAGATTATGCCGAAAAAGTGGAAAAAAACTTACGCGATTATCGCAAAAAAGCAAATATCCCCGGCTTTCGCCCCGGCAATGTGCCCATGGGTTTGTTGAAAAAAATGTATGGTAAAGCTGTGATAGCTGAAGAAATCAATAAACTGGTTTCGGATGGTTTATACGGATATATCCGCGAAAACGACCTGAATATTCTGGGCGAACCTATGCCAAACGAAACTGATCAAAAACCGTTTGATTTTGACACTGACGAAAGCTTTGAATTTGTATTCGATTTGGGTTTAGCACCTGAATTTGAAGTGGAATTGAGCAAAAAAGATAAAGTCAAACTTTACAGCATTGCAGTAAGCAATGAAATGATTGATAACCAGGTTAAATCATACACCGGACGCTACGGAAAATATATCCAGGAAGAAGTGGTGGAAGAAAAAGACATGATAAAAGGCGAATTGCTGGAACTGACTAACGGAAAAGTAAACGAATCCGGTTTGAAAGTTCAGGATGCCGCTCTTACTGCTTCGTACATGAAAGATGAACAAAAAGCATTGTTTGTTGGGGCAAAGAAAGGCGACGTAATTACCTTTAATCCTGCTTCTGCATTTGAAA
>CAZTDH010000436.1:0-1775 GCA_964612615.1 uncultured Paludibacter sp. | reverse complement strand
ATGCCATCGCTGCTGAAGCTGGTCTTAGCAAAGTTGATGCAAAAAAAGCTCTTGACGCTACCGTTAAAAGCATTTCTAATGCACTTGTTGCAGGTGACAAAGTAAGTCTAGTTGGTTTCGGAACATTCTCAGTTGCAGCTCGTGCAGCTCGTCCGGGTATCAACCCAGCCACAAAACAACCAATTAAAATTGCAGCTAAAAAAGTTGCTAAATTCAAAGCCGGAGCAGAATTGACAGCAGCTGTTAATTAAGATTTGGTGCATTGAAATTACAAAAAAGGAATATGAGTTCATATTCCTTTTTTTGTTTTACTTACTTGTCAATCAACTCACATTTGAATTGATTCAGCAATTTTATCTGCTATTTCCTTCCCTTTCATTTCTTCCACCAGTTGCAAAGCAAACTGTAAAGCAACTCCAGCCCCTTTGGCTGTACTGATATTTCCGGACTTTACCACCTTTTCAGTTGATAAAAAAGCTCCTTGAAGGTTGTTCTCAAAACCCGGATAACAAATCGCCTCTTTTCCATTCAATAAATTCATTTTTCCCAAAATAGATGGAGCTGCACAAATGGCAGCAATATTTTTATTTCCATCTGCCTGAAGTTGTATTAATTTCCTTAATCCCTCATGGGCATCCAGATTTTTTGTTCCAGGCATTCCGCCCGGCAAGTAAAGCAAATCGATTTCTGAAAAATCTGTTTCTGAAAACAAACAATCTGCCATTACAGCAATATCATGTGCTCCACGTACCAGTTTATTATCTGAAATAGAAACAGTTATAGTTTCAATTCCGGCACGCCTGAAAATATCTATTGGTACAATGGCTTCGATTTCTTCAAAACCATCAGCGAGAAAAACAAACACCTTCATAACTTTATTGTAATCTGTAATTATAGGTAATCGAGCCCGTTTCTATATTTTTACCGGTTGTAAACCGTGTTTTACTGGCTGCTACTGAAGCATCGTGACGCATCTCTGAATCAGAAATAGTAGTAGGAGATCCTATAGTTGCACTGGTTACTACACCATTTTGGTCTACCCTAATAGTCACTGTAATTTTACCTTCCACGTCTTTCGAATAATTTGGTTTCGGTGGATCTACAAGATAATCCCGATTTCCAAGTTTTAAATCTCCAATGCCTACATTTCCTTTTCCTGCAGGATTTCCCTGTTTGCCAAGACCGGAACCTGATCCATAGCCTTTACCTGTTCCATTTCCACCCGAAGCACCACTACCTGCAGAATTTTTTTCGGCAAAAGAGCCACCAATCAGATTTTCAGCCTTATTTTTGGCATCCTGCTCTTTTTGCTTTTGGTCGGCAATTTGTTTATTTTTCTCGTTTTGCTGAATAATCTGCGCTTGCTGATCTTTTTTTATCCTATCTTTTTCTTTCTTTTCTGCTATTGAAACTGAATTTTCAGTTTGCGTAAAAACTTTTTCAGTGCTTGGTTTTGATTCGCTTGGACTTACTTTAATTTTAGGAACAAATTCCTCACTTGTCGACTGTTTAACTGTTGCTGACGGAACAGCCTCACCCGCACCTCCGGCATCATAACTATCACCGAAACTTACCTGAAAACCTTCGTTTTCATTTGATCCGGGAACAGATAAAACAACAAACCATAAAATGAGTAAGAGAATTGTAGTAGATAAAGTTGAGCCAATTAGACCATATAATTTCGATTTGTTCACGCTGAAGAGTTGGCTTATTAGAATGGATTTTAATAGATACAGAAATTTCAAATCAATTTATCAAAATTCGTACCGTTTTTT
>CAZTDH010000435.1:0-1783 GCA_964612615.1 uncultured Paludibacter sp. | reverse complement strand
AAAGTTCCATATTATGCTCAACCCGAATTAATTACAAGTTATCTTATAGCTGCCACTAATCAGGGATTAGGAGGTAAAAGTTCAGTTCGCGGTATTTTGCGCAATCGTATAATTGGTGACGATGTTGCTTTTGGAAATTTTGAATTCCGCTACAAATTCCTTCGCTTCGAATGGCTTAAACAGAATTTTTATCTGGGAACCAATGTATTTTTCGATTCCGGAATCATTCTAAAACCGATAGAAATAAACCCAACAATTGTAGCCGCTCACCCTTCATATTTCAACAATTATGAAACCGGAAAATTTCATTCGGCTGCCGGTATTGGATTGAAAATCGGGTGGAACGAGAACTTCGTAATTTCGGCCGATTTTGGCAAAGCTTTAGATAAGCAAGATGGTAACACCGGATTCTATATTGGGTTGAATTATCTGTTTTAAAGTGATTTATTTATAAAAACTGACACAATATTATTTATGGTATTGATTATTAGCGCAATAATTATTTTTATTTTATATCTTCTCCTGATTCTGACATTTATACTTGGTTGGAAAAAGGCATTTTCATACGAACCAAAGGGAATTATAGACATTGATTTCCCTGTTTCTGTTGTTGTGCCGTGTAAAAACGAACAGGAGAATGTTATGAAATTGATTACTTGTCTGGCTCAGCAAAGTTATCAAAACTTTGAATTAATTATTGTGAACGATCATTCTTCTGATGCCACACGAAATTATATCAATAGAGCTAAAAAGGATTTCCCCAATATTCTATTAATTGATGCTGTAGGTCATGGCAAAAAAAATGCACTGAAAGAAGGTATCACAAAAGCCAAATCAAACCTGATTATTACTACTGATGCTGACTGTATGCCATCGTATCATTGGATTGAAGCAATTGGAAGTTTTTACAAACGTTTTCCAAGCGATTTAATTATCTGTCCGGTCGGGCTGTCGGATAAAGACGATTTATTCTCGCGTGTTCAGGCACTTGAATTTTCAAGTCTGGTAGGTACTGCTGCCGGTTCGGCGGGTGCAGGTATGCCAATTCTATGTAATGGTGCTAATTTGGCCTTTACCAAAAAAGTATGGTTGAATTCACAAAAAGATTTACATAGTGAAGAACAATCAGGTGACGATATTTTCTTACTCGAAAGTGTAAAAAAGGCGGGAGGAAAAATACGCTTTCTAAAATCGGAAGCTGCGTTTGTAAAGACCAAACCGCCTAAAGACATTATGGAATTTATTAATCAACGCAGAAGATGGGCAGGAAAATCTAAATTCTATACCGATTGGCAAATTATTCTTACAGCGATAATTGTGTTGGCTATCAGTCTGGTGAGTTTAGCATTTATTGGAATGGCATTTGATAAATGGCAATACAGTATAGGTTATTTGGTACTTTTTGCGTTTAAGTATACAATTGACACCTATTTTCTGTACATGGGGCGCCGTTTCTTTCAATTAGACCATATATGGGTTTATGCTTTGGTTCTATCGCTTATTTACCCTTTTTATATTGTTTTTATTTCCTTTTCGTCCTTACTCCTCAAACCGACAAAATGGAAATAACACTAACGGGTAATGTATAAATAGTTGTTTTGCATAGAAGTACGGTAACGTTTCAAAACTTCTTTAGCAAGAGCAGTTGTATCAGGCAGATTTGGACGTATTCTTTTGGATGGATTTCCGACACCGTAGCCAATATCAAAAACAGTTCCGCATTTTTCGCAAACCGCTTGTCCTAAGTCATTTGGTTTGACTTTTATTTCCTGCTTGTGTTCAT
>CAZTDH010000434.1:0-1786 GCA_964612615.1 uncultured Paludibacter sp. | reverse complement strand
TCAGGAATAATCACAAACAAGGCATTGGCATCAACGCTTTGAGTAATTTTCACTCCGGGTAATCCTTTAATCTGACTTTCAAGCAATTTAGCCATGCTGTTGGAGTGCGAAGCCATGCGATACCAGAGATTATTGCTGAGTAAGGCACCGAATTGAGCAGCAATAAAACGATTTTTAGAGAAAAGTTGCGCCGTTTGTTTGTGGAAATACGGTGCGTTTGCTTTCAACTCATCGTTGAAAATCAGCACCGCTTCACCAATCATTAATCCGTTTTTCGTCCCGCCAAAGCTCATAATGTCAATGCCGCAATCAACCGTAGCTTCTTTCAGGCTTACTCCCAAAGCCGCTACAGCATTCGAAATGCGCGCTCCATCCAAATGAACAGACATTCCGTTGGCGTGAGCAAAATCACAAAGTGCTGTAAGTTCTGCTATCGAATAAACAGTTCCAAGTTCAGTGCTCTGACTGATTGAAATGACTTTCGGTTGTGTGTTGTGAACATTACCAATGCGTCCGAGTAATGGTTTTATCAGTTCAGGTGTCAGTTTTCCATCAGCCGTTTTCAGGGGCAGGAGCGAGCAACCAATACTTTGAGTTGGCGCTCCACATTCGTCGGCAAGGATGTGTGCATATTCCGAACAAACAACAGCTTGAAATGGTAACGTGCAACATTTCAGACAAGTAACGTTAGCTCCTGTGCCGTTGAACGTGTAAAGTACGGTTACTTTTCCAAAAAGACTTTCAAATAATTGGTTGGTTTCTTCGGTAAACTCATCATCGCCGTATGAAATCTGATGATTTGTATTAGCACGCTGGATAGCTTGAAAGATTTCGGGATGAATTCCCGAATAATTATCACTGGCAAAGGATTTCATGTGGTTTTTATTATTGACTCAAGGGCCATAAACCAAAAATCAAGACAAAAATTCATGTCTTGATTCCTGGTTTCCGGTTCTAAAATCTGATTTAAAATTTAAACTTATCGAAAAAACTCTTTGATTTGGTTTCTTCGGTTACTGAAGCATCAGTATTTTCGGTTGGTTCTTCGTAGCGTGGTGTGGCTTCGCCTTGTTCACTTTTAATAAATCCAATTACATCTTCAAGTCCTTCAACAAATTTATCGAAATCTTCTTTATATAGAAAAATCTTGTGTTTCTCGTAGGTTACCTGTGCATCTTCATCGGAGCCTGTTACTTTCTTTTTACTTTCGGTAATGGCTAAAAACAAATCATCGTTCCGGCTTTTTTTTACGTCAAGATAATAAATGCGTTTTCCAGCTTTAATTGCTTTAGAATAAATGATTTCGTTGTCTTTTTTCTCAATTTCAAATTTCTTTTTCTCTACTTCCATAATACTACTTTTGTCTTAAAATTATAAAACCCTGTATCAACTACTTTAGCAATAACAAATCAACTAATCAACCAGTTATTTGTATTGAGTGCTCAAATTTCTGTATTTTTTTTGAATATATCAAACAAAAGTTCTGTTTTTCTTTAATTAGTTGAAAAAAATATTCAAAAAGCAGTTAGAAATCCGGATTTTATGTCTTTATCCACCAGTTTTCAGACAATTAAATGCGAGAATTAACTGCAAATAATTAAGTCTTTAGCAAATTATGGAAATTTCACATTCTGTTTGAAGGATAAAACCAATAATAATGCTATTTTTGTAACTCAATTTCAGAAAATAGACTTGCAAAAGGTTTTCAAATTTTGTATTAATTCTGAAATGGACTTCCAAATATTAATTCTAATTATCATTAAATCAATTACATTATGGAATCTAC
>CAZTDH010000433.1:0-1804 GCA_964612615.1 uncultured Paludibacter sp. | reverse complement strand
AGGCATACGAAGGCACCACATCTTCTTCGTAATGAAATTCACCTTTAATTTTCAAATATTCATGTGGGTTATTTACTCGTGTAGAATCTCCTGCTTTCGACCAATCCCAGGTCATTTTGGTAGGTAATTTCCGTGCAAATGCCGGAATATGACAGGTTTGACAAGCAATACGCGAAGTATGTTCGTTGAGGCGATGATCGGCGTGAGGCATTGAAGTGTGGCAATCCTGACAATCAAAGCGATTTGCTTTTGTTACATTCGTGTAGGTCGTGTTTAATTTTCCGGAAATGACATGATGGCTTGTTTTATGACAATCAGTGCATTGGAAGTTAAGTTTTCCCATGTGAATATCAAGTTCTGCGTTTGCATTCAGCAAGGATTCATCCAGGTCACCATGCTTAACACCCATACCACCACCACCACTGAAATGACAGGATCCGCAATTGTCGCGATTTGAACGTCGTACACTTGAAGCAACTAATTTTAAATTTACTTTGGGCGAAGGCATGCCCATTTTCGTTTTGGTATAGCTACCACTTCCATCATGGCAAACCAAACAATCTACATTTTCTTCTTTCGTAAAGTCATAACTCATATCGCCAAAACCATATCCGGCATGGCATGCTGTACATGATTTCCAGTTACCTACTACACTGATACAAAAGTTATTAATCTGATTTCGTTTGCCCAATAAAATAACTTTTCCGTTACGAACCGCATCACCACTTATCCATGTAAAATGAGGAGTTTTCATCACTTCCTTAGCGCTGTTTGGGTGGCATTCAAGGCATTTTCTAGTTACCTCCTGAGGTGTTTTTATAGAATCCTTAAAAAATGCGCTATGATCTAAATGAGCAATTGCTCTTTCTTCAATTGGATTGATGGGTGTAGGAATATTACTGTGGTTATTGTTGTGTTTTTTGCAAGAACTCATTGTCAGAATGATTGCAACAATAACACCCAAATAGTTTAGTGACGGTAGTTTCATTTGTATGTTTTTCATTGAATAACGTATACTTTTGATTTTTAAATACTTATATAAAAAATAACAAATTGTATTTTCTTCAAGATAAAGTCATATTCTTGACTAAAAACAAGTGATTGAAGCAATCTTCTTTGTAAAAACCAAGAAATTTATGACCAGCATTTTCACACCATCGGGGAATATCGCACTTAGTAACTTCATCGGCTGAAAGTATTTCCATAATTTTGCCTGGTTCAAGATCCTGAATGGCTTTTTTAACTGCCAACAAAGTTCCCGGACAAGCCGTTCCGCGGGCATCGACTACCAAAACAGATTTTAAGCTTTTACATTCTTCGGTCGTCATACTGATAAGTAATAATATGATACATTCGCCATTTTCAACTACTTAGTTGTATCATCAAAGGTTGATTTTGTTCGAAAAAAGAAAATTTCTGCAAATGTATTACAGAAATAATTATTTATTTATTTTTGAGCCGTGCTTGTACCTACATTATTTTGTGATATGCATCACAATGTTGTATTTTCAGAAATAATTAGCAAAAAACAAATAATGTAGTATAATTCAATTTGAACAATAAAATGGAACGCGGATTTACGCTGATAAAGCGGATTTAAAAACGGATTAAAATCCCGATAAATCGGGATGATATGCATTTAGAGTCTTATCAGTCATGCTTGCATGACTTAAATCCGATTTTTATTCATTTAATTTTATCTGTGAATATCAGTTCAATCCATAAAAATCCGCGTTCTATTCTTTTTATAAATACGACAGATCGGAAGAGCGTCGTGTAGGGAAAGAGTGTTCAGAGCCGTGTA
>CAZTDH010000432.1:0-1811 GCA_964612615.1 uncultured Paludibacter sp. | reverse complement strand
CAATCATAGTTGACACTTTAGTCCCGTTACCAAAGGAATTCGGGCCATCAACCACTAACGAATCGACATTTTCGATGTATGCGCCATCGCCAATCTCATAGTTGGCTATGTAGTTATTAATCTTATCAATGTACACATCATTTCCGACAATACAGTTGTGCAAAACGGAATTGAAAATACCCGAATGTTTTTTCAGTCCTCCTTCTTTTTCGAAAACTTTTGAAAAATTTCCGAGCAAAATATTTCCCGAAAAATGAACATTGGAAATAAAATCAGGTGAAAAATTTTCCGAAACTTTCACGTTCTTCCAGCTTTCGGCCGAGCAGCCGTAAACCGTAAGTGTGGCTATTTCTTTGTCGGTAAGTTGACGGTAATCTGACATATTCAATCAATTAATACGTTGGAAATCAATCTTCTATTTCGGTATATTTCTGAAACAGGAAATCATTGTACGGATAGCGTTCCACGTGTATTGTTTTTATCTTTTCGTACATCAATTCCTTCAGATTTTCGATATTTTGTTTTTCACGAGCAGAGATAAAAATGCAATTATCGTGCATTTTACTCATCCAGGTCTTTTTAAGTTCTTCCAGGCTAATGTTTTCGCGTTTCACCGGCGCCAGGTCATCTTCTTCTTTTGGCACGTATGAGAAAGCATCAATCTTATTAAACACCAGAATCATAGGCTTTTCCTGTGGGTCAATCTCTTTGAGCGTCTGATTTACCACTTCCAGTTGTTCCTCAAAATTAGGGTGAGAAACATCCACCACATGCAGCAACAAATCAGCTTCACGCACTTCGTCAAGCGTAGATTTGAACGACTGAACCAAATGATGCGGCAATTTGCGGATAAACCCTACCGTGTCGGAAAGAAGAAACGGCAGATTTTCAATAATAACTTTCCGAACTGTGGTATCCAGGGTTGCAAAGAGCTTGTTTTCAGCAAAAATATCGGATTTACTAATCAGGTTCATTAACGTAGATTTGCCCACATTCGTATAACCAACCAATGCTACACGCACCATTTTACCCCGATTTTTGCGTTGAGTTGTCATTTGCTGATCAATATCTTTCAGATTTTGTTTCAGCAACGAAATTTTGGTAAGGATAATCCGGCGGTCGGTTTCAATCTGTGTTTCACCCGGTCCACGCATACCAATACCACCCTGTTGACGTTCAAGGTGAGTCCAGAGTCGGGTTAGACGTGGCAATGTATATTGAAGCTGTGCCAGTTCAACCTGCGTTTTGGCACTGGCTGTTTGAGCGCGTTTGGCAAAAATATCCAGAATAAGGCTTGTTCTGTCAAGAATCAGTACTTTCAGTTCAGCTTCGATATTGCGTAATTGTTTGGGCGACAGTTCATCGTCGAAAATCACCACACCAATATCATTCTCATCCACAAAGTTCTTAATTTCAATCAGTTTACCCGGCCCTACATAGGTTTTTGGGTTTGGATATTCCAGGCGTTGAAAGAATAACTTTTCGGGTGAAGCACCTGCTGTTTCGGCCAGAAAAGCAAGTTCATCAAGGTACTCACGGGCTCTTTCCTCACTCTGCAATTGTGTGATAACACCCACTAATACAGCTCTTTCTTCGTATATTTCAGTTTTCATCTGTTTTTTGTAATTAAAATGTATGTCACAATTGCTTTGACAACGGCAAAACCTGAACAAAAATACTACTTATTTTATTAATCATGGCATTTCGGAATTGCTAAAACGAAGTCGGGAAAAGAAATTCTTAAAAATCGAATAATAAATTGAGCTAAAAGATATGAAAAAGCATTTTTTTCCGTTTACTCTCATAGAATT
>CAZTDH010000431.1:0-1812 GCA_964612615.1 uncultured Paludibacter sp. | reverse complement strand
CAGTCAAAACAGGTTTTTTCTTGAAGTAGCGTTGGAACAAATAATACAGCAAAGCCAATAGAATTAAGCCCAAAATCACGAGCAAAATAGTTTTAAATAATCCTGCCCAGTCAAATTTTGGACTAAAAACAGGTTTAATATCGGCTATTGATTTAGAAGCTGTGTCGATTTTAAATGGTTGTACCACCTTCAATGAAAGCGATTTGGACCAAACTGTATCGCCATTCAACACGAAAGGGAAAGATGGAATATACAAAAGAGAATCTTTGAAAGCCGTTACCAGATAATGCTGAGTAACCAACACATGTCCATCCTGCGATTTGGAAGTATCAACTTTTACCGGCTCAACCAATTCCAATCCACCCATTATCGAATCAGTGAAAACAGGCATAAGCACTTTCTGATTCGGCTGCTGCGAAACCTGAAAAGTCAAATGTGCCTGACTACCAATCCACATAACGGTGGAGTCAAGTTTTGCATTAACAGTTATTTTTTGAGCAAATAACTGAATAGGACATACAAGAGCTGTGAACAATAAAAGAATCAAATACTTCATGCGTAAACTCTGCATAACTATTAATTGTGAATTATGAATTATTAATTGATCTTATGCTCTCATTTTGAAAAGTTTCATCAAAGCCCGAACATAATCGTCCGATGTGCTCATTGAAACCATGTCAACGCCCGATTTCATGAAAGATTTCTGCAATTCTAACTGACTTGCTCCCCAGGCATGTTTATAGCTGGTTCTTAATCGTTTATCTGAAGTATCAACCCAAATTCGTTCTCCGGTTTCAGCATCTTTGAGTTTGACTAAACCAACATCCGGCAGTTCAGTTTCACGAACATCAAATACTTGAAGAGCAACCAAATCATGTTTCCGGCTCGCAATGGTCAATTCCTTTTCAAAATTAGTGTCAATCAAATCGGAAATGATAAATGCAGTTGAGCTTTTCTTAATGGCATTGGTGAAATAACGAAGTGCTCCACCGATATCCGTTTTATTGCTTTCAGGCTGAAAATCAATCAGTTCACGAATAATATGCAAAACATGCTTTTTCCCTTTTTTAGGTGGAATGAATTTTTCAATTTTATCCGAAAAGAAAATAACACCTATTTTATCATTATTCTGAATGGTAGAAAAAGCAAGTGTAGCAGCAACTTCAGTAAAAATATCCTTTTTCAGTTGCGAAACTGTTCCGAATTCACGACTTCCTGAAACGTCAATCAACAAAACCACAGTCAGTTCACGTTCCTCCTCGAAAACTTTAATATAAGGATGTCCGAATCGGGCAGTAACGTTCCAGTCAATAGAGCGAATATCATCACCATATTGATATTCACGTACTTCCGCGAAAGTCATACCACGACCCTTGAATGCCGAATGATATTCTCCTGCGAAAATATTCTTCGACAAACCACGGGTCTTTATTTCAATTTTCCGTACTTTCTTTATTAATTCACTCGTTTCCACAAATTCAATTTCTAATTATTAATTATGAATTCTTAATTATGAATTGATTAAGGTACTTCAACGGTGTTCAGGATTTCGGTGATAATTTCGTCAGAAGTCATATTGTTGGCTTCAGCTTCATAGCTCAAACCGATACGGTGACGCAACACATCGTAACAAACTGCACGGATATCTTCAGGGATAACATAACCACGGCGTTTGATAAAAGCATAGGCACGGGCAGCTAAAGCCAGATTAATGGAAGCACGGGGCGAAGCGCCAAACGAAATCATTTCTTTCAATGAATCCAAACCATAATCTTGTGGAAAACGGGTTGCAAAAACAATATCAACAATATA
>CAZTDH010000430.1:0-1817 GCA_964612615.1 uncultured Paludibacter sp. | reverse complement strand
GTGGTTGATGGCCCGAATTCCTTTGGTAACGGGACTAAAGTGTCAACTATGATTGAAAGTGGTGGTCGCGAAGTTTCGACCTTCAAAAATCTAAGTTCGCAGTTCGCATTTCTGTTAAATTTCTATCGTCACGATGCAATTTTCATTCAAAAAATGGAAAAAATCGTCGACGAATATATTGGATTACAAATTTCGGAAACCGGAACAGTTGGAAAAGATGCACAACTAATAAATTGCGGTAAGATAAAGAATACGCATGTTGGTGATTTTGCAAAACTTGATGGAGTAACTTTGCTCGAAAATGGTACAATTGTTAGTAACAAACAGGCTCCGGTAATTATTGGTGCCGGTGTTCAGTGCAATGATTTTATTATTCAGTCAGGAAGTAGCATAACCGACTCTGCCATGCTCACCCGTTGCTTTGTGGGACAGGGCTGTCAGATAGGGAAACAGTTTTCAGCCATTGATTCATTGTTTTTTGCTAATTGTCAGGGACTTCACGGCGAAGCTGTTTCCATTTTTGCCGGTCCTTATACGGTAACGCATCATAAATCCACCCTCATGCTCACCGCTTTGTATTCGTTTATGAATGCGGGTAGCGGAACAAACTTCAGCAACCACATGTATAAGCTTGGACCTGTTCATCAGGGAGTTACCGAGCGTGGTGTGAAAACATCGAGCGATTCGTATATCATGTGGCCTGCCCGGATTGGTGCATTTACCGTGGTGCTGGGTCGTCATAAAGGGAATCCGGATATTTCTGATTTGCCCTTCTCTTATTTGATGGAAAACGACGGCGAAAGCACCTTGCTTCCCGGAATTAATCTGCACAGTACCGGCACAATTCGCGATGTACAAAAATGGCCGAAACGCGACTTGCGCAAAGATGACCACAAGCTTGACCTGATTAATTTTGAATTTTTGTCACCTTATACCATTTCAAAAGCACTGAATGGCATTGACATTCTGAAGAATCTGCTTCAAACCATGGATGAAACTGCTGCTTTTGTTTGGTATCAGAACTGCAAAATCAAACGTTCAGCCATCAAAAAAGGCATCGAACTCTACGAAATGGCGGTGAATAAATATATTGGAAACGAAGTAATTAAAAAACTGGTGGGGCAGGATATCCTTTCTGTCAAATATATTTCTACAGTTTTATCGTCCGACTCCAAAACAGGTACGGGCGATTGGGTAGATCTGGCGGGAATGTTTGCACCAAAATCGGAGGTAACCCGTCTTACTAACAGGATTGTTTCTGAATCAGTTTCGCTAGAAAATATTCAAACAGAATTAAGTCAGTTACATGACAATTATCCGCAATATTCGTTTAATTTCGCCATGGATTTATTGGAAAAGCGAACTGAAAAATCAATTCAAAATCTGGAAATTCAGAATGTTATTACGGTTATCGAAAAATGGAAACATGCCGAACTAACCTTCGACGACCTGGTATTGAGAGATGCAAAAAAAGAATTCAATACTATTTCCCGCATTGGATTCGGACTCGATGGCGATGACGAACAAAAGAACCTTGATTTCGATGCAGTACGCGGAACGTTCGAAAACAATCCGTTTGTAAGGGAAATTCAGCAGGGAATAAAACAAAAATCGGATGTGGCTGCATTGCTCACCAACTGGTTAACTTCAATTTCAAAGTAAGTGTAAATGAGTGATATAATACATCTTTTACCCGATTCGGTGGCCAATCAGATTGCAGCCGGTGAAGTGATTCAACGTCCTGCGTCGGTGCTGAAAGAGTTGGTTGAGAATTCGATTGATGCGGGCGCAACTTTTATTCAGATTTTGATAAAAGA
>CAZTDH010000429.1:0-1822 GCA_964612615.1 uncultured Paludibacter sp. | reverse complement strand
AGTGCGATCATCACTTCAATACCTTTTCGTTTGGAACTTTCAACTTTAGTACCAAACTGAGGTTGAGCCAGCACAATAGTCAACAATAGAACCGCAAACAGCTGAATATAAAACTTAACTTTGGGGCGTATAAACGAAACGTTTGGCATCAATTGAGCAATCAATTCAGGATTACCAAATTTCTTTAAGTTTCTATTTTTTAATATGTTAGTATAGATAAATACAGCTATTAATACCGGGATTAACAGGAGTAAAAATAAAAATTCGGGATGTGAAAATCTAAACATTTTATCTTCAATATCTTGGTTCTAATATCTTGATTCTTCTTATGGTATTCTTCTGAAAATTGTATTTCTCAAAAGAATTTCCAGTGTCAAAAAAATAAATGCGAGCAAAGCAAAAACATAAAATTGCTCTTCCTTTTTGCTATATTGTTGAACACTTATCTTGGTCTTCTCCAGTTTATCAATATCCTGATAAATCTGACGCAGTTTTCTGTTGTCAGTAGCATTATAGTATTTACCCCCGGTCAGATTTGCAATATCCTGCAATGATTTGGCATCGAATTCCGATTGCATTTGTTGGTATTGTGTACCCATTGGAGTTTGAACCGGAATGTTTACTATTCCCCTCGTACCCACTCCAATTGTGTAAATTCTCACTCCAAAAGTCTTTGCAATTTCGGCTGCAGTAATCGGTGCAATGTCGCCACAATTATTTGAACCATCTGTCAATAAAATAATTACCTTTGATTTTGCTTTACTGTCCTTAATTCGGTTTACGGCATTGGCTAATCCAAGACCGATAGCTGTCCCATCATCAATCAAACCATAATGTACACTATTAAACAAATTGATTAAAACGGCATGATCAATTGTCAACGGACATTGAGTAAAGCTTTGACGGGCAAAAACCACCAAACCGATATTGTCACTCGGACGGGCAAGAATAAACTCCGATGCCACTGATTTAGCGGCTTCCAAACGATTAGGTTTTAAATCTTCAGCCATCATCGTTCCCGAAAGGTCGAGTGTCATCATGATGTCAATTCCTTCGGTATTTTGAGTACGCCAACTGTTCGAAGCTTGTGGACGAGCCAATGCTATGATTATGGAAGCCATAGCTAATGTCCTCAACACAAAAAGACTATGGCGGAATTTAATTTTCCGGCTGGGCGGAAATTGTAACAAATTTCGATGCGATGAAATTTGCAGACTGGCATCCGATTTTTGCATCTCCCAAATGTACCAGAATACAACCGGAACGAGAAGCAACAGCAAAAAAAGATATTCGGGATTATGAAAAGTCATTGTTAATTATTAATTTCTTTACTAAATGAGATTCAGAACAACACGAATTAAATTTCTTTAATTTCTTCCTTTTTAATTTCTTCCAAAGGTACAACTTCCTCTACTTTCGTCTGATTTACAAATAAATAAGCATTCATAAGGCTTAATTCATGTTCATCGGGAGTTGCATTCCATTTTGCAAATTTCACCAAATCGGCCAATTGCAGAATTTGTTGTAAACTCAGGTAAGTAGATTTTTGTTCCATCCGAAGCGACCGCAAATGATCCAGAATTTCTTCAGAAGTCATTTCCATACTGGTTATATTGAAAATCCGCTCGATGTATTCACGAATCACGTCAGTCAACTCCGTATGATAATCTTTATCACGACCCTGTTGCCATTTTTTCTCCTGTTTAATTTTATCCAATTGATTCAATGCAACCACATGAGCCGGCTGAAGAAGCTTAATTTCGTTTTCAGTCAAAACAGGTTTTTTCTTGAAGTAGCGTTGGAACAAATAATACAGCAAAGC
>CAZTDH010000428.1:0-1824 GCA_964612615.1 uncultured Paludibacter sp. | reverse complement strand
GTATTATGAAATATCTAAAATGGGTGGGTTGTTGCGTTGTTCAACTTTGCCACTGGTAAGAGAATAAATATTAAAGGATAGAGCTATGAAAAACCAATCTACTCACACTATTTTAATGATTGAACCTGTAGCTTTTGGGTTCAATCCCGAAACTGCTGTAAATAATTACTTTCAACAAAAAGAAACTATTAATTCTATTGATATTCAAGAACTTGCATTGAATGAATTCAATCTCATGGTTGAAACACTTCGTGCGAAGGGCGTTAATGTTATAGTAGTTAAAGATACTGAGCAGCCACATACACCTGATTCAATTTTTCCAAACAACTGGATTTCGTTTCACGAAGGCGGACAGGCTGTTTTGTATCCAATGTTTGCTCCAAACCGACGAAACGAACGTCGAAGGGACATTATCGAATTAATTGAAGCACAGGGAAACGTTATAAACAATGTCGATGATTTCACTTTTTGGGAAGAACAAAATCTGTTTCTCGAGGGAACCGGAAGCATGGTTCTCGATCGTGAAAATAAAATAGCTTATGCTGCATTATCCGAGCGAACCGATAAATCGGTTTTTCTGCAGTTTTGTTCGGTATTTGGGTATAAACCTGTTTATTTCTCTGCATTTCAGTTGGTTGGAGAGCAACTACTTCCTATTTATCACACCAATGTAATGATGAGTGTGGCTGATAAATATGCGTTGGTTTGTATAAATAGTCTGGAAGATGACAAAGAGCTTGAAATGTTATTTGATACCTTAGAGAAATCTGGGAAGGAAGTAATTCCTATTTCCAGACATCAAATGCATTGTTTTGCAGGTAATATGTTGCAAGTGCAAAATAATAATGGTGAACGCTTCTTAGTTATGTCTCAAACAGCTTACGACTCATTGCAGGAACATCAGATTGAGTCATTGAAATCGTATAATGAATTGATTATCATTCCAATTCCAACTATAGAGCGAATTGGTGGTGGTAGTGTGAGATGTATGATGGCAGAGATATTTTGAAATAAAAATCAAAAAAATATGAATTCAACCGATTTAATGGCTCTTGAAAACAACTACGGAGCGCATAATTATCATCCGCTTCCAGTCGTTCTCGATCGGGGTGAGGGTGTTTTTGTTTGGGATGTGGAAGGGAAGAAATACTACGATTTTTTGTCAGCTTATTCAGCTGTTAATCAGGGTCATTGCCACCCGAAGATTATCAATACATTGGTTGAACAGTCTCAAAAACTGACATTAACTTCACGTGCATTCTATAACAGCCGACTTGGTGAATACGAGCAATTTATCACGCAATACTTTGGTTATGAAAAGGTGCTTCCAATGAATACAGGTGCAGAAGCAGTGGAAACTGCTTTGAAACTCTGTCGAAAATGGGCATACGAGAAAAAAGGATTATCCGAAAATACTGCTCAGATTGTAGTTTGTGAGAATAATTTCCACGGACGAACTACAACTATTATTTCCTTTTCAATCGACCCGGACGCTTACACCAATTATGGTCCCTATACTCCCGGATTTATAGTTATACCGTATAATGATGTGGTTGCACTTGAGAAAGTGTTGAACGAGAATAAAAATATAGCCGGATTTTTGGTAGAACCCATTCAAGGTGAGGCTGGTGCGTATGTACCTGACGATGGCTATCTGAATAAATGCTATGAGCTTTGTAATCAGCATAATGTGCTCTTTATTGCTGATGAAGTTCAGACAGGCATTGCCCGTACCGGAAAATTGCTAGCATGCGATTATGAAAATGTTCATCCGGATATTCTGATTCTGGGAAAAGCTCTTTCAGGTGGTGTATATCCTGTTTC
>CAZTDH010000427.1:0-1824 GCA_964612615.1 uncultured Paludibacter sp. | reverse complement strand
TTACCCAGTCGCCGGTTTCGGTAGCAGCAGCATTGCGCGCACGTTCTTTTTGTTTCAGCATTTCGGAGTTGAACTCATCGATATTCACCGTGAAGTTGTTTTCACGCAAAATTAATTCGGTCAAATCCAAAGGGAATCCGAACGTATCGTAAAGTGTGAATGCAACTTTGCCTTCAATTTCGGTTTTGGAAGCAGCTTTAGAGTCGGCCATTACTTTGTCAAGCAATTTGATACCGGTTTCCAGCGTGCGAAGGAACGATTCTTCCTCTTCTTTGATTACTTTTTCGATCAACGATTTTTGTGAAGCCAATTCCGGATAAGCTTTACCCATATTATCGGCAAGCACAGTAATCAGTTTGTACATAAATGCCGAACGTCGCCCCAGGAAGGTATAACCGTAACGCACGGCACGGCGCAAGATGCGACGAATAACATAACCGGCTTTAGCATTCGAAGGCAATTGGCCATCGGTAATAGAAAATGCAATGGTACGGATATGGTCGGCAATAACGCGCATGGCTATATCCACTTTTTCGTCTTTGCCATACTCAGCACCACATACGCGGCCAATTTCAGCAATGATAGGTGTGAAAACGTCGGTGTCGTAGTTAGATTGTACGCCCTGCATAGCCATGCACAAACGTTCGAAGCCCATGCCGGTATCAATTACCTTGGCAGGAAGTCCTTCGAGCGAACCGTCGGCTTTGCGGTTGTATTGCATGAACACGTTGTTCCAAATCTCAATTACTTGCGGGTGACTTCCGTTTACAAGTGTCAAGCCGTCAATTTTGGCGCGTTCTTCGTTGTCGCGGATATCAATATGTATTTCGGAGCAAGGTCCACAAGGTCCTGTATCGCCCATTTCCCAGAAATTGTCTTTTTTATTTCCGTTGATAATACGGCTGGCAGGTAGAAATTGTTCCCAAATGGCAGCTGCTTCGTCGTCGCGCTCCAAACCTTCGGGTGCATAACCTTCGAAAACGGTAACGTAAAGGCGGTCGGTATCCAGTTTCAATACGTCAACCAGGTATTCCCAAGCCCATTCGATAGCTTCTTTTTTGAAATAATCGCCAAACGACCAGTTACCCAACATTTCGAACATGGTGTGGTGGTACGTATCGTGACCAACTTCTTCCAGGTCGTTGTGTTTTCCGCTTACGCGAAGACATTTTTGTGAGTCGGCAACACGCGAATACTTAATCGGATCGTTACCCAAAATAATGTTTTTGAATTGGTTCATTCCGGCGTTGGTAAACATCAAAGTAGGATCATCTTTGATTACCATGGGTGCCGACGGAACAATTTTGTGCCCTTTCGATGCAAAAAAATCGAGGAAAGATTGACGAATTTCTTGTGAAGTCATTTTTTATGTCTAATGTCTAAAGTCAATGGTCTAATGTCTTGTATCATAGTTCTAAAGTTCGGATTTATCCCGTTTTGACTTTCAACTTTCAACTTTCAACTTTTGACCTTTCTGTCTTCTAGGTTAATAATATCAAATAAAGACTGCAAAAGTAGCTCAAATTTATTACTTTTGCAGCAATTGTTGTTATAAAAATTGCAATAAACTGTTGATTTTCTTTCAGAAGAGCTTGATTTTCATTTATTTTACTGAAATTTTTATCGGGAAGTTTTATTCAATAAATTTCCGGTGAAAATGAAACTGATTTATGGCTAAGAAAAAATTTCATTTCAATCCCGAAACCCTAAGTTACGAGCAAATTGAGCATACCATTACTCATTGGCTCAAGCAATTGGCTATTCATGCACTTTCGGGAGTGTCGTTGGGCATTATATTCTTTTTTATTTTTGTTTCCACTATTC
>CAZTDH010000426.1:0-1849 GCA_964612615.1 uncultured Paludibacter sp. | reverse complement strand
GTTCTCATTGTTTTTAAAGCCGAAGTGAGCTGATTTTTAACCGTCTGTTCCGATATTTTCAAACCTACTGCAATCTCTTCAATGGTACTTCCATTCTCGCGGCTCATTTCAAAAATCTCCAATTGGCGATGTGGCAAAAGATTTTTACACATTTTAAATGCTTTCATAAAGTCGTCATAATACAGTTTTTTCTCTATTACATTGTCCTCGAAATCGGTGTATTCGCAGTATTCAATATAATCTTCAAACTCTACTTTATTTATCTGCGCCCTAAACATATCTATCATCTTATGATGCGACATCGTAAAAAGCAACGATTGTAATGAGCCTTCTGTGGATATATTTTCGCGCATAGTCCATAGTTTCAAAAATGTATCCTGAACCAAGTCATTGGACATTTCTTTCGATTTGGTGTGAGCAAAAGCAAATCCGTAAAGTTTGTCAGCATACATATCGTAAATGGCATTAAAGGCTTTGTGTGAGCCTTTTCGCAATTCCTTGATATAGGATTTTAAGATGTCAATTTCCATGAGATGTGATTTAATTGTTACACGTTTATTATAATGATTAGTACTATTCAAAAATTTATGTTTAAAAGCAGGTTTTGAACGGACTGGAAATAATTCAATCCACAGACTTTTTGGTTATTTATTCTTCTATGTATAATTCCTAGTTCTTTAAGTGATTAGTTGATATTCCTGAATTCCAAGGTAGTGAAGTCTTTCCAGAACGAATTCAACTAATTGCTCGTTTCCAACTGCTTGAAAAAGAATAGTTGTACTGATATTGCAATTGATTACAACCTCCAGAGTTTCCTGAAGAATTGTTTCATTTATAGAAATGTTGGTTCTATCAGAAATGTAATGAATTTCCAACTGATGGGAGAAGCGTTTTTCAAGACTATTTAATTCTGACTTAAATAGTGGGGAATCTTCCAGCTGTGAAACCGAATAGATAAGCGTTAAAAAATTAGCTGAACCATTGGCCAGCTTTGATTTAATAAGATTGAATGCAGTTAAAATGCCAGTCTCATCGGATATAAACACAAGATGAGTATCAGCAATTGGGGTAAGGAAAGTGGCCTCATTTACTGAGGTTGGCTTCGTTTCAGAAATAAAATTCCCAGACAGTTGATTTGTTTTCATTGCATCTTGATTGGTTGATGCAAAATTCAACTATTTGTAGGTCAATAAATTTGACCTAAATCAAAAAAAGAAAAGTGGAGAAAAATAATTACTTTCCGGCACGAATCCGACTCAGGGTTTCCTGTGTAATACCCAAATAAGAAGCAATATGTCCGAGTGAAGCACGCTGAAGAATAGTTGGGTTAGTAGTAATGAGAGTGTTATATCTTTCTTCTGAAGTTTGGAATTTCAGGTTAGTAATATATTCAGTCATTTCTTTTGCAAATTTGAGTATAACCCGAATCCCGAATTTTGCAAATTCATGATTGTTGTCGATTAAAGAATCCAGTTCGGAGAATGAAATGGAGTGAATAACACAATCCTCCGTCAATTCACAATAATAGATCGTTGGTTTATGGAAATAAAAACTATCCATTGCTGTAACAAAAGAATTTTCATGAAAAAATTCAGCTGTTATTTCACGCCCGCTTTCCGAAATATAATAAATACGGGCAAATCCGTGTTCTATATAATAAACAGTATTGCAGGTTTCACCTTGTCTGAACAGAATATGACCTTTTGGTAATTCTTCCCGAATAAAAAAGGTTTGAATTATTTTTTCACCTTCGTTTAACTGTTCCATTTTAACATTGAATTAGTGGTGTGAATATTCATTGTTAGTTGGTTTCCTCTTAAGCGTGATTACTATGGCTTGTGAGAAATGA
>CAZTDH010000425.1:0-1858 GCA_964612615.1 uncultured Paludibacter sp. | reverse complement strand
GCATCAGCATCCAAACAACATGGAACAACCTGGCCATCAGCTAAAATAGCAATATGATCGCGAAGTGCATAACAATGTTTCTGAGTTTGTGTTGCTTCCTGCTTTTGGTCGGGCCATTCGAAACGTGGTGCACGCTGCAGAAAAATATGTTCAGCCAGTTTGATACCATTTCCGTTGGTATCGTTATCCAGACTGTGTTCAGAAATATTGAATTCTGTCGCTATCCTACTCATAATAAAGGAATTGAATAATTGACTTTGCTCGTTCAACGAGTTCCAGAGCCGCAGACAAACATAAGTATCCGGTGCAGCTTTCAGTGCAAAGTCGAGCGTTGAATTCAGGTAATCTTCCCATTTATCGGGAGCAATATTTTCCTCGGCATCGTGGAGCGAAACATTAATTTGACGAATGCTATGACGGAACAAAATTTCTTTCTTTCGATCGAGCAATCCTCCATTGGTAGTGATGTTGATATTGAGCCCGGCAGTTTCAGCAATACTCAGAATCTCGTCCAGTTGCGGATGCAGTAGCGGCTCACCCAACACGTGAAGGTAAATATAGTTGGTAAAAGGCCTGATTTTCTGAACAATCACCCGAAATTCGTCGGGCGACATGAATTTGGTTGCACGTGCCGTTTTAAAACAAAAGCTGCAATCGAAATTGCAGCTATTCGTTATTTCGATATATATTTTTTTGAATCTCAAATTCTTCTTGGTTTTATTTGACAAGCTTACATAAAGCTATCAAATTAATTCTCATTATCAGTTTATTGGATTTCGGAAATCGATAATATTGTGAATTGACAAAATACCAATAACGTTTTCATGTTCATCAATCACCGAAAGCGTTGTGATTTTATTCAAATCCATCATTTCCAGTGCTTCGGTTAGTAATTCATTCTGGTCAATTCGTTTGAAACCCTGAGTCATAAAATCGATGGCCTTCAGATTTTTAAATTCGTCAAATTTCTGAATAGCTCTACGGATATCACCATCGGTAATTACTCCAACTGCCTGATTATATGAATTATAAACCATTGTCATTCCCAATCGTTTATTGCTCACTTCGTAAATAACATCTTTGAAAGCTGTTGTTTCGTACACTTTGGGAATATCGGTAAACATTTCGTCCTTCACACGCGAGATTAACCGACGACCCAACGCTCCACCGGGATGATAAAGGGCATAATTCTCGGCTTTAAACCCACGGCGTTCCATCAAACAAATTGTCAGTGCATCGCCCATTACCAACGTGGCAGTAGTAGATGTGGTAGGAGCTAAATCGAGCGGACAAGCTTCTTTGCTGACTCCGATATTCAACACCAGTGCAACTTCATTTGCCAGAGCAGAGTGCGTATTTCCGGTCATGGCTATCAGTTTACAGCCAATTTTTTTCAAAGGCGCCACTACATTCAGAATTTCGGAAGAACTGCCGCTATTTGAAATTAACAGTACAATATCATTTTTACTTACCATTCCTAAATCGCCGTGCATGGCTTCGGCAGCATTTACAAAAATGGAAGCTGTGCCGGTTGAAGCCAGCGAAGAAGATATTTTGTGACCGATTATTCCGGTTTTTCCAATGCCCATGATAACAAGCTTTCCTTTGCTTGCATAAATCATCTCAACTGCTTCATTGATTTCCGTCCCTATTTTCTCAGCCAACTTCTGAAGTTCGCTTATTTCCTGTTGGAATATTTCTTTGCTACGTTCAATAAAATCCATTTCTAAAGCTTACTTATAATCATTTCTACAAATTCGCGAACACAACCCTCGCCACCTTTTTTATTCATTTGGATAATTCCGGGAATATTTTTGATTGCATCCAATGCATCAGCCGGGCAAGCTGCCAGTCCAAC
>CAZTDH010000424.1:0-1863 GCA_964612615.1 uncultured Paludibacter sp. | reverse complement strand
TACTTTTGTCGCGCCAAAAGTAGCAAAAGGCGCAAACGCCCGAAATAGGGCAGAGTTGAATGAAATATTTTGTAGTGTTAGTGCTCCTGTCTGTGAAGATCGGAGCATTATATAATCCGTTCAACCGAGGAAATAATTCAACCAGCAAACCCAGATTCGTTTAAATTTAAACAGAGTTTTCATTTGCAACTTACAAGAACTGATATTCGTGTTCAATTGGAGTGAAAAATATGCATGATAAAAAATGAAAGGATGCCTAACTTTAAATCGAACATTCTTTCCTGTCTTAAAGAAACCAATAATCAGAGAGAACATAAATTCATTATATCCAAGATTCGATTTAAACGGATCATTATTAATATACTCCGGTGCTTGCAAATATACTTCTCCAGATGCTTTGGGTGAAGTTGATTCCAACTGTAGAGCAAATTCATTGTTGAGTTCAATTCGCTCTATTTTAGGAGCTTAATATGTTTCTTTTGAGTTATTTGCTATTGGTGTATTCATATTTATTTTTCTTTATATTGATTAGCTGAAGTTTTGTAAAGGTGATAATGCGATTATTATATGCAATATAAATCCGAGTTCTCCAGACTCAAGATAATACTAAACCTATTAACTTTTCCAGTAAATTTTAAAATTAAATTTTAGTAATTCGTCTGCTTAAATAACCATTTTAAAAACACAGGTTCTGGATCACATCTATTACTACTCATTTGTGTTGTTCCATTGTTCGCACCCGTTAGCATTTTTAATGCAACAGGACCACCATGAGCATCGCCATGCCAAGTGGTAAATTTCATATTTCCACCCACTTTTGTCATTTCCTCAAACACTTTTACATCTTTCTCGTAAGGACATTTGGGGTCTTTATCTCCATGGAAAACCCAAATAGGAATATTCTTGATTTTATTGACTTCAATAAAATCTTCTGTTTCTGGCAATCCACTTCCGGCAGAAGGAGCTGCTGCAGCAAAGAATGTTGGGTCAAGCTGGATGAATCGGTACGAGCCGTGACCGCCCATCGAATGACCGAGAACATAAATTCGTTTCATGTCAACTGAAGGTAACTCTTTGATAATTGTTTTGAGCAGAGTTAATTGCTCTTCGCTCCACAAACTGGTGGATTGAGGGGCAACGATGTAACAAGTATAATTTTTGCGAATTTCTTCACCTGCTAAATATTTAAGCCATTTGCTGTCACTAACTTGCCTCAAATTGTCTGTACCTTTACCACCAGCACCGTGAAAACTGAGAATAACAGGATATTTCTTTTTCGCATCGAAATTCAATGGTTTTAATAGTCGATAAGGCAATTCACCAACTTTATGATTCTCGAAAAGATTGGTAATCGAATCTTGGGATTGCTGACTGAATGAGAATTGGATTAGACTGAATAATAAAAATGAAAATGAAATGAGACGCTTATAATGTAAATATAGCCCCCCTAAATCCACCCGTTGGGTGGACTTTTGAGTTAGTTCTGTATCTGAATTATCATTGATTTTAAATTGGTTCAATGTATTTTTCATAATGGATTGAATATTAGTTTAATGATTGAGAGTTTACATTATTTAACCACAGAAAAGCGATAAACAGTTTTTGCTTTGTATGTTTCACCAGGAAGCAGAATTATTGAAGGAAATTGTTTTTGATTGGTTACAAATGGAAATCTTTGTGTTTCGAGTGCAAAAGATTCACGATAATTAATCGGTTTCCCCATTTTACCAATATCAGATCCATTAAAGAAATTGGCACTAAAAAAATGAACACAGGGCTCATCTGTAAAAACTTCCATTTTTCGTCCACTTTGAGGATCAGTCACAGTGGCAGCTAATTTCATAAGGTTGCTCTTTTTCTTAT
>CAZTDH010000423.1:0-1869 GCA_964612615.1 uncultured Paludibacter sp. | reverse complement strand
TTTGCAGGCAAAAAAGTAAATATAGCTTTCAAATACACTTCGACTAGCACTCAGGCTGGTACATGGCAAATCAAAAACTTTGTTATCAAGGAAAGAAAACCGGTTACTTTACCCTATTCTGAAACATTTCTTTCAACTAAAGGTAGATTTACAGCTATTAATGTTTCAGGTCCTCAGGTATGGAGCATGGATTCTCATGGCTATACTACTATTTCAGGGTATGTAAGTTCTGTTAATAATGCAAATGAAGACTGGTTAATCTCACCTAAGATTGATTTGACAACTGTGGCTCATGCAAAACTAACCTTTGATCATGTTGCACGTTATTTTGCTAATTTGAAAACTGAAGCAACTGTTTGGTATTCCGAAAAGTACGATGAAGGTCTACCAAATTTAGTTTCTGACTGGAAACAGTTAAAAACATATCCGTTCAGTGATCCTGGTAACTGGACTTTAACTACATCGCACGAGATAACGTTAGACTCTTGTGTAGGAAAAAAAGTATCAATTGCATTCAAATATATATCTACAGCTTCTAAAGCCGGTACCTGGGAATTAAAGAATTTTTATGTACAAGAAGGAACTCCTGCTGATATTTACTTTTATGAAGCATTTGATTCCGGTTTAGGAAATTTCACAACAAACAATGTGAAAGGTACACCGGTTTGGACATGGTCAAGTTCATTTGGAGCAGTAATGTCAGGTTTATTAAGTGGTGCATCGACAGATAATGAAGATTGGTTAATTTCACCTACAATTGATTTAAAGGGAAAAGCATCAGCTAAACTGTCATTTGACTTCACAATTAATAAGGGTGTGGTGGCAAACATGCAGACAAATCATACTTTATGGTTGTCGGCCGACAATGGTGCTACCTGGGAACAAATAATTATTCCAACTTATCCGGCAGGTAATACGTGGACTTTTGTGAATTCAGGAAATGTTATAATTCCTGATAAGTTTTTAGGCAGTTCAACCTTTAAGTTTGCATTTAAATACCTGAGCAGTACTGCTGAGTCTGCATCTTGGGAAATCAAAAATGCGATTATTAAGCCATAAATATACAAGTTCCTATTTATAACAAACTCCCGACAGATTTTAATCTGCCGGGAGTTTGTTTATTATGACCTTTTCTCGAACGTCAACTCTGTGCTTTCGAATGTCAAATTAGTACTTCAAAATTCTCAAAATACAAAGAGCCCTATTGTGTTTATCCATTAGGGCTCTTTATGTCTAAAAAAGTCATTTTTCAATCTTCTTCTTTCGCTTTGAACGATTCCCATACAAAGTAAGCTATTAGTGCTAAAAATGCCACCAATGCAGCAATTTGAGCCCCTTTACCTTCCGGATTTTGCCATACATTCAGATTCATGGCTTCGCCATTGTTTGTAAAGAATATAATAAATGCCCCGACTACCCCAAACAAAGCTGCTCCTGCAATAAACCCGGACGAAATAAGGATACCACGTTGTACCCGTGCATTATTGAGTTTTTCATTTTTAGTGCTTTTCGAAAACCAGTGATTTAATAAACCTCCTACTACAAGTGGTGTGTTCAACGGTAGTGGAATAAACATTCCCAATGCAAAAGCCAGAGGAGATATATTCAACCAGTTAATCAGAATAGAAATTACGGCCCCAATTCCGAGCAATACCCAACTTACACCTGAACCTGACATAAGCGGTTCAATAATAGCAGCCATGGCATTTGCCTGTGGTGCAGTCATGGGTTGAGGATGTTGAGGTGTTTGCACAAAACCATAAGCCTGATTCAATATAAAAATAACGACTCCTACGGTAGCAGCCGAAACAAGTGTTCCCAAAAACTTATAGGTTTGTTGTTTTGCCGGAGTTGTACCAAGCCAGTAAC
>CAZTDH010000422.1:0-1869 GCA_964612615.1 uncultured Paludibacter sp. | reverse complement strand
AGTGAATAAAAAAAGAGACTAACTAGGAAAACCTAAGTTCAGTCTCTTTATAATTTTTATTATGTTGATAATGGAGTATTGAAATAATCAGAAATTATTGATTCTTCTCATTTTCAAATTGGCACATTTTCAAATTGATTTTTCATCAGTTTTGGTTCTTTTCTTTCCATTTCACATAAAGCATGTGAATGATTCCATCGATAAGCCCTATTTGAGGAACAATAAAGCTTTTAGCACCAACACTTTTAGCAACATCAATGTAGATGTTTCCTGCCAGAGTGATAACATCAGCCCGGTCGGGTTTTAATTTGTATTTTTCAATTAACTCATCAACCGAGTATTGTTTCAATTCACTGTTAAGTGTTTCGAGCGTTGCAAGTGATAATTTACGGTCTTTTCGAACCTTGGCCAGCGAATTTAATTTAATGATATTTCCACCTGAAGCGATGAGATCATTAATTTGATATTGCTCTTTTAATTCGGCTAAGTCTTTGTGTAAAATATCATATTCTTCAGCGTTAACCCGATTGTTTAAGAGCCTAACAGTTCCAATGTTATATGATTTGGACTGAATTAAATCTCCATTTACCAATAAACTTACTTCGGTACTACCACCGCCTACATCCACAAAAACATAATTCTGATGTTCGTTTAAGTTGTACGTGAAATGACTTTCGTATATAATAATCGCTTCTTCATGTCCATCAATTACTTCAACTTTCATGTCAGTCTCTTTCTTTATTTCTTTCACCAGGTCTTTGGCATTTTTTGCTTCACGCATGGCAGCGGTGGCACAAACCCGGTAATCGGTAACGTCATACACCTTCATTAAGTGCTTGAAAGCTTTCATTAGTCGAATCAGATTTTTAGATTTGCTATCGCTGATTTTACCATCAACAAACGATTCCTGTCCCAATCGTAACGGTACACGAATCATAAGTGATTTGCTAAATGATTCTTCCGGATTATCAGGAGTTATACTCATGATTAAAAGTCGAACAGCATTCGATCCTATGTCTATTGCTGCAAATTGGAGGCTGTTCATAATTACTATTGGTTTTGAATATGATTATTTGTTGAATTAATTTTCTTTTCTAATAAACTGGCTTCGTAATTATCTTTGTAAAACTTATATGTCTCTTCCTGAGACCTGAAAGCTGTAACACTTTCTGTTGTGTTTATTAAATTATTGCCCGACCCATCGACAATTCTGGCTTTTACATTGTCTTTCAATCCATATTCGATAACGGTTTTCAATTGTTTGCGAAATTCAGGATCGTAAACAGGAGTGTAAACTTCCACCCGATTGTCTAAATTGCGTTGCATCCAATCGGCTGACCCGATAAAATAACGCTCCTCGCCTCCGTTCGCAAAAATCAAGACCCTGGAATGTTCCAGATAGCGGTCAATAATTCCTAACGCTTCGATATTTTCGCTCAATTTTCGAACTCCTGTTTTAAGAGAACAATTCCCCCGAACCAATAGTTTGATTATAACCCCTGCATTCGATGCTTCATACAGCTTATCAATTATTTTTTCATCAACTATATGATTGATTTTGCAATAAATATAAGCGGGTAGCCCTTTTTTCACATTTTCTATCTCGGTTTTGATCAAATTTGTAATTTTCTTTCGTAAATACTGGGGCGCAACAATTAATTGTCTGAAAGTCGGATTCAGGTAAGGTTGCTCCAGAAATTCGAATACACTTTCCACGTCATCAACTATCCCTTTGTGAGCTGTCATCAACGTAAAATCTGTGTACACATTAGCTGTACCTTCATGAAAATTACCGGTTCCGATACAAGCCAGATTTCCTTTGCGGGAGGTGATATGAGCAATTTTAGAATGGACTTTAAGACCTTCAAC
>CAZTDH010000421.1:0-1871 GCA_964612615.1 uncultured Paludibacter sp. | reverse complement strand
CAGAAATATGTTCAATAACATATAAAAACGTCCAAAAATAGTAAATAGATTTTAAATAGCGAATAAATATCCGTTAAATATTTATCGTTCAAATAGCAATTCTATCCTATAAACGAATAAATATTCGGCTATTTACTGATTGAATAAGGGTTTTCGAAGGAATTTTCTGATAAGTTAAATAATTCGGGTGTTACAGATGTGTGTTGTTTTTTAAAATTTATTTGAAAACCTCCGAACCCCTCCGCTTCGCTCGTCCACTAGCTCACTTAAAAAAATGTACGAAAAAAGTGTGAAAAAGTGTTGATATGCATTTTGAAAAAATGTACGCAGACCCTAACGAAGCGTTTTTAGGGTTAATCGCACGGTACGAGAACCCCAACGAAGCGTTTTTTACCCTTTTGTACGGTACGAAGACCCAAACAACACGATTTTAGGGTTAATCGCACGGTACGAGAACCCTAACGAAGCGTTTTTTACCTTTTTGTACGGTACGAAGACCCAAACAACACGTTTTTTACCTTTTTGTACGGTACGCGAACCCTAACGAAGCGTTTTTTACCCTTTTCGTACAGTACGCCAATCCTGACAACGTATTTCTGGGCTAAACAAACTGAATTTTTCTTTTAAATCCCGGTATTTAGAGAAAAAAATGCTGTAAAACATCCCTCGCCGTCAACATCTTGGGATGTTTGCGATGTGAAACATCCTATGCTATGAACTGAGAAAGATATTGGCCATAAAAAATATTATGATTATCCTCAAAGCATGCAGAACAATATTAAATGGTTTGATTTGCAAAAGAAGGGCGTATGGTACATTCCGACTTGACGGAAGCCCTGAAATCTTTGTAGAAAAAAAGAAAATGTAGAAATTGAGGGGCATAGCCCTGAAATCTATGTATTTAAGATGTCAGGGCTAAAGCCCCTTTTCTCGTATCATTTCATCCACTACGAAGATTTCATGGCTACGCCCCTAAATATCACCTTGAAAGAAATAGCTAATACAGTAAATCACTGAAACAATGTGTTAATTGCGGATAATCATAAAAACCATCAAAAGCAGCAGGCCAATATGGACTGATTATCTGTTTTCCTGCTGATCTCTCAACTACAATACTTGCTATCCTCCGATGACCGTCCGATGAACCCTTATGGTTAGCTTATGGTTGGCTCATAGTTTCACTGTAGTTATACCGAACATCAGAGAAGACTTTAGATTCATATTTTTCGGATCATAAATCAGGTATGTGAGTATTTGACAAACACGCATTAAGGGTATTAGAAACCAATAAATAACCGCTCCTCAGCCAGTTGGCAAATCATTCCCGTCCTCTCCCACCCTCGTTGCATTCTCCAACCTCTATTCGCCTTTAGGTACTTTCCTGACGAGCCAAGCGGCAAAGCTGAGCTTACACTGATCATTGGTTCTTCAAGTGGACTAAGAAAAAATGATTTCTTTTAGCTAATGAGAGGGATTTAAGTAAATGGGAATTATTATTGATATATTTTTCATCACATAATCCACAGTAGCATTTCAAAAAAAGGTGGTAGCATATTTGAAAGCAAATTTTGCCATAATTTATTGCCAAATTATTTTGTATGAATATAGTGAACAATAGCAGATTGGAGTGTAAATAATAAGCAAAATGATTGATTATCTGAAGTTTGCCAAACAGACGGACAGGCAAACCGTGACTTACGGGCACAAAAAAAGAGACCCTTTTGGAGGTCTCTTTTTTCAATTTGGCGGAAGCTACGAGAAAGCAACCTATTTTTGTTTATTGAGACCTATCATGGAATATCAGGATTTAGAATGCTGTGATGGAGATATACATCTTCCGGGCATCAGAGGTATCGTTCGGGCAATTGCCA
>CAZTDH010000420.1:0-1874 GCA_964612615.1 uncultured Paludibacter sp. | reverse complement strand
GTTTTTAATTACTATGCAAAACTAATGAAAGAATTTTGGTTGACCAATCATTTTTGCTAATTTTGTGTTATATATTTAAAACCTGTATCATGATACAACTCGAAACCGAACAGATTTTTCAAATACTCGGAGCATTGGCAGCCGGAGCAATACTTGGTGTGGAACGCGAATACCACAATAAACCTGCGGGATTTCGTACTATGATTCTCATTTCAGTAAGTTCCTGCTTGTTCAGCATACTTTCAGTTTCACTATCAAGTGGCGACCGTATAGCCTCAAATATAGTAACCGGTATAGGTTTTATAGGTGCAGGCGTTGTTTTTAAAGAGGGAAATACTGTACGTGGAATTACTTCAGCAGCATTAATATGGATGGCAGCTGCCATTGGTATGAGCATTGGGCTAAAACATTATGGACTTGCCTCGCTGGTGGTTTTGGTTGTGTTGTTGGTGCTGGTTGCACTCACTAAAATAGAAACAATTGTTGACAATGTACATCAAATAAAAAACTATGAAATTCAGTTCGATTCAACCCGATACAGTATTGACAAACTGGAGAATGAGTTGAAGGAAAATGGTATACAATTCGACCGTTTAAAAATAGGTAAACAAAATAATCTGGTTAAGGTTGAGTATAATATCGATGTTTCACCCAAAAGGAAACGCCCTGATATAGACAATTTTTTTATCAATAATCCGAACATAATCCGATTTGACGTATGAAGCTAAAAATTCTTTCAACAGCTGTAATTATAGCCGCTTTATTTATTTCCTGTACACAAAAACAAGTTGTTGATTCAAAATCACTGACCGATGCAGACCGTTACTATTCGGCTCTTTCTGCCAAAGAAGGAAGAAATGCTGCTTTTTTGGCGTTTTTTGATTCAGCCGGAGTTATGTTAGGTTCTCACCGTCCACCAGTCGAAGGGCATGTTGCAATTAGCAAACTGTTGCTCAGTCATACCGACACAACTTACACACTTACCTGGGAACCGTCATTTGCGAAAGTTGCCCAATCGGGTGAACTTGGTTACACCTATGGAACTTATAAACTTATTGATCGTAAAACAAAAAAACTATTGGAAGAAGGAACCTACACCACTTTTTGGCAGAAAAATGCCAAAGGAGAGTGGAAAGCTGTACTCGACACCGGAAATGAAGGACTTAAATAATAATTAAAAATTAAAAACATGAACTCAAAACGACTTTATTCACTCGCTGCAGGTTTGGTATTAGCAAGTGCAGCATCGCTCTTTGCCGCTAATCAAACCGATTCACTAACGCTTAAAACTGCAAATGATTCTATTGGAAGCGGTAAACAATTATACAGTACAAGCTGCATACGTTGTCATAAACTTAATGAGCCGTCTAAATATACGTCACAACAATGGCCAGTAATTGTAGACAAGATGCAGAAAAAAGCAAAAATAACTGATGAACAAAAGGCGATTATTTTGAAGTATCTGCTTTCAGATGCCAAGAAAGAGGAATAGCTGAAACGCCGAAATACCCAATAACTATTTTTTCAGACAAGATATAAGTAATCAATAATATTTAATGATATGTTTTAGTTATGACCCCCAAACCCCCAAATGGGGGCTTTAAGACATAGTCTCTAATATAAAACCTAAATCGCCTCTTAGTGGCACTCTTAAGCCCCCATTTGGGGGTTTGGGGGTCAGGAAACAAAGAATTTAAAAATATATCAACAATAATTCATTATTACTTAAGAATTTCTCAGCAAACGATTTATTCAAAACTTTATTAAATAAAAACACGACAATATTTTGTTAGTATAAAATATTGTAGTAAATTTGCATCGTTTTCAAATCACAACGGCAGTCCTGCTTTTGTTTCAACAATCATTTATTTTAT
>CAZTDH010000419.1:0-1885 GCA_964612615.1 uncultured Paludibacter sp. | reverse complement strand
GATAGCTTCAGGTGACTGGAGTTCAGACGTGTGCTCTTCCGATCTGGAGATTCGTCGGAAGTAGTTGTTTCGCTGAAGAGTGCAGCAGGCTTGTATTCGTTTATGGACAAAGAGCGTTACAACCTTTACATTGTAACTATTGTTGGAAAAACATGGCAGGTTGAATGGTCTGAAAATGAGAAAATTGTCATAGATAAAAACGATTTTAGTTTTATTCGCGAAGGTAAAAAAATAAACTTTGATTTTGCGTATATTACCATTCATGGTACACCGGGCGAAAACGGAATTCTTCAGGGATATTTTGAATTAATCGGTCTCCCATATTCGTGTTGCGGTGTGTTGGCTGCTGCAGTTACTTTCAATAAGTTTACCTGTAATCAGTATCTGAAAGGCTTTGGTGTAAAGGTGTCCGAATCGTTGGTCTTGCGTGAAGGGCAGATAGTTTCTAACGAAGAGGTGGCTCAAAAGATAGGTTTTCCATGCTTCGTGAAACCGAACGTGGGTGGCAGTAGTTTTGGTGTAACTAAAGTGAAATCGACTGAGCAAGTTCAACCAGCTATTGCTAAGGCGTTTGCCGAAGGTAATGAAGTTTTGATTGAAGCTTTTATGGCTGGAACGGAGATTACCTGTGGTATTTATAAGACAAAAAATAAAACTCAGGTTTTGCCTGTTACAGAAGTTGTTCCAAAAAATGAATTTTTCGATTTTGATGCAAAATACAAAGGCGAAGTTGAAGAAATTACACCGGCCAGAATTAGTGCATCATTGACCAAACGTGTTCAGAAACTAACTTCAGCAATTTATGATATTTTAGGTTGCAAAGGCATAGTTCGCATCGACTATATTATTTCCGAAGGCGATGTGATTAATCTCCTGGAAGTAAATACTACACCGGGAATGACTAAAACAAGCTTTATTCCACAACAGGTTGCTGCTGCCGGGCTTGATATTAAAGATGTGATGACTGAGATTATAGAAAATGAATTGAGTTGAAGATTTAAAAATGTGCTGAATGAAAACATTTGATGAAATACAAGATATTATCACTTCTGAATTAGAACAGATTAACTGGAGCAAAGAGCCACGTGGACTTTATGAGCCTATTGGTTATGTGTTAAGCATGGGGGGAAAGCGTATCCGTCCGGCATTGACGCTTATGGCTTGCAATTTGTTTCAGGACGATGTACAACCGGCTGTGAATACGGCGCTCGGGTTGGAGGTGTTTCATAATTTCACCTTGCTGCACGATGATATAATGGATCGGGCCGATGTTCGTCGCGGTCGTCCGACTGTGCATAAAAAATGGAATGATAATACAGCTATTCTTTCGGGAGATGTGATGCAAATAGCTTCTTATCAATTGGTTGCTAAAACTCCGGCAACATATTTAAAATCGGTTTTAGATTTATTTTCACAAACTGCAGCCGAAATTTGTGAAGGTCAGCAATACGATGTAGATTTTGAAACCCGTGACGAAGTTAAGGCTGAAGAATACCTGGAAATGATTCGTCTGAAAACCGCAGTTTTACTGGGATGTGCGCTGAAGTGCGGTGCATGGATTGGTGGGGCAGGAGAGGAGGATGCTAAGAATCTGTATGATTTTGGCATCAATATAGGACTGGCTTTCCAGTTAAAGGATGATTTGTTGGACGTTTATGGTGACAAAGCTACTTTTGGAAAAAAAATAGGAGGCGATATTCTTTGCAATAAAAAAACATATCTTTTGATTCATGCACTTGAATTGGCAACTAGTGAGACAGAAAAAGAGTTAAACAAATGGTTAAATATTTCTGAGGAAAATTTTTCCGACACAAAAATAACTTCAGTGACCAAAATTTATAATCAGCTGGGAGTTAGGACTATTTGCGAAGACAAGATGCTTGAA
>CAZTDH010000418.1:0-1887 GCA_964612615.1 uncultured Paludibacter sp. | reverse complement strand
GCACTCGAAACATACGATTTGTATGTCAACGGGAACAGAACCACTTTGATTACCAGGGTCAAAAGCAAGATAATTAGTCCAAAATTGCCTATAAACCGGCTGAAGAAGTTGAACATTGGGATAATGGCATATTGGTTAATCCAACCAAAAATACCCCAACCAAGCGGAATCAATTTGTTCAGTTTCAGTTCCGAATCACCGTTTACGCCTTTGTCGTAAGCAGCCAACACTTTAAACTGATTTGGTCCGAAAAACCAGCGAAAGGTAGTTGGAGTTTTTCCGGTTGGGTCGAATGGAATTGCTACTTCGGCGGAATAAGATTTTAAATATCCTGAATTCTCATTTTCAAGTGTACTTTTCAGGGTGGTAGAATTTAGAGCATCGTCTGCAACAAGAATACTGCTAAAAAACTGATCCTTAAAAGCTACCCATTTTACTTTATTGGTAATTTTCTTTTCATCATTTTTGCTTTCGCTCAGTTTTTCAATATCGTCGGCCACGTATTTATATTCAATTGACGAATAACGATCTTCAAACTTCCGGCCTCTTTCCTGCTGACGAACACGCAGATTCCACTGCATATCCAGCGAATTGGTTCCGGCAGGCATCACGCTATTCATGCCATTGGCTTTAATTCCAAAGCTGAGCATATAATTATCGGCAGGCAAAGTATATGCAAAATCCATATAAGCCGTACCCGAAGTTTTTAAACGCAAAAGAAGTGTTTGATTTCCTTTGGCATCTTTCGTTACGCCCGAAACCGGTTCGAAATAAAGATTTGAACTGTTCAGCACCCGGTTATTGTTGGTAACCAAAGTGAATCCCATATTACTTTCCTCCTTATCAAACAGGATTAGTGGCAAGGTTTTTTCGAGTGAATCACGTTTGCTGTATTTTTTTAGCTGAACGGAGTAAATACGACCACCTTTGTTGGAGAATATAAGTTTAACCAGATCATTTTCAAGTGTGTAAAACTTTTGTTCGCCTTTAGCTGAAGCTCCAAAATCACCATAAGCATCGGTTGAAGCAACTTTCGAACTATCTTTACCTGCTACAGAATCTTTTGACACAGCACCATTAGGCAGTTTTCGTGCCATTTCGGCTTTGCTTTGTTCAACTAACGCTATTGAGTCGTTATATCTTTTTATTTTGGCCTGCTCAGCTTCATTGGGCTTGTTTAGTTGATAAAATCCTAAGACAATCAATGCAATCAGCACAAACCCAAAAATCGTATTTTTATCCATATTTATATTATTGCTGCCCCCAACCCCTAAAGGGGGGCTTTTAATTAGTATTAATTATTATATTCTAAGCCTGTTTTAAAGTCCCCTTTAGGGGATTTAGGGGCTTTTATTTCTCTATTGCTGCTTTCATAAAACTAATAAAAAGCGGATGCGGATTTACTACCGTACTGCTGTATTCCGGGTGAAACTGAACTCCGATATACCATTTGTGCGATGTAAGTTCAATAATTTCAACCAAGTCCGACTCTACGTTCATTCCACTGCAAAGCATTCCGTTTTTTTCAAATTCATCTTTGTATGCATTATTGAATTCGTAACGATGACGGTGTCGCTCACTGATATTTTCCTTTTTATAAATGTCGTACACTTTCGAGCCTTTTTTCAATTTACATTTGTAAGCTCCCAATCGCATACTTCCTCCTAAATCCAGTATATTCTTTTGTTCGTCCATAATATCCACCACATTGTGAGTGGTATTTGGATCGATTTCGGTGCTGTTTGCATCAGCATATCCAAGTACGTTTTTGGCAAATTCGATGGACATGGTTTGCATTCCCATACAAATTCCCAAACAGGGAACATTGTTTTCGCGGGCATATTTTAACGCTACAAACTTTCCTTCCATTCCACGTTGGCCGAATCC
>CAZTDH010000417.1:0-1895 GCA_964612615.1 uncultured Paludibacter sp. | reverse complement strand
AAAGAAAAAGGTATTTTGAAGCCCGGAACTGTTATGACCTACAATGCCGCTATGGAAATTCCAAACCACCATAAACTGATTTTCTTTAGTGATCCTGTGGTTATTCCTTCTCCAAATTTACTACAACGAATAGCTATGATAAAATATGCTATTCAAACAGCTTATAAATTCGGACTTAGAAAACCTAAAATTGCACTGATTCATGCCACCGAAATAGCTAATCCGAAAATACAGTATATGCAGGATTATCTGGATATTATGCAGATGTGGCGCGAAGGTGAATTTGGCGATGTGATTATGGATGGACCGTTGGATATATTTCTGGCGTTGGATGCCGAACGCGGAAGCATTAAAAATGTGCCAAGTCCGGTATTGGGCGATGCCGATATTCTTATCTTTCCAAATTTTGAATGTGCCAATACATTCTACAAAGGGCTGGCGCTTTTTGCCGGGGCACAAATGGGTGGATTGCTTCAGGGAACTGACAAACCGGTGGTACTTACCTCACGCAGCGAAACCACCGCTTCAAAATTCTACAGTATTGCTATGGCGTGTGTGATGGCGTAATATCACATTTAATGCATTTTATTGGATGAAAGCTCTCTGACTATTGATTTTGCTGCGCGTTCAGCAGCACCAGGTTCGCCCAGTGTTTGAAGTATCTCTTTGTAGCCCTCAGACATGATGTTTCGGTAAGTTTGATGATAGATGAGCTTTTCTAATTCTTTGGCTACATTCTCAACTGTAAAATGATGTGCCATCAACTCTTTCACCACTTCTCTTCCCGCCACCAGATTAACCAGTGAAATATACGGAACTTTGACGATGAATTTACCCAGAAACATGGCAATTTTGCCAAGCATAACAGAATAAACCACCACTTGCGGAGTTCCGACTATAGCGGTTTCGAGTGTGGCAGTTCCTGAATTGACAATGGCTGCTCTGGAATGTTGAAGTAATTCGTATGTTTTTCCAAATATAACCGGAATATTTTTACCACTCACCATCTTGTAATAAAACAGCGGATCAATTCCGGGAGCTCCGGATATAACAGTCTGATAATTATCAAAAATTAAAGCAGCATCAATCATCCGGGGCAGACATCCTGAAATTTCCTGCTTTCGGCTACCGGCCAAAATGGCTATTATCGGCTTTTTATTCAGATTGTTTTGTTCGCAAAACTGATCAAAAGTCTGCTCCTGATTCGGGCGATTAAGAATCGTCTCAACAGTCGGATTGCCAACATATTCCACCTGATAATTATGTCGGGCATAAAATTCAGTTTCGAAAGGAAAAATGCTAAAGATTTTATCCACATAGCGTTTAATATCTTTGATACGGCTTTCTTTCCATGCCCATATTTTCGGAGAAATGTAATAATAAACCGGTGTTTTCAGATTTTCCTTTACAAACTCTGCAATTCGCAGATTAAAACCCGGATAATCAATCAGAATAACCACATCGGGTTGAAAATTAATGATGGCTTTTTTGCAATCGTTTATGTTTCGGAGAACTGCCGGTGCATTTTTTAGCACATTCCAGAAACCCATAAAAGCCATATCGCGATAATGTTTCACCAACTTTCCACCCTGTGCCAACATAAGGTCACCACCTAAAAAGCAGAACTCAGCTTCTGAATCCGCATTTCGTAGCTCATGCATCAAATTTGAAGCATGTAAATCGCCCGACGCCTCACCGGCTATTAGAAAGTAACGCATTGTTGTTTTGAAGTTTAGTTGTTTAGATGATTAGTTGATTAGAGGTTTATTGTGTTGATTAGAAGATTTAAAAATGAAAGGAATTTCTTGTTTACTGCCACTGTTAACTGTTAACTGTCAATTGTCAACCGCTTATCGCTGTTTATAGCATAAAAAAACTCGAAATGAGATATGGCA
>CAZTDH010000416.1:0-1896 GCA_964612615.1 uncultured Paludibacter sp. | reverse complement strand
TTGGATTGCCATCCGATTTATAGAAAAAAAACAGATGAGCAAATTGATGAAATTGAAAACCCCGAAAAATGATTTTGATAAACAAAAAATACACTTCCAAATTATTGCTGATAATTTTATTATTTGCAAGTTCATTTGCTGTAGCCGAGGAAACTGTAGTTGTTGGGCAGATACTTAACAAAACTGACAGAAGTCCTGTTCCACAGGTAAATATTAGCCTTAAAAACACTGATAAAGTAACACAAAGTAATGAGGAAGGCTATTTTTTGATTCGTTATACCGGAAAAGAATCTCAACTTATTTTTTCGTCTGTTGGATATAAAACACAGCAAATCAGAGTAAAGCCGGGACAAAGTGTAGGCGTTCAGGTTGAATTGGAAGAAGAAAATACGCTATTGCAGGAAGCTTTTATCATTCCGGGAGCAAATCCGGCGCTTGAATTGATGAAAAAAGTTCGGATGTTGCGAAAAGTAAATGATGTCAGCCGACAAGCGGGATTCAGCTCACAAAGCACCGAACAAAACCTGATTTTATTAAATAAAGTCAATCAACTAACCTTGAGCAAACGCATTTTTGACCAACTGAAAACAGGAAATATTTCGAAAGCCGATTCTTCACTGATTTTGCCATTGTATATGGCTGAAAGCAAATTTGAAATAACTCCCAAAGAGAGAAGAGTATTGTCGAAAAATATATTTTCGTCACCCGAAAGTGGCATGAAAATTCTCGAAAAAATGCTTGGAACTATGGAAACCGAGCTTAATTTCTATGAAAATTCTGTTACTGTTTTTGGAAAAAACATGATTAGTCCGCTTGCCAATGCAGGTTATGCCTATTACGATTATTTTCTGGCCGACAGTGTACTTTCTGAATTCGGCAAACAATATGAAATTCATTTCCGTACCAAAAATGCCAAAAACCTTGCATTCGTTGGGAAACTATGGATTGATTCCACTTCGCTGGCATTGACCCGAATTGAAGCTGAACTGCCAAATCAAGCCAATATCAACTACATTCATAACCTCCGAATCGCGGAGAGTTTCGAACAAAAAACGGACAAAAGCTGGACTCGTCAATCGGAAGATATGGCACTGAGCATGAATTACGAATTACTTGCCGACAGCCTTCACCCGAAACCCGAAATTTTTGTAAAACGCACTGCTATTTATCATTCTACCGATTCTATTTCAAAACCATACGGCAATTTTGCTAATAGCAATTACAGTAGCGAGACCCTTGATGATAAGTTGAAAGACCTGAATAATACACCTTTGTTGCGCACAGCCAAATGGATTGCCGATGTGATGTTTACCGGTTATATGGATTTTGGCAAAATTGATTTGGGCAAGGTGGAACAAATTATCCGAATCACCGATTTGGAAGGATTGCGTCTGACATTGCCGTTCCGAACCAATGAGAAACTTTCAAAAACCATTTCCTTTAACGGGTATTTGGGCATGGGAACAAAGAATCAGAATCCGAAATATTCGTTTGGATTTCAGATTAAACTGCCGGGAGACAAACACAGAATAATGAGTATGTATTACACTTACGATTTTCGCCGGATAGATTATAATTATAATGATTTTCTGTTTCGCGAAAATCCATTGATAACAGGCGATGAAGATATTTCAAGTTCGGTATTTGCCGGAAAATCTGCCGGAAAAATAGCCGAACGAAGTGAAATATTATATTCAATTTCAAACGATTGGTCACCTAATATTGAAAGCACGTTATATTTACATCATAACCGTCTCTTTGCCAATGCTTCTATGCCAATGCAGCAAGGTAGTTTGACTTACAATTCCTTGTTGCAACAATCAATTACACTTGCCACCCGGTTTTCGTTTGGCGAGCGGAAATACGATGATCACATGCAACGAATTTATATTTCGA
>CAZTDH010000415.1:0-1901 GCA_964612615.1 uncultured Paludibacter sp. | reverse complement strand
ATGAGACTATTTTTATTATCAGCATTTGTGCTTATCATAAGCACTTTTGCATGTTACGCTGTAGAGCCCGAAGCGAAAAAGCTCTCGGTAAATGTAGAAGTCGGTATGTTTGGTTCGGTGGGTAATGCCATTGATTCCCGATGGCAAATCCGCAAAACGGCCTGGTCGTATTACGATTATGGATACAGCAATTATGGTGCTCCGTATGATAACCTTCAGGTATCCTATTTTGGGGTAAAGCCTGAGTATTTGTTTGCCGGTGATAAACTATGTGTGAGTACCGGATTGCGGTTTTCGGATGTGTACAGCAGTTTAGCCTCCGGATTGGCAACCGATAATAATGCTTTTTATTTGCTTTATAATCAGACCAGCGATGCAACTGAATACGCAAAGGTGAAGGAGCTAAGTCAGGATAATTATTATCTGAGCGTTCCCGTTGAGCTGACGTATATCCCCTGGCGGTGGAATTCGCTGAGTTTGTATGCCAAAGTAGGTGCCGAATTCGGGTTTCTTCTCAATTCAACATCTGATATCGTTTTTCTGAACAGCTCTATGGATGCCTATAAGCAATTAATCATGACTAAAGCCGGTGTAAATCCAAATCCGCTTTATTCTACATTTTATACAGCGGTGGGCGTAAAATTTGGTAAGCCGAACAAGCTAAAGTATAACTTTGAACTCAACCTGCCTTCCAGGCTGCTCACTCAGAACAATTCTTCGATACTGAATATCGGCGTATTGACAGGCTTTTCGTTTTCGGTAAGTATTCCATTCAAATAATTAAGACATAACAATATGAAAAAGTTTAATTTAATACTGCTTTTAGCGGTTGGCTTGTTCAGCGGATGTAATTTTGGCGACCTGAATAGTTCTACTTTTATAGAAGATAAGAATAATCCGGGTTTGCCTGAGTATTCGGAGTGGGGCTATAATACCTTTGGAGCTTATATTGATCGCTCACCTTATGTTTCGATTTATAACGATATGCCTGCCAAAATTATAATTACCGCTGATACTTTTAATCTTCGATTCAGTGGAAGATGGAAAGGTGAACCTTTGACGCTGAAATTCAGCATAAAGGGCTATAATCCGAAAAATTATTTGGCACTTACCAACCTGAATGACAGTACCATTAACCTGACTGTTCCTAATAACAAAGTGACCCTTATATATTTGGGCAAATCGCAGGTGCTGAATGTGTATGAAGGAGAGCTTTATTTTAAACGGGTTCAGAAATTATATGTCGATACCGAATCAACCGAAACCATACTGTCGGGTACATTCAATATGAAGACTTTCATAGAAGATGAACCTGTGGCCATATCCAACGGGCGATTTGATTTGGGAATAGGGTTTGATAATTTTTATAAGTTTTGAGAGTAATCCGAAAGGTCTGAATAAATAACTCAGGAGGAGTTGAATATGCATAACCCCCGGTAAACGAAGTGCAACCGGGGGATGTGAATGCTCTCTGAAATACAACCCCGTAGTGGGTTGAACCGATATAACAAAGATGTTCAACCCACTACGGGGTTGCATTTGTTTTCTTCTTTACCCCCAATTTTATTGGGGGTTATGCACAGTTAACTCCTTCGGAGTTTAAAAAGATGAATTTTATATAAGTAATGGTAAAGAAATAATGTCTTATATCTTCGTTGTTGCACTCAGCCAAGTCCCTCTCCTTGTGAGAGGGATTTAGGGAGAGGTCGGAATTTTAAAATACGACCGCTCGGCTCTGCCGCTTTGCTTGCAAAGAATATATTATTCTTACTACTTACTTCTGAATTACTTTTACGATTTAAAAACAATGATTGGAACACTTGTAAACACAGCAGCAGTAATAGTTGGCGGAACAATAGGTTTAATGCTCAAAAAAAGCATGCCTGAGCGGGTAACTACCA
>CAZTDH010000414.1:0-1901 GCA_964612615.1 uncultured Paludibacter sp. | reverse complement strand
CCTTGTCGAGCCGTCCAATGGGGAAAATACGTTCGTGGTAACCAATATAATCAATGATGGAGTCTTTCACACCAATTTCAGTGGTGCTGATAATTCCAACCGGTTTGTTGAATGCGATAAATACAAAATCAGTTCCTTCTTTTGCCTCAATCAAATTGCCATTCAGCGTCACTTTATCGTGCTTTGGAGCAATCATACTACCAACTTCTGCACGTCTCCCATTTACAAAAACATGGCCTTGCTCGATATACTTGTCGGCTTCACGACGCGAACAAATGCCACTATCGCTGATAAATTTATTGAGACGAATTTTTTCGGCCATGATTTTTTATTTGAAAATGGGATGATTTGAAAATAAAATTAAGATTTCAATATGTCCAGTAATTCACTGATTACCATAGCACTTGCACCCCATATTTCGGCATTAGTTACATCAAAATACGGGGCATTCGAAACAGCTTTAATGGAATTGACGTAAAAATCTTTCTGTTTAATTACGTCAGGTTTGAAAAAGTCAAAGAATGGAATTTCAATCACTTCATCCACTTCCCGTTCGTCAATTTTGTAAACAGGTTTTTCTGCCAGATAGCCTACGAAAACGCTAATCAGAAAATTGCTTGGTGGCACATAAATATCAGATAATCGGCCAATTATTTCAATTTTATCTTCCGGAATTCCTATTTCTTCCTCAATTTCACGTAGCGCAGTGACTCTCACATCGCCATCTTCTTCCTCATATCGTCCGCCCGGAAAAGCAATCTGTCCCGAATGAATTCCTACATACACACTTCGGCGGATAACAATCATTTTCAGCATATTATCTTCCTGAAAGAACAGAATCATTACCGCACTTTTTCGGGCATCCTGACTTAATTTCAGGTTGTTTTTCAATTCCTCAGCTCGATGCTGTGGTGCCATTTTAAGGTGCGAATTCAACCCCGGCAAAGGTAATTCAAATTTCTGTTTTAATTGATCTTTCGTGAGGAACATAGTTTTCAAACAATTTTCCCGCAAATTACGTAATTATTTACAACGCAACTCACGGGAAATCTAAGTATCTTGGTTTTTGATTCAATTATTTTTTATTGACAAATAACACAACCTTCGCATTTCGATAATTCGCCACGCAAACGTTTTTCAACCAGCATTTTAATCCTGTCCTGAAGTGCCGGAATGCGGATATTCTCAATCACATCGTTGGTAAAGGCAAACATCAACAACAATCTGGACTCCTCAGCCGGTATACCACGCTGACGCATATAAAACAAAGCTGTTTCGTCAAGTGAGCCAATGGTTGCACCATGCGAACATTTCACATCATCTGCATAAATTTCCAACTGTGGCTTGGTGCGCATTTTAGCTGTTTTTTTCAACAGGATATTACGGTTAGTCTGGAATGCAGCCGTTTTTTGTGCATCTTTAGCCACGTATAATTTACCCGTAAATGCACCTTTAGCGGTATCGTCCAAGACGTATTTAAACAGCTCGCGGCTATTACAATTTGGCTTGTTATGAATGATAGACGTAAAATTATCAACCTGTTGGTTTTTATCGGCAATCACCATACCGCAAAGTGAAGTTTCACACCCTTCACCATCCAAATCAATTTCTATCATGTTGCGCGTAACGCCGTTGTGAAGCGTAATCACATTCGCCAACACCGTTGACGAAGTAGCCTGGTCAATCAATAAAGTTGACAGATTGGTGGTTTTATTGTGTGTATTTTCCAGTTTGTAGTGTTCGTAAGTGGCATTTTCAGCAACGAATACCTCGGTTACGCGGTTCGACAGAAAACGAACTTCGTCCACCGTATGATCGCAAACCAATAATTGGGCTTTAGCTCCTTCTTCCAAAATAATAAGATTGTGACTTACCGCCATAAAATCCACATCGGCGCGCAT
>CAZTDH010000413.1:0-1920 GCA_964612615.1 uncultured Paludibacter sp. | reverse complement strand
TTAGTGCAATATCATCATTTGAATTTTCGACTGGTTGTGAACTATTACCATTCATAGTCATTGCCATGTTCGATTGCCCACTGCATAACCACACTTCACCAATCAAAATATCTTTCAAAATTATAGTAGTATCACCTACGATTTTCATTTCGTAAGGTCCACCAGCTTGGGGAGTTTGTAGTTCCAATTTCCACTTACCATCGTTCTGAACAGTTGTGCTTTTAGTGCTTTTTGACCAATTCTCCGAAACTTTAACTACTGAATTTGGTTTTGCCCAACCCCAAACGATAACGGTAGTTTGCTGTTGAAGAACCATGTGACTTCCTACCAATGATGGAAGTTTTAATGCTGAAGCAGATATCGTTCCAATTGATAGTGCGATTGCAATACTAAATATAAAAATGAGTTTTTTCATGACTTATTAGTTTTTTGTTAATGAGGACATTTCTTTTATTTTAAGATTTGGATATAAAACATTATTACATTTTTCAACTATTATGCTTTGTGGCAAAGAGAATTTTGCTTTTTGACGAATATCTTTTGATGAAACTCCGATGCTGACTTCATATGCACCTTTATCGGCAACCCACGCATTAATTCCTGACCAATAAGATGTCAGTGAGCGATTGTCCAGTGCAAAAGTTATCAGTTGACTTTCTCCTGGTTTTAATAGCTTGGTTTTTTGAAATCCTTTTAGCTCCTGAAGTGGTTTCTCAATCTCTGTGTTTGGTGCAGAAAGATAAAGCTGCACTACTTCTTTTCCGGCTTTTATACCTGTGTTTTTTACCATCACAATTGCAGTAATTTTATCTGCAAAAGTATTTGAAGATAGCTTTAAATCAGAGACTTCAAATGTAGTGTAAGATAATCCAAAGCCGAATTCGTAAGCCGTTGGAACTTTGAATGTATCGAAATAACGGTACCCCACATAGATGCCCTCATTATAAAAGGAAATAACCGGATTGTTTTTTGGTTCTCCGGGAAATGAATTTGAAGAAGGTTCATCAGTATATTTAATCGAGTATGTCATTGGTAATTTTCCCGAAGGATTCACTTTACCTTTCAAAATATCAGCTACCGCATTTCCAACTTCCTGACCTGGTTGCCAAGCTGTGATTATGGCATCTACTTTATCACACCAACTAGCAGTTTCGATTACTCCTGAGATATTCAATATCACTACTACTTTTTTGTTAACAGCATGATAAGCTACTGAAACATCATTTATCAGGGTTTTTTCCTGCTCCGAAAGCAGAAAGAAATCATTCTCTTTTCGGTCACTTCCTTCTCCAGCCATCCTACCCAATGTTATAACAGCTATATCTGATTTTGCAGCAAATTTATCTAAATCTGTAACTTTTATTTCAGGATGCCAAATAATCGGTGAAAAACTCGGATATTTCCACACATTAGTATCATAGGTATTAACAGGAGTTATGGTTGATGGTTTTGTGTTGGCAATAACCGAATCGATATAATGTGTATAAAAATAGGATACAGGTTTATAAACATCATATCCGGCATTTGTCAAACCTTCAGAAACGGAAACGGCATGTTTATAATTAATTGACCCACTGCCAGTTCCACCTGCAATAGAATTATACGAGGTTTTTCCAAATAAAGCAACAGTTTTAATCTTTCGCCCAAATGGAAGTGTATTCTCCTTGTTTTTGAGCAATACCATTGCTTCTGATGCTGCTACTCTAGCAAAATTGGCATTGGCTTCAGCATTGGGTTTTGAAGTCGGGAAATTATTCTTGAAATGATTTGTTTTCTGAATTAGATTTAAAATCTGAACAATATTTCTATCTAATATTTTCTCATCCAATGTTTTATTTTTCAACGCTTTGAGTAATTCATCTCGCCACATGATAGATCGGAAGAGCACACGTCTGAACTCCAGTCACCTGAAGCTATCTC
>CAZTDH010000412.1:0-1927 GCA_964612615.1 uncultured Paludibacter sp. | reverse complement strand
AATGCTCATTTTATGCATTGTTTGCCGGTGCGTCGCAATATGATTGTGACCGATGAGGTGATTGAAAGTACTCAATCCATTGTAATTCCCGAAGCGGCCAACCGCGAAATCTCTGCACAGGTTGTTATTAAACGATTATTAGAAAACGCATAAACCATGAATTTAGAACAAGTTGCTGCGTCGATACGCAACGTACCCGATTTTCCAAAACCGGGAATTTTATTCAAAGATATAACCACAGCGATGAAAGACGCTGAAGTACTTCATTTTATTGCCGACGAATTGTATTACTACTATAAAGACAAAGGTATAACTAAAGTTGTAGGAGTTGAAAGTCGTGGTTTTGTACTGGGAAGTATTCTGGCGTATAAACTCGGGGCAGGTTTCGTTTTGCTTCGCAAGCCAGGGAAATTACCATCAGAAACATTCAAAATAGAATATGAATTGGAATACGGAACCGATTCACTGGAGATTCATAAAGATTCAATTGAAGAAAATGATGTGGTTCTGCTTCACGACGATTTGCTTGCAACCGGTGGGAGTGCTAATGCTGCATTAGAACTGCTAAGTAATTTTACGCATAATGGCATCTACATCAGCTTTTTGATAGAACTTGAATTCCTGAATGGTCGTCCACGTTTACAAGGAGCAAAAGATATTCATTCGTTGATTCAATTTTAATTTTAAACGCAGAGCACGCTGAGTATTACGCAGAGAAATAATACATTTTCTCTGAAAAACTTTGCGATATCTTTGCGAACTTTGCGGTTAAATATGGAAAAACTTACAGTTGTAAAAGTTGGAGGCAAAATTGTGGAAGAGCCGGCAAGTCTGAAACAATTATTATCCGATTTCTCAAAAATAGACGGTTATAAAGTGCTTGTTCATGGTGGTGGGCGCTCAGCAACTGCTATTGCTGCCAAGCTTGGTATCGAAAGCCAAATGGTGAATGGCCGTCGCATTACCGACGAGGAAACATTGAAGGTGGTAACCATGGTTTACGGTGGACTGGTGAATAAGCAGATTGTAGCCGGTTTACAGGCTATAGATGTGAATGCATTAGGATTAACAGGTGCCGATATGAATTACATGCTTTCCGAGAAACGTCCGGTAAAGGATGTGGATTACGGTTTTGTAGGTGATGTAAAACAGGTGAATGCTAACATTTTGGCAGAATTAATCTCTAAAGGAATTGTTCCTGTATTGGCACCGCTTACCCACGATAAGAAAGGTAATATGCTCAATACCAATGCTGATACCATTGCGGGCGAAGCTGCCAAAGCATTAGCCAGATATTTTGAAGTAACTCTGGTGTATTGCTTTGAGAAAAAAGGTGTGCTGATGAACGAAACTGATGATGACAGTGTTATTGCCAACATTACACCTACCCTTTTTGAACAATATGTGGCCGATGGAATTATAAACGGAGGGATGATTCCCAAACTTGAAAACTCTTTTGAAGCTTTGAATGCTGGTGTAAAGCAGGTGGTTATTACCCGTGCCGACCAGATACATACCGATTCCGGAACTAAAATAATCCTTTAATTTTAAAAATTATGAAACAAATTTTTTACTTATTTATTTTATCATTTATGATAACAAATGTAGGTTTTTCACAGGAAACTATCAAACTTTATACAAACGGTCCGAAAGAAAGTAATGAACTGACAATACCTGAAAACTTTAGAGATTCAGGCTTTTTAATGAATATATCTGAACCAAGGATGCTTGCTTTTCCTGCACCAAAAGAAAAAGCAAACGGTACAGCCGTTTTAATTTGTCCGGGTGGTGGTTACAGTGGTGTAGCTTTTCGTCACGAAGGCAAAGATTTTGCCAAATGGTTCAATAATCTGGGTGTGAGCGCTTTTGTGCTATATTACCGCATGCCAAACGGTCATACTTTGGTACCTCTTACCGATGCACAAAC
>CAZTDH010000411.1:0-1931 GCA_964612615.1 uncultured Paludibacter sp. | reverse complement strand
GTGTCTATATCTTCAAATTCTTTCTTTTCGGTATCAATTGTTTTATCAAAAATCACCTCAGGTCTTTTACCAATCAGTTCAATTTCATATCCATGTCCCAACAACCGTTCTGCAGCTTTATAAGCATAACGCTCAGGGTTATTGCTCGCCCCGATTATTAATGTTTTTCCCATATCAAATTCAATTTAAAATCGTAAATCATAAATTTCTTTATCCTTCTCTGAAAAAATCCAGACACTCAAAAATTTCATCTTTCGTAGCCGTTTGATTGATTTGGATATCGCCAACATTTCCCAAAAGTGTAAAATTAATTTCTTTAGTCTCGTTTTTCTTATCGTGAGTCATCAATTCAAACAAAGCTTCATATTCCTTGCAACTAAACTCAAATGTTCCGTAATTTTCTTTAATCAAATATTTTAGCTTCAATAAATCATCTTTTGGAAAACCGAGTTTCACAAACGATAAATATAACTCGCAAAGTAATCCCCACATCACGGCATAACCGTGTAAAACCGGACGTTTCACCCTATATGAATAGCTTTCAAAGGCATGGCCGAACGTATGACCTAAATTCAGTGCTTTACGGATATTAGCTTCGAATGGGTCTTCTTCAACAATTCGCTCCTTTATTTTGAAACTTCGTTGCAAAAGCACCTTAAGTTTATCAAAATCAATTCTTTCCAAATCAAATTTCAGCACTTCATTCCATTCATCGCGTGTATCAATCAGCGCATGTTTCACCATTTCGGCATAGCCTGAGCGAAGATTGGCATCATCTAATGTTTTAAAGAACTCAATATCAATCAGCACCGTTTCGGCCGGAGCAAAAACTCCGATTTCATTCTTCAATCCACCAAAATTTATTCCTGTTTTTCCACCTGTAGCAGCATCCACAGCTCCAAGTAAAGTTGTTGAAACATTGATATAGCGCAAGCCACGTTTGAATGTTGAAGCCGTAAACCCACCAATATCAGTAATCATACCGCCTCCCACATTAATCATCAACGACTTACGCGTCGCACCATTCTCACTCAGGTAGTTCCAGATTCTGACAGCCGATTCTACATTTTTATTTTCATCCCCACTCGGAATCGTAATCACATGGCAACCCTTAAGTTTTTCAGACTGCATAACCGTTGGCAAACAAAGCTTTTCGGTATTGGTATCTACCAGCACATAAATGCTTTCAGCAGCTTGCTTTCCGATAGCTTCATCAAGTTCGGTTATAAAATTAGTGCATATCCTTGTCTTCGAACTAGTCATCATTTGAAATTTAGCTCACAAAGATACTTTTTTCTTCAAAATTTTCATTCAAAATTTGCCGGAAACTAGTTGAATTTAGTTATCATTTCATTTTATAGCTAATATTTCTAAAAAACACCGGAAAAATATTTATATATGAATATATGTTCATATATTTGCACAAATTATAAATCATGAATCAAATTCTCAATCCCCAGTTAATGGAGCAGGCTGCTTATTCATTAAAAGCCATTTCTCAGGGAACGCGCTTGTGTGTAATTTCGCTCCTTGCCGAAACAGAAGAACTGAGTGTTAGTCAAATGCTTGAACAGCTAAATTGCGAGCAATCTCTTCTTTCGCATCACCTTACCGATATGCGGGCTAAAGGAATCTTGAATTGCCGGCGCGATGGAAAAAACTGTTATTACTCACTAAAAAACAAGCAGATAGTTCAGATAATTGATTGTATCAGAACATGTCAGTGTATTTAATACAACATCAAAAAATGACAGCATTTATAAAAAAGCACATTCTGAAAATTGCGGGAATAATTGTAGGTGGAATTGCCGGATTTGCATATTCCCATTTCGTAGGCTGTGCCAGTGGCACTTGTCCGATTACTTCAAGTCCGTATATAAGTACAATTTACGGTGCTTTGATGGGCTATTTACTTTTTGATATGTTTAAAA
>CAZTDH010000410.1:0-1941 GCA_964612615.1 uncultured Paludibacter sp. | reverse complement strand
CAGTAAATATTGCTGATTTAAATTGGGTTTCGCGAGTTCCAACTCGCGATTATTCAGAAATACCGCGAGTTGGAACTCGCGAAACCCGAAAAAAATGGCACTTCAGAAAAAATCAAGACGATTTCATTATATGGCTTTTGTGGTTTCTTTTGTGGTTATGAAATACAAAGTTCACAGAAGTTGAATTCCTTCATAATTTAGTTTATGTATTAGAACGGATAGTTATTTTATTTTTTCCATATCAGCCAAATATTCACTCGTTGTTTTGCCGGTAAACATTTTAAATGCTTTGTAAAAGCTGGATCTTGATTCGAATCCGCAGTTTCGGCCAATTGCTTCCACTTTCAACTGCTGTTTTTGTCCGTTCTCCAACAAACGGCAGGCATATTCCACCCTATATCTATTGACAAAGTCAGAAAAGTTATCGTCGGAAAAATTATTGATAGCCTCCGAAATACGATGTTTTGGAATGCCGGAATGCGCGGCAACATACTCTAACTTGCATTTGACCGATAAGTAGAGTTGTTCGGTCTCCATCAATTCAGTCAGCTTTTGCAGAATTTTCAGTGCTTGCTCTTCTGTGAGGCATGACCTGGATTTACCGGATTCTTTAGGTTGAGTGCGTGGAGTCAGTTTGGTATTTTGTAGCCTTTCAACATACTTTACTGGTTCGACAGGCTCTTTTGGTACTACAGGATGGGTATATACGAAAAGTTGTATTGGTCGTGCCGGGTTCAGTTTTTTATCAACATAAAATCCAAATGTAGGCACAGACATTAAACTCAAAGTACCATTGTAAAGCAAAATATCCCCAAAAATGTACGGTGTCAGTTTAAACCCAGGCACTGTGAAGTAGGCATACAGACAACTTAAGCAGGTTATTCCGGGAAAAAAGAACAAAAAAACCCGAAATTCTTTTTTCCGTGTCCAGATTCTCGCACTAAAATATCGGCGATTGAGTGACCTTAGCAGGTAATGCAGCATGGGGTACATTCCAAAAAACAGAAAGATGTAGCATGTCAATACCAGCGACCGGTGGTATTCCACCCAGTTGACAAATCCAAATGGTTGTGTAACATTAGCAAATCCAACAAAAATTAGAATCATTATGAAATAATAGAATCTTCCCTTTTCTGTCCATTGAAAAATGGGAAACTGATGGTTCAAAAAATGATTGATTCTTTCTTGCATAGTGGATTAGCTCTATGTCTTCGTAAACTTCAGACTGGTTTTGTTATTTGAGATAGCCTCTTTTCGGGAGAGACTATCTCTTATTTTTTTCGCAATGCAAAAATAAGAAATTAATTTAAATCTGCTAACAATTTAAAATAAAAAAAATTGCGAAAAATTGATTTTTTTTTGAATTTCAACTCATCAGATGACTTCGACTCATCAGATGAGTAACAAAATGGCAAAGTAGGGGGTTTTACTTAATTCGATTGTTTGTTTAAAAAATAATTTTAGTACATTTGCAATTCATAAAAAATAATCGAATAAAACAAATTACAGGTAGAGGTGCCAAACTTTAAAAGACCTCCCCTAACCCCTCCAGGGAGGGGAACTTCGGGTAAACAAATTTTTTGCGACTGATTGAGAATTGAAATATAAATACATACAATAGAAAATACATTATTAAATAAGCAAAGCCTCTTATGCCAGAACTCTCCCTCCCTGGAGGGAGTTGGAGTGAGGTCAGCATAAAATAAACCTCAGACCTCCCCTAACCCCTCCAAGGAGGGGAATATCGGGTGATTGAGATTTGTGAGATTGATTTAGAAAAATAGAAAAATAAAAAAACAAAACAAACATATTAAAACGAGCCAACCTTCCTAAACCAGAATTCTCCCTCAAAACAACTTTTTTCCGTTTACTTTCTCCTTTGGAGAGAGTATTCCGATTTATCGGAAGGAGAGAGGTCTGGAGGGAGTTGGAGTGAGGTCA
>CAZTDH010000409.1:0-1942 GCA_964612615.1 uncultured Paludibacter sp. | reverse complement strand
CCCGCCGGTGAAATAATCACCACAATGTTCATACAACTGTGAAAAAGTAAAAACAGCACGAGAAAAGTTCCCGTGATACTCATAATAAGCTTTCGCCCAATAGAGGAATCAATTAACCACATAGATTTTTGTTTTAATTTATATTACTCGATAGTTTGTAATTTGTTGAATATAAGTACTTTGTGAGAGTTTGTTTCTTTTTTTGAAAAGTTCCACAAAAGTAAGCAATAGATTTTAATCACGCAAATGATTACGGAAAAATTTCTTTAATTAGAAACATTCAATACAACTCTATAATATCAATCCACCACTTCCCCAATAAGCGTTGCAGAAGATGCACTATTTACTTTCACCCGAACAGTTTCGCCAATATGTCTGCCCTGACGGGGAAAAATAATCACTTTACTCTGCGAACTCCGACCGACCATTTGTTCTTTCGACCGTTTTGAGAAACCTTCCACCAGCACTTCAAAAATTTTACCAACATCGTTTTGGTTGCTTTCATTTGCAATAGTTTGCTGTAAATCAATGATTTCAGCCAGTCTACGCAATTTTACTTCTTCAGGTACATTATCAGGCATACGCTTGGCCGCAACAGTCCCTGGTCGTTCAGAATACTTAAACATAAATGCCATATCGAATTTTACTTCACGCATTAACGACAACGATTCTTGATGATCTTCTTCGGTTTCGTTGTGAAAACCGCAGAAAATGTCTGTGCCGATGGCCACATCCGGCATAATGCGCCGCATAGCTTCAACACGATTCAAATACCATTCACGGGTGTATTTTCGGTTCATAAGTTCCAGAATCTTGTTGCTTCCCGATTGAACCGGCAAATGAATGTAGCGGCAAATATTGGGATAACGAGCCATCATTTCCAGTGTTTCGTCGGTCATATCTTTTGGATGAGGCGATGTAAAGCGGATGCGCATTTCGGGAGCAGCTTCGGCTACAATTTTCAATAATTCCGGAAAATCAATCACGCTTCCATCTTCCTTTATATATGAATACGAATTGACCGTTTGTCCTAATAAGGTAACTTCCTTGTAATTCTTAGATTGCAAATCGCGGATTTCATTCAAAATGCTTTCCACATCACGGCTTCGCTCACGACCACGGGTATATGGCACAATACAATAAGTGCAAAACTTGTCGCAGCCCCGCATAATGGAAACAAAACCGGAGATAGATGCTCCGATTCGGGTTGGCAATACATCTTTATAGGTCTCGGTTTTTGAGAGTTCCACATTAATGGCTTTTTCGCCATTTTCCACATCGTTAATCAGGTGTGGAATATCAAGGTATGCATCGGGTCCAACTACAATATTCACACCGTGTTCGTCAATCAACTCTTCCTTTACACGTTCGGCCATGCAACCAATTACGCCAATTACGAGTTTCTTTTTGTTTCGTTTCAACGACTGAAAGTACTTTAATCTTTGAATAACTTTCTGTTCGGCATTATCGCGCACCGAACAGGTATTTACAAATATTGCATCAGCATCGGTAATTTTGTCCGTCAGGGCAAAACCATCCATTTGCATAATGGAAGCTACTACTTCACTATCGGCTACGTTCATTTGGCAGCCATAGGTCTCAATAAAAAGTTTTTTGTCGTTCAAAGCGGATTTAAAGTCCGTTGAACCGACGGTTTGTTCGTTTGAATTCATTCTTTTCTGGTTTAATTTTTACTTTACAAAGGTACATTATATAATCAAAATACGAAAGAAATGGTTTTTTGCATTATTTAACCTACTAATTGTCAGATACACACAAAGCTAATAATGAATAAATTACGCCAAAAAAACCATTAATTCAACACGGGTTTTTGAAATAATTTGAATAATTATGTCGAAACATCTTGTATGTTTGAAAAATTATTGGCACTTTTGCAAAGTAAACAAACAGATAAATTTTTCATAGTTAAGGTTTAGGTTAA
>CAZTDH010000408.1:0-1944 GCA_964612615.1 uncultured Paludibacter sp. | reverse complement strand
GATAACTCACATCGGTTATAACGCCCAGCATATTCTGTCGGTATTTTTTGTAAATACTCATTCCCTCTTCGTACGACCTTGCCAGCAAAATTTTCGGACGACCACGCATCCGCAACATCTGCTCATGTTCGTTCAAAGCCTCGGTCATAAACGAGCGGCTTTGCTTAAACACATATTTATAAAGGTGAGGTACAATGGAGGAATACCAGCGAATTGAATCTTCAACAAACATAATCACTTGAACACCAACCTCTTTCACATCTTCCTCCACATTCATTCTGTCTTCAATCAGCTTGATGATTGCCAACAAAATATCCGAATTTCCCAACCAGCTGAACACATAATCAATAGCACTAACATCCTCATTGGCAATACGTTGCGACACTGATTTTGAAAACGGTGTGAGCACCACAATCGGAATATGAGGAAATTGCGTTTTAACACGCTTTGCCCATTCAAACGGATTAATACTGTCGCCGCTGGGCATGGAAATTATTAGTTCAAACTTGCGTTCTTTGAGCAGTGCATTGGCTTCTTTTTCGTTTGAAACTAGTGTAAAGCGAGGTGGATAACGTAGATTTAGCGAAGTGTATTCGTTGAAAATTAATTCATCAATACGCCCATCTTCCTCCAACACAAAAGCATCATACTTACTGGCATACAACAAGATATTATAAATCCGGTGCGTCATCAGATTTGCAAAAGACGTATCCTTGAAGTAGAGTTTTTTGATGCTGGGAGTATTCATCAGTTAGTTGGTAGATGACTGTTTGAAAAATGCTAGAGCAAAAGTAATAAAAGGATTGAAATAACGGGTAGTTATGCAAAAATAATGATGAATATCATTTACGAAACAAGAAATAATTTATAAATTTGTAACGAATCCCGAAAGTCACCAATTCTATTAAAGAATCCACTATAAAATTCAATATATTTAAAATAATAATGCTATTTCTTAACCAAAAAATCAGTCTTCAAAACCTTTTTATCTGTGGAATTTCATTGTTGTTGTTCAGTTGTATTTCAACTCAACAATTGGAATTAAAAAAGAATTTATATCAATCATTAGGACTAAAAAAAGAATGCCGGGATAATTTCGCATTATACAAAGAGGCTGCCTCTTGGTTGTATGTACCTTATGCAGATGCTAGCTGTTCAAAAAGTGGGCTTGACTGTTCATGTTTGGTATTCGAAATTTACAAAACGGTTTACAGCAAAACAATTGAACGAAACACATCCGCTTTACTCAAAAATAATTGTCGGAAAATCCACAAACATCAATTAAGAGAAGGCGATTTGGTTTTTTTCAGTACCAGTAATAAATCAAATGCTTACGTAAATCATGTAGGTATTTACCTCAAACACAACAAGTTTATTCACGCTTCAGTATCAAAGGGCGTTATCGTTAGCGATCTGGACGAAAATTACTATAAGAAATCCTGGGTGTGTGGAGGAAGAGTTAAATAGTAAGTAGTTTGTGTTTTATAATGTTGTGGCAACAGTTTCTGGGACAGTAATAAAAAAGTGAGACGAGAATAGTTTGCCATTTTTGCCATCTCAGAAAACAAAAAAAGCGACTGTAATGTTACTTACAATCGCCTTAATTAGCTGATTTACTTTACTGTACCCAAAACAAGACTCGAACTTGCACATCCGTAAGGACACTAGTCCCTGAAACTATATTTTGGTACAGTATATCAGATAATTAAAGCCTTTTTGTAAGTGAATTGTAAGTAAATTATTAACGCTTTGTTTAGTACAAAATAAATAATTTCTTTACATTTACTTAATAGTATGATAATTAGAAAAATCTGACACAAATCTTCAATTTTTGTTTATCCGAAGAACTATTTATATAAAAGCGTCAAATCCTTAATCACTACAACTCTAATTTTTCAAACAAAAAATGCAACATTGTTACATTATTAATTCAAACAACAAAGA
>CAZTDH010000407.1:0-1946 GCA_964612615.1 uncultured Paludibacter sp. | reverse complement strand
CGGTCGGAGAGTGTTTTTGCCAAAATAGAACGATACACATCATCGTCTTTTTCGAAACTTTCGGCAAAGGCTTCGACACCCTGAATACTGGTTGCAAATGCACCGACATAATCATTTTCGGGTGCCACAAAATCGGCCAGCGAATAGCAAAATCCATCGGTAGCGGCATGTTGTTGCCGAAGCATGGGCAGCGTTATGGTTTCGTCGTCATTTTCAATAAAAATATCATCGTCCAGCGCATAAGCCTGAAAAATACCAAAACTTGCATTCACCAACACAATTTTATCGTCGACCATTTGCCGCAGCATTTCCTGAGCATCTTTGTACAGCTTGAGTGCTTCTTCAGCTTTGGGACGGTCGGCAAGCGGAAACTGGTGAAGCCAGCTCATTTTACAGGACTCACAATCGTGAACAGTTTCAATTCCATCAAACCTACCCGGCATCCGCCATGCCATAAAGAAAAACACCCAATCGATAAAGGGTGCAATTTCGTGCAGATCGATATCTTTCAGTTGGATAAGTCCGAGTTTATTAGGTTTTGCAGGAATATATGCCATAATACTTCAAGTTTCAAATTTAAACGCAAAAGTACAGCAAAAAGTTGTATTACTCTTTTTAAATAAGGTATTATCCCCAAAAACAGCCTCAAATACAAACGTTTGCGTAGAAAATTATCGGAATCAAATTTCTTTTAAAAGAGTATGAGAATCCAACAGTGTATATTTGCTATTTAAAAACCAATAAATCAACTACTTTATGAATTCAAAACTAACCCGTCAGCTATTCAGCTTTTTATTTCTTTTCATATCAGTTCCTTATTTTTCAGCTCAAACAAAAGTATATACCACCTATCTCTGGCACATGGATCAGCCGGTTTACTGGCCTGATTTCAGTAAGGATAAACCCGAGTCGAAGCAGTTTGCCGAAGAATCACAGCGACTCAAAGCCAACGGAACGAATATGTATGCCGGAAGTTCAGTAGCACATCCAACCAACAACCTGGAAGAGATTTTCGGGAAAGCCGACCGTATTCTGGATTATCAAACTTATCCACGCGATGGTGTGAGCAGCATAAAAGATTTGACGAATGCCGGTGCTCAGGTGAGTATTTCGGGTGGGTTAATGGATAATGTAAAATCGCTTGGAGACAAAAACCAATGGGGATTTTACCCAACCTGGTACAGCGGCTACAAAGAAGCCTATAATTGGAAAACTTCAGGAGGATTTCCACGGTTGGATATTATCAACTTTACATATGATCACGCTTTGTCACCTTTGGTAAGCGAACGCACACTGATAAAAGAAATTCAGGCACATCAATACAGTGCCAACAAATACTACGGCAGTTCTTCCAAAGGTTATTGGCCTGCTGAATGTGCCTTTTCGGAACACATCATTAAAGCCCTGAAAACCTGTGGTATCGAATGGTCGGTAGTACCAAACAGCCATCTGGCCCGTACACTTTCAGATTACATTCATCCCTATAATATCAATGGTAATATTGATGCGCCTAATAAGGCCGATATTGTTTCAGCAGTTGGCACAAACTGGGCAGACGGAACTATCGATGGTCGCGGAGTGCGGATTGCTGCACCATACAGCTACCAGGCACATAAAGCACAATATATTGACCCAAACAACGGAACTGCTTACACCATTGATGTTGTGCCCATGTGTAATTACATGAGTTACGTGGATGGTTACAGTGGCGAAAATGCCGGTGATGTTTCTACCCGTGTGGCAGCCTACAGCGACGCTTCACATCCGAGTATCGTGCTGCTGGCTCATGATGGTGACAATGCCTGGGGAGGGGGCAGCAGTTATTACGGCTCAGCGGTGACCAGTTTTTCTCATGGCGCTTCCAGTGCAGGTTATCAGCCCACCACTATTCAGCAGTTTCTGAAAGATAATCCTGTTCCGGCCAATGACATTGTGCATGTGGAAGA
>CAZTDH010000406.1:0-1961 GCA_964612615.1 uncultured Paludibacter sp. | reverse complement strand
AAACCCGACCACGAACATCCGCTAGGTTACGGAAAAGCTATTTATTTTTGGTCATTTATAGTTGCACTTATGCTATTCAGCATGGGTGGATTGTTCTCAATTTATGAGGGAATACACAAACTGGATTCTACTGAAGAAGTAAAAAATCCGCTGATTGCCATTGTTGTATTATCGGTGAGTATGATATTAGAAGGAGCATCGCTCTGGGGTTGCATAGCACAGGTAAAAACAATCAAAAAGAAACAAACTCTTTGGCAATGGATTAAAAATACCCGTCAAAGCGAATTGGTAGTTGTTTTTGGTGAAGATGTTGCCGCTTTGTTTGGATTGCTCTTTGCACTTATTTCTGTTATTATGGCTTATGTAACCGGCAATCCTGTGTACGACTCCATTGGTAGCATTGGAATTGGTGTGTTGCTTGTATTTGTGTCCTTTTTCGTAGCTGCTAAGGTAAAAGGTCTGTTGATTGGTCAGAGTGCCGACGAAACGGTTCGCAATGAAATTACTCGTTTTCTAACTAACAGACCTGAAATCGACAGCATTTTCAACATTATTACGCTACAACTGGGTGCTCAGATAATGGTTGCTGCCAAAGTCAGAATGGCTCATACCGACACCATTGAGCAACTGATTAAAAATATTAATGTTTGTGAGAAAGAACTCAAAAAAGCATTTCCGGAAGTTCAGTGGGTGTTTTTCGAACCGGACTTGGAAGATTAAACTTCTATTATAAAGAAACGGACTTACTTTAAACAGCAAGTCCGTTTTTTAAATATATTTTATTTATTACTATAAAATCGTTTCCACTTCCTGATAAGCTAATCCCCACGCTTCGGCTACTCCTTTGAAAACAACTTTTCCATTGACAACATTTAAGCCTTTGCGCAATTCTATATTTTTGTCACACGCCGTTTTCCATCCCTGATCCGCCAATTGCAAAGCATAAGGCAGAGTGGCATTCGTCAAAGCTAATGTTGAAGTGTAAGGTACAGCTCCCGGCATATTGGCCACACAATAATGAATAATATCATCGATAATAAAAGTCGGATTTTCGTGCGTGGTTGGGGTACAGGTTTCGATGCAACCTCCCTGATCTACCGCTACATCAACCAGCACTGTTCCGGGCTGCATCAGTTTAAGCATATCGCGGGTAATTAAGTGTGGTGCTTTTGCTCCGGGAATTAATACTGCACCTACCACCAAATCAGCAGTAGCAATGGCTTCACAAATATTGTAGTGATTCGACATTAATGTAGTTACATTAGCGGGCATTACATCAGCGAGGTAACGTAAACGTGGCAGACTCACATCCATAATAGTTACTTTTGCACCAAATCCGGCTGCCATTCTGGCTGCTTGCGTACCCACAATACCACCGCCTAAAACCACCACATTAGCTGGAGCAACACCGGGAACACCTCCCAATAGAATTCCTTTGCCTTTTTGAGGTTTTTCCAGGTATTTAGCACCTTCCTGAATGGACAGACGGCCAGCAACTTCCGACATCGGAATTAGTAATGGCAAGCTGCGATCTGTTTTTTCTACTGTTTCGTAAGCCAGACAAACAGCTCCACGCTCAATCATAGCATGTGTCAGCGGTTCACACGATGCAAAGTGGAAATAAGTAAACAGCAATTGGTCTTTCTTAATCAACGGATATTCTGAAGCAATAGGCTCTTTTACTTTAATAATCATATCGGCAATTTCATACACTGCTTCGATGGTGGGTAGAACAGTTGCACCTGCTTCTAAATAAGCCTTATCACTAAAGCCGCTGTTTTCTCCGGCTTTGGTTTGCACATACACGGCATGGCCATGTTTCTTAAATTCTGCAACACCAGCTGGCGTTACAGCCACACGATTCTCGTTATTTTTTATTTCTTTTGGAACGCCTATATTCATAATTGTCTGTTTTTAAAATTGGTTGATTAATTACACAACAAATATATACTAAAAAGAAA
>CAZTDH010000405.1:0-1978 GCA_964612615.1 uncultured Paludibacter sp. | reverse complement strand
TACACTGCTCTGAACACTCTTTCCCTACACGACGCTCTTCCGATCTCTCAAACCGAATTCTGGGTGTTGAAAATTGTTGATAACAAGCTGGCAGTCAAAGTTCCGGTAAAAAAAGGAATTGAAAATGACGACATGGTTGAAATTCTGAACTCCGGTCTCAGCGCATCTGATTTGGTAGTAAGTGAAGGCGGTTACGGATTAAACGACAGCACAAAAATAGCAGTAAGCGGTAAGCAGTAAGCAGTGTTATGGAAAAGATTTTCGTAAAATTCAAAAGCCCGATTGCGGTTATTCTGTTGCTGATATTGATTGGCGGTGCATTTTCGTACCGGCATTTGAAGACTTCGCTTTTCCCCAATGTTACTTTTCCGAAAATCAAAATCATTGCTCAAAACGGCCAACAACCCGTTGAAAAAATGATGGTGATGGTGACCAAACCCATCGAAAATGCCATTAAACGTGTTGATAATCTGCATTTAATCCGTAGCACCACCAGTATGGGAAGTTGCGAGATTTCGGCATTTATGAACTGGAATTCGAACATCGACCTGGATAAACAGCAAATTGAGTCGCAAATTTCTCAAATAAAAATTGACCTCCCTGCCGATGTGCAAATTACTGTGGAGAAAATGAATCCATCCATTCTGCCGGTAATGGGCTATTCGTTGCAATCGGACAACAAAAGTCTTGTAGAACTGAAACTCATCGCACAATATACTGTAAAACCTTATCTGTCGAGGGTTGACGGTGTTTCTTCGGTACAGGTTATAGGCGGAAAAGAAAAAGAATACCGCATTGTGCTGGATGAACGGAAACTCAACACGCTCAAAATAAATCCGCTCGATATTCAGAAAATCCTGCAACAAACCGACTTTATTAAATCAACCGGCTACACGGTGGATTACAACCGTTTATACCTCACTGTTACTGATGCCACATTGAAGAATATCGATGAAATTAAAAATCTGGTGATTTTTGATAACGGCATCCGCAAAGTGAAGTTTCAGGATGTGGCAAATGTAGTGGTTGCTGAACAAAACGAATATATTCGTATTAAAGCCGATGGTAAAGACGTTCCGCTCATTGCCGTGGTTAAACAGCCACAAAGTAACCTTATTGACGTGGCTACTCAGGTTTCGGCTAAAGTAGATGAACTGAACAAAATTCTGCCCAAAGGCGTAACGCTGAAACCCTATTACAATCAGTCGGAATTTGTAAAGTCAAGTATCCGCAGCATTATTGACGTACTTTGGATTGGGCTGGCACTGGCCATTATCGTGGTTTTGTTCTTTCTGGGTTCCTATAAAGCCGGTTCAGTGTTGCTGGTAACCATTCCGCTTACACTGGCACTCACCTTTATCAGTATGGCCTTTATCGGTTTTGATTTCAATATCATGACTATTGGTGCCATTGCAGCTTCTATCGGACTTATCATCGACGATGCCATCATCGTTGTGGAGCAAATTCACCGAACGCACGAAGAATTTCCCGACAAAACACCAAAACAGCTGATTGGAAAAGCCATTTCCTTCCTTTTTCCGGCCATGGTAAGTTCGTCGCTCAGCACCATTGTCATTCTGTTTCCGTTCGAATTAATGTCGGGGGTGGCAGGTGCTTATTTTAAAATCCTGACCGAAACCATGATAATCACGCTGCTTTGCTCGTTTGTGGTAACGTGGCTTGGATTGCCTGTGGTTTATCTTTTGCTGTCGAAAAACAAAGCTTTTTCCGATTCCTCCGAAGTTCATCTGGTAAAACATCGTCCGTGGATTGAAATTTTTATTCGCCATCCCTATATCAGCATTGGATTTGTAGTAGTGTTGATTTTGAGTCTGATACTTACACTTCCTCAGCTTCAAACAGGATTCTTGCCCGAAATGGACGAAGGTTCTATTGTGTTGGATTATAATTCGCCTCCCGGAACATCGCTGGAAGAAACCAACCGGATGCTCAACGAAGTGGATAAAATACTCGAAAA
>CAZTDH010000404.1:0-1991 GCA_964612615.1 uncultured Paludibacter sp. | reverse complement strand
TGTGAGCTCCACGATAGCTGCGCAAAGTAGAGTTACCCATTTTCGATAATACTTTAAGCAAACCTTTGTTTACAGCCTTTATATAATGTTTTTTGGCAGTATCAATATCCATCTGAATATCACCGGTTTTAATTCTGTCACCAATAATAGCAAATACCATATATGGATTTACTGCATTAGCTCCAAATCCGAACAATAAAGCAAAGTGCATTACTTCACGTGGTTCTGCCGACTCAACAACGATGTCGATTTGCATGCGTTTACGTTTCTGAACCAAATATAAGTGAACGGCAGAAACAGCCAGCAACGAAGGTATCGGAGCATGAGTAGCATCCACACCACGGTCGCTTAAAACAATATAGTTTTTACCATCGTCAACAGCTTTTTCAACAGATAAACAAAGTTCCTGAATGGCTTTTTCAAGACCGGAAGCTCCCGATTTTGGGTCAAAAAGCATTGGTAATGAAATGGTGTAGAATCCTTTATAATTCAGATTCATCAATATGTCGAACTGAGAGTTGGTGATTACCGGACTTTTCAGTTTTACCATTTTACAAATATCGTGAGCGGGTTCCAACAGGTTTTGATGTACAGAACCAATATATCCGGTCAACGACATAACTAATTCTTCACGAATCGGGTCAATTGGTGGATTAGTTACCTGAGCAAATTGCTGGCGGAAATAGTTGAACAAACGTTGCGGTTTGTCCGAAAAAACAGATAATGCAACGTCATTACCCATCGAAGAGGTTGGTTCGTATCCATCGTTTGCCATTGGCAAAATCAAGCGTTCAACATCTTCTTTTGAATAACCAAAAGCATTCAACAATGTTTGATAATTGGTCAATTCATTTTTAACGCTACGACCCGATGAAATATCATCCAAACTTACGCAGTTTTGTTTTAGCCAGTCGCGGTATGGAAAAGCTTTAGCCAATCCTTCTTTCAATTCATTATCATAGAAAATTTGACCTAATTCGGTATCAACCATAAGCATTTTGCCCGGTTTTAAACGTCCCTTGGCTTTAATGCGTGCAGGTTCAAATTCTACAGTTCCGGTTTCTGACGCAATAATCATCACATCGTCATGTGTAACCAGATAGCGTGCAGGACGCAGACCATTACGATCCAACATACCGCCGGCATACCGTCCGTCGCTGAAAAGCAAACAAGCCGGACCATCCCAGGGTTCCATGAACGTACTATGGTATTCATAAAAAGCTCTCAGGTTATCCGAAATAGGATTTTTCTGATTCCAGCTTTCTGGTACCAACATAGCCATAGCATGTGGTAAGCTTTTACCCGACATAACAAGGAATTCAAGCGCATTATCAAGAGTTGCACTATCGCTCATTCCAGGCTGGCAAATAGGATAAAGGTCTTGTAAATTACCAAGTTGGTCTGATTTCAACACACTTTCGCGTGATTCCATCCACTGACGGTTACCACGAATGGTGTTGATTTCACCATTGTGACCCAGCATACGAAATGGCTGAGCCAAATCCCAGGTTGGGAAAGTGTTGGTACTAAAACGGGAGTGAACCAGTGCAATACCGCTGGTAAAGTTTTTATCAGAAAGGTCAGGGAAGTATTCGCGCAATTGAAGCGAAGTCAACATTCCCTTGTAAATCATTTGTTTAGTAGAAAGACTAACAATATAGAAACTCCGATCCTTAGCAATTGCTGATTTCTGGAGAGCATTTTCAATTTTTTTACGAAGAACATACAACTTAAGTTCCAGCTCTTCTTGTGAGTTAGATCCGGTTATAAAAATTTGTTTAGTTGAAGGTTCGTTGGAGGCGGAAATTTCGCCAAGGATGTTACTGTTGACTGGAACGTCACGGATTGCAAGTAACTTTAGACCTTCTTTTTCAACGTGTTCTTTAATTACGTTCAGGCAAAGTTCAGCTTTTTTAGCATCCTTTGGAAGAAAAACAAGCCCGGTTCCGTACTTGCCTTTGGCTGGAACAGGGATACCTTGTAATAATATA
>CAZTDH010000403.1:0-1993 GCA_964612615.1 uncultured Paludibacter sp. | reverse complement strand
GATTCCAGATACACTTTCAGAAAACCGTCGAACACAATCACTTCGCCCGAAGCGATAAACTGTTGCTGACTGCCTGAAATATTGATATATATCGATGTTTTTTCCAGTTCGGCATCAGCCATTTGCGAGGCAATGGTGCGTTTCCAGATTAATTCGTAGAGGCGTTTTTCCTGCGACGTTCCTTCCACCGTGTGAGCATTCATATAACTCGGACGAATGGCTTCGTGAGCTTCCTGTGCTCCTTTGGTTTTGGTGTTGAACTGACGGGTATGAACATATTTCTGTCCGGCCATACTGATAATCTCCGCTTTCGAAGTACCGAGAGCCAAATCCGACAGGTTTACCGAGTCAGTACGCATGTAGGTAATCTTTCCCGATTCGTAAAGTCGTTGCGCCACCTGCATGGTTTGTGCTACCGAATAGCCCAGTTTGCGGGCAGCTTCCTGTTGCAGGGTGGAAGTGGTGAAAGGCGGTGCCGGTGATTTCTTAGCCGGTTTGGTAATAATATTGTCAACGCTGAATTGTGCATTTTTGCAGGTTTCCAGAAAGGCCATGGCTTCGGCTTTGGTGGCAAATCGTTGCGAAAGTTCAGCTTTCAGTTCAATAGCTTTTCCATTTACATCCACTGAAGTGAACAATGCGCTTACCCGGTAGTTTGCTTCAGCCGAAAACTGGTTGATTTCACGTTCACGCTCCACAATCAGTCGCACAGCCACCGACTGTACACGTCCGGCCGAGAGCGATGGACGAATCTTGCGCCACAAGATAGGCGAAAGTTCAAAACCAACGATGCGGTCGAGCACACGGCGTGCCTGCTGAGCATCTACCAGATTTACATCGATGTCACGGGGATGTTCGATGGCATTCAGAATGGCATCTTTGGTAATTTCGTGGAAAACAATGCGCCGGGTAGTCTCTTTTTTCAATTTCAGTTCTTCGTACAAATGCCATGCAATGGCTTCTCCCTCGCGGTCTTCATCGGAAGCAAGCCAAACAATTTCAGCTTCTTTTGTTGCTTTTTTGAGTTCTGATACTGTTTTTTTCTTGTCGGTAGAAACCACGTATTGAGGTTGATAATTATTTTCAAAGTCAATACCGATACCTTTCTCGGCCAAATCGCGGATATGTCCGAAGCTGGACATCACCTGATAATCTTTCCCAAGAAATTTCTCGATGGTTTTTGCTTTGGCGGGTGACTCTACTATAACAAGATTCTTCGACATATTGTAGTTAGTTAGGTGCGTGTTAAATTGAAATTGGGTGCAAAATAACAAAAACAAATGGGTATAAGCCAAATTTTCAGCACATTATTTTAGATTTTTATTAAATAACCTGTCCCGAAAGGATTTATACAGACAATAATATTCGGAATTATAGTATAGAATTTTAAGATTTTAAATATATTTGCAGAAAGAAAAAGATTCGCTCCATTATAATGAGAAAAAGCAGTATTTAAAACAGTGAGAACAAAAAAAGTATGTTATTGTGAACTGAGATACTGATGTATAATAATTATAAAACTAAACTATATGAATCGTCATTTTTTAAGTATTTCATTTGTTCTACTCTTTATGTTCCTTTTTCAGTCCTGTAAAATTGACAGGCAGAAGGAGGCTGTACTTAATCAAAAGCAATATGTTTATTTGACTTTTGATGACGGCCCATTGGATGGTAGCCAAAATATCGATAGTATTATTTTGACAGAGAAGATAAAAATTAGTGTATTTTTGGTTGGATCGGAAGTTGTCGGCGACAGGGAGATGGAGACCTATTATAAGTACTATGAAGAGAATCCGTATATAGAGGAGTACAATCATAGTTTTACACATGGCAACGATCAATATAATGTGTTTTATGGCAATCCACATAAAGCAACCGAGGATTTCATGAAAAATCAGAAATTTCTGAGAATTCAGTTTAAAATCATACGTATGCCGGCTTGTAATACATGGCGTTTGAAGAATAAAAAACAAGATGATAGTGAAATTAATGC
>CAZTDH010000402.1:0-1993 GCA_964612615.1 uncultured Paludibacter sp. | reverse complement strand
GCACAGGAACGTTGGCTGGAAGTAAGTTCGGTTTCGAACTTTGAAAGTTATCAGGCTAATCGTTTGAAATGCCGATTTAAAAGCGGTGATAAGAAAACACAGTTGGCTCACACGCTGAATGGTAGCGCATTGGCATTGCCACGTATTGTAGCTGCTTTGCTCGAAAACAATCAAACACCTGAAGGAATCCGCATTCCGAAAGCTTTGATTCCCTACACTGGATTTGATATTATTGATTAATTGGGAGGTCGGAATTCCAATTCCGACAAATAATATATAAAAACGGCATTTGACGAAAAGTTGAATGTCGTTTTTTATTTTTTCGGAACTGTAAATTAGAAATAAATTTAAAACTCTATATTTGCCGTGTGTTTTCTATGTTTCATTATTTAATATTATCGCCATGAAGAAAAGAACTCTACGAATAATAACTGTCTTCTCGTTGTTGGCATTAGCAGGTGGGCTTTATTACATTCATTTACTTAGCCCGATTATTACCGGTTATGCCGCTAAAAATCTGGCATCGGATGTATTTGTGGGTAATCGTACTCAAGAAAGCGTTGAGGCTACTGATTTGAATTTCTCATTTATAAAATTCACTCATAATACTATTGATTATGATAAAAAGGAAGTGACAAGTCGTTTTCTTTGGGCAACATCCAAAGCAATTTATATCGAAGGTTTTGGGTGTACACTTGTTCGCAGAGTTGATGAAGCCGCAATACGTAATCTACCTTATACCATTGTTCCGCTACCTGCAGTCAATCCTGATTCAGTAGCCTGGCCTGCCGGTGATAAACTGACAACTAAAATGCCTTCAGGAATTGATATAAATAAGCTGAATTTAGTTTTGGCAAAAGCATTGCGAGACACAATTGGAAATAAAGGAACATTTGCTGTGGCAGTAGCTTTTAAAAATCAATTGGTTGCGGAGAAATATCATGCAGGATTTTCTTCCAAGAACCGTTTTCTGAGTTGGTCAATGGCAAAAAGCTTTACTCATGCGTTAGTTGGAATTATGGTAAAAAAGGGTTTAATGGCTGTAAATGATAAACCCGATATTCCGACATGGAAAAATGATAATCGTTCGGCCATTACACTTGAAAATCTGATGCACATGAATAGTGGTCTGAAATGGAATGAAGACTATGGTAACTTGTCAAATGTAACAGTTATGCTTCATGAGGCAGATGATATGGCTGCATTCACATATAATAAGCCATTGGTTACACGTCCTGATTCAGTATGGCAGTATAGCTCCGGAACGACCAATATTGTTAGTTATTTGATTCGGAAAGAGATTGGCAATGATGCTGATTATTATGCTTTTCCACGAAAGGAACTATTTAATCCGATAGGAATGCGAAGTGCAATTTTTGAAACTGATGCTTCAGGAAATTTTGTTGGTTCTTCATACATTTATGCTTCTATGCGCGATTATGTACGTTTTGGTCTGCTTTATCTCAACAAAGGTAACTGGCTTGGAAATCAGATATTGCCTGAAGGCTGGACTGATTATGCCACACAGCCGGCTAATGGATCAGGAGGTAAATATGGTTCGTTTTTCTGGTTGAATCAATCGAATGATTATCCGGGAGTACCTAAGGATATGTTTATTTGTCGTGGGCATGATGGACAGTACATTTACATAATACCGTCCCTTCAGTTGGTAGTAGTTCGCACCGGTTTTTCAAGGAAAGGCGATTTTGATTTTCCGAAATTTTTGGCTGAGATTGTGGCTACGGTAAATAAGTGATTTTATTCAAATTTCATTCTTTCTCTAGTTGTCTTTCAAAAAATACAAATAAAGATGCTTTTGCTGTCAAAATGAAGTTTATAGTGTTTTCAAAGAATATGAGTATAAAAAAAGGTAGTCCAATTTCTTGTAACTACCTGATTATAAGTGATAAGCGGAGAGACCGGTTTATGAACATCTCTTATTACTCTATTGAAATTCAGTTATTTACCATTCATTAGACCCTTAGGGGGTACG
>CAZTDH010000401.1:0-1999 GCA_964612615.1 uncultured Paludibacter sp. | reverse complement strand
TCCGATTTCCAACTAAAAATTGACAGTATTACCCGTTACCACGAATCTGAAATCAATCAGGAATTGTTTGACAAAGTATATGGTGAAGGCGTTGTATCAACAGAAGCTGAATTCCGTGCTAAAATTAAAGAAAACATTCAGGAAAGCCTGGTTGCCGATACTGATTATAAATTCGGTATGGATGCAAAAGAAATGTTAGTTGCAAAATTCAACAATGTTACATTCCCTGATGCGTTTCTGAAACGTTGGGTATTGTCAAGCAACGAAAACCTGACTCCTGAAACTCTGGAAGAAGATTACTCAAAAATGATTGATGACCTTAAATGGCAGTTAATCAAAAATAAAATCCAAAAAGCCAACGACCTGAAGGTTGAACCAACTGATGTAGAAGAGTATGCTAAAAAAGTGGCTAAAGCTCAGTTTGCTCAGTACGGTATGATTGGAATGGACGACGAAATTATTGCCAACTACGCCAAAGACATGATGAAGAAGGAAGATACGCTGAAAAGCATGATTGACCGCGTGTCTGAAGAAAAAGTTTTTGCAACTATTAAAGAAGCAGTAAAACTTGACAATAAAGAAGTTTCGATAGAAGAATTCAACAAAATGTTTGAAGCAAAATAATTGCTGTAAGCGGTTATTCTCATTCATTTTGCCGAAAAGGCTTTTACCTGCTGAAAATTTAAACAAAATAGTTATATCTTTGTTTCTTTTTTTGAAAAGGTCGAAGCCTTTTTCGACTTTATAAACTCTCAAACTCATAAGAATATGAACAACAACGATTTTCGCAATTATGCAACCAAACATCTGGGCATGAATGGATTGGCTTTAGACAAATATGCCGACATAACCAGCAACTATATTTCACCTTCCATTCTGGAGGAACGTCAACTAAACGTGACACAAATGGATGTTTTCTCACGCTTGATGATGGATCGCATCATTTTTCTGGGAACTCAGGTGGACGATTATACTGCTAATGTTATTCAGGCTCAGCTACTTTACCTCGATTCGTCTGATCCGGGCAAAGATATTTCCATTTACCTGAATACACCAGGTGGTTCAGTGTATGCCGGACTTGGAATTTACGATACCATGCAATTCATCAGCTCTGATGTGGCTACAATCTGTACAGGAATGGCCGCTTCAATGGGTGCTGTTTTGTTGGTTGCAGGTGCACATGGCAAACGTTCAGCACTGAAACATTCGCGCGTTATGATTCACCAACCAATGGGAGGCGCACAGGGACAAGCTTCTGATATTGAAATTACTGCCCGTGAAATTCAAAAACTTAAGAAAGAATTATACACTATCCTAGCTGACCATTCTAATAATCCATTTGAACGTATTGAAAAAGATTCAGACCGCGACTATTGGATGACTTCTGGTGAAGCATTAGAATATGGTATGATTGACAAAGTGTTATTCAACGAGAAAAAGAAATAATGGCTAAAAATACCAAACATTGCAGTTTTTGCGGACGGTTAGAATCGCAGGTTGATTTTTTCATTCTGGGGCAGGATGGTGCGCAAATTTGCAACGATTGTGCCGTACAGGCTGCTGAAATAGTAAAGGAAAATACGAGCAAAAAATCCAGTCTGCTTAATCTGAACAAAGAGCAGTTACCTAAACCGATTGAAATCAAAGAATATCTTGATCAATACGTTATCGGTCAGGAAGAGGCGAAAAAGTACCTTTCAGTGGCAGTTTATAATCACTACAAACGCTTGATGCAGGAAAAAACAAGCGATGATGTGGATATCGAGAAATCGAATATCATCATGGTAGGTTATACCGGAACCGGTAAAACATTACTGGCCAAAACTATTGCTAAAAAACTGCATGTACCATTTACCATTGTTGATGCTACTGTGCTGACTGAAGCAGGCTACGTGGGTGAAGACATTGAAAGTATTCTTACACGGTTGCTTCAAGTGGCTGATTACGATGTAAAAGCTGCTGAACGCGGTATTGTATTTATCGACGAAATTGATAAAAT
>CAZTDH010000400.1:0-1999 GCA_964612615.1 uncultured Paludibacter sp. | reverse complement strand
CGATATATTGGCACAATGGGCATTACCAGCAATCAAAAAAGACTATTTTGGAAGTAATTATACTTCGACTGCTCACACAAGTCTCGACTGGTACTGGGACCCTGATGGGAAACTTGGCCAAAATGATACCTGGCCACTGTTTGATGGCACATACTCAAATACAACTGCTCAAACTGCAGGATTGGATGGCTTGCCTGTTGGTGATCTAAACTGGTTTGCTGCAAAGAAGACGATTTGGCAGAATAATAAAACTGCCATCGATACCCATATTTTAGCTCTGAATTTAGAAAAAATGAATCTTACTGCCATAAATAATGTCAGTGCTGATAGGGTAAAACTAATTGATAATTATCCAAATCCATGTAAAGAAACAGTTAATTTCAGAATCTCTGAAAATCAAACTACTGAAACAAGAATAGCTATATTTAACACCTTGGGACAAATAGTAGAGGTTCTTAATATTGGACGGGGAATAACTGAATTTGCATGGAATGTGACAAAAATGAAATCGGGTACTTATTATTACGAAACAACTATCAATGGCATCAAGCAAAATGGTGTTTTATTGAAAAAATAAAAAGATAATTTTCTTCCATTGTTTCTGAAAAGGAGACAATGGGAGAAATACAAAAACCAAACAATTATTTATTAATCTTCAAAAAATTACTATTATGAAAATCAAATTATTACTTCTTTTATTGTGTGTTTTCTCAATGGTTAATGCTCAAATTACATGGAATTTTGATTCAGGACTTGAAGGTTGGGGTTCCTATGGTGGCGATGTTGCCTTAGTGAACGATGGTGCAGGTAACTTGGCACTCAGTTATTCAACCCCAAGTGGAGCGCTTGACTATCCAACTATTTATAACGATAGTCCTTTAAATGTGGCTAATGTAAATTATTTTTATATGAAATTTACGGCAACAAACTGTCCAAAAACATCTGTTTTGGTAAATATCTTTTTTGAAATGGGTGGTCAAAATTACTATGCAAATCAAACCATGAATTTGGCAAGTGGCGAATTTTCGTTTAATATTCGTACCGAAGTGCAACATACCTGGAGTGTTCTTCCTGGAACAGGTACAACATCGAGAATAAGAATCGAATTGCCCCATTCTTCAGAATTGGCTGGTTCTGATTGGGCTCCAGCAATTATAAAAATTGATAAAATAGCTTTCACAAATACGCTTACTACTAAATTGGATGAAAAGGCAGATTCGAAATTAGTAATCTATCCGAATCCAACATATGAATCATTCCAAATAAAGGGTGGAAAATTTGATAATTTGTCTATTTACAATGCAACCGGAAAACTAATTAAATCGGTCAATACAAACCTTAGCTCCATATCGGTAGCTGACTTTGCCAAAGGCTTGTATTTTGTAAAAATTCATTCCAATGGAATTACAAAAGTTGAAAAACTGATTGTTGAATAGAATTTTCTAAAATCATAAACTATTTACTTCACCACGCTGCAATTTGTCTGTTACTAAGGCAAATTACAGTGTTGGTATAATTTCACACACTTATATCATGCATAAATTCAGGTTATTACTGTTTTTTTTCTGTCTTGTCTCATTATCTTCTATTGCGCAAACGTCATGGACTTTTGATACAAACCTTCAGGGTTGGCGCGACCTGGGTGATGGGCGCGATGTAACAGCAAGTTGGGAAAACGGGAATTTAAAAATGGCTTATTCGGAACGTTCGCCAACTAATGGGCCGCAGTTGTGGTTTCCTGCAGTACAGGTTGATAATCTGAATTTTAGCGCAGCTTCCTATCCTTATTTTGAAATTTACTATCAGGCAAACTGGCCAACTGTTTTAAACGGAAAGGTGCTGATGACACTTACAAAAACAGATAATACGGTTGTTCACTCATTTTTTGATTTCGACCCTACCGAGAACTTTTTGTCGGTGGATATTGCAGCCAATGTACGAACCGATTGGGGTGGAAAGGCATACGATGGGCAAATAAAATCGATACAATTGGAACTTC
>CAZTDH010000399.1:0-2006 GCA_964612615.1 uncultured Paludibacter sp. | reverse complement strand
CCACACCATGACTACAACCCGGACAATAGTGCATTGGCACATCGTTCATTATCGGGGCTTTGGCATAAACCAAATTGGCGGGATTAATTATATCGTTTGTTGTCATAACCTTTTATGTATTTACAATTTAAACATTTACGATTTACAATTTTACAACCAAAAGTAAATGGTAAGTGATAAACTGGTCAATGTTATTTTTATTTTACCAGTTTTGATTTTAATACTTCATAAACTTCATCGGGTGAAGGAACAACTCCACCCATGCGTCCGTAAAATTCAACCGGAACACGCCCATTAACAGCTAAACGAACATCTTCAACCATTTGTCCGGCACTCATTTCCACTGTCAACATGGATTTTACTTTGTCGGCATTGTTACTGATTGCAACTGTTGGGAATGGGAAAAGTGTAATCGGACGCAATAAACCTACTTTAATTCCTTCGGCGCGACACATTTCTACAGCTTTCTGACTTACACGTGCACAGGTTCCAAATGCAACGACCAGATAGTCAGCATCATCGCATAAGAATTCTTCGTAAAGTACTTCGTTTTTTTCAATCTCACGGTATTTTGCCTGCAAACGAATATTGGTATCTTCCATTTCGTAAGCATCCAACGATAGAGTGGTGATAATATTAGGTTTACGCCATGCCGGTTTTCCCAGGGTTGCCCATGGACATTTCTCAGCAATTTCTGCTTCAGTCATGCGTGGTTGGAAAGGTGGCAGTACCACTTTTTCCATCATTTGACCAATAATTCCGTCGGCCAAAATCATAGCCGGAGTGCGGTATTTGAAAGCCAGCTCAAAAGCCAGTACCGTATGGTCGGCCATTTCCTGAACTGAACCCGGAGCAAGTGTAATTAATTTATAATCACCATGTCCACCGCCTTTAACTGCCTGAAAATAATCAGCCTGACTTGGTTGAATAGTTCCCAAACCCGGACCGCCACGCATTACGTTTACAATCAGACAAGGCAGTTCACCTGCTGCTATATAGGAAATTCCTTCCTGCATAAGGCTCACACCGGGGCTGGATGAACTGGTCATGGATTTTTTTCCACATCCGGCTGCTCCGTAAACCATATTGATAGATGATGTTTCACTTTCAGCTTGTAAAACCACCATTCCGGTAGTATTCCATGGCTCAAGTTCCATCATGGTTTCCATTATTTCAGATTGTGGTGTAATTGGATAGCCAAAATAACCATCGCATCCACAACGTATCGCTGCATGGGCAATTGCTTCATTGCCTTTCATCAGCAGAACTTCTTCAGTATTATGTTTTTTTGATTCGCTCATTTTTTTAGTTTTAAATCGTAAGATATTTAGCTAAACTCTTACTTTATAAACAGTTATACATGCATCCGGACAAACATAAGCGCAGGCTGCACAGCCTACACAATCGTCGGGATTGGCCATTGTGCTGAAATTGTATCCTTTGGAATTTGCTTCTTTATTAAGAATAAGAACATCCGCAGGACAAGCTACCACGCAGAGATTGCAGCCTTTACAACGTTCAGTATTTACAACCACAGCTCCTTTTATTTTTGCCATTATGTTATGATTTAAAATTGACCTACAAATGTAATATAAATTGAATAAATAAGGTTTTTTAGTCTTGTTTTTTTTGATTTTTTGTAGTTAGAAAAGCTCTTTTTCTTGTTTTATTTCTGATTATATATCAGATATTCAGTTATATACAAATGTGGGTTAAAATTACTATTTGAACTAAATGGAATATGCAATTTTGTATACTATATTTCTCATTTTTGCCGGAAATGTGCCGATATTAACCAAAATGAAGTAAACTGCTTACAATTTGATATCTGTTTCATTATTGTTGATGAAATAAACACTTTATGGAAAGAATAGTTTCTTAATTTACCAATGCTTGTATGGTTTTAAACTTAATTGAACATTATAATATCTCTTATCTCCGGTTACTTCTGTGCCTAAAAAGTCTGGTTTTGAGAAAGTTGAGTCTTCCGATTCCAGTTCCAGTTC
>CAZTDH010000398.1:0-2011 GCA_964612615.1 uncultured Paludibacter sp. | reverse complement strand
GCACCCAAAAATCCTGTAATAATATTAACCGGTATTTTTTCCATTCTCCATTTTTTAAACCACAATAGACACAATAGAAAATAATCAATAATAAAATCTATTGTCACTATTGTGGTTCAAGGTTTTACAAACCGTATTCAGCCAAAATGAATTTACTTTGATCAACCAAAGGTAGCATCATTTCCACAAAATCACTTTCGCTTTCAGGAATACTTTCTAGCTCTTCACGAAGGAACGGAAGATAACTAATTTCCAAATCGGACAGTTTCAACCTTCCCAACGCAATTGCTTCTTCAATAATATCAATGGTAACCAACGCTCCGTTGCGGGCATTTGCCACATACGAATCACCTTTTATAAGTTCACGCGAAATACGAATTACATTTTCTGGCGACAGAATAAGTGCCTGTGGATCAGTGTAAATATCCGACGATACCAATAATTGCTGTAATACATCGCGGTGCAACTTTCCGGCACGCAAAGCCTCATTCATCAACCGGGCATCGTATTCCAATTGTTCCATGTAGGCAGTAGGCGCCATACCTGACAACAATTTGATATTCTGAACCGACTCGTTGCTCCACAAATCGGCGCAAGCCGAAGCAATGTTACCAATCGGACTCAAATGCGCACAAGCTGCCGTTTTTCCTTCCATCGAGATTGGAATTCCTGTAATAGTTTTCAAGAATGGTCCTTCGTAACCGCAATCTTTATCCGGTCCGATAGCCCCTTCTTCCATGGCAACAATGGAACGAACTACCGAAATGACACGCACCAAAGCTGCAAAAACTTTCGGAATATATTTCTTCTCCGCCAAAACCATTGCTGTGTTGGCAAATCCGCAAGCAGAATCGCCCGCAGCAATTTTTCCATGCTTATTAGCAACTTCAACAATTTTTTTCCATAAAAATTGCATATCACGAACACCGAGTACAGACAATGCAAACATAACGGTTTTTATGTCGCAGTTCATCAACGCGTCGTCCGACACTTCTTTACCGCCTGTACTTTCAATGGAAAGCAAATCGCCACCTGCCAACGCTCCTTTTTCAAAAAGCTCGAACATTGGTTCCAGATATTGCGAAGTGCGTTGTTTTGCCGGACGTTCAAACTCGCGTAAATCATTGGGAGTTAAGCGAATTTCCGATTTAAGCCCGTGATTTTGATAATACTTTTCACAAACTTCATTCATTATTTTGGTGATTTCAATACCTATGGAAGGTGTTTTGGTCATTTCCAATAATGTTTCCAGTTCCAGCACCACACCTTTTGACTCGAGGTGTAAAGCACGTTCCAATGCTCCTTCAGCAATCTCGCGATAATGTGTATAAACTTCACTCAACGTATTATCGTTGATACTCATAATGGGCAGTGTAAAATTTAATTCGGCATACACCTGACCGCCACCAATTTCCAAGCCACGGCGTGTTTTAACCGGTTTGGGCGCCATCCCAAACATTAAATCTTCGGGATTATTGATAATTAAACTCTTGTATTTCATTGTCTAAAATTTTAAAAGTTGATATTTTCAGTTTAAATAATTCATTATTGAGCTTCAATTAAAATAGTCCAGTTATTGAATGTTCTCATAGAGTATTATCAAAATTTCGAGATTTAATTTGAATTGCTGAGTGACAAATTAATCGAGAATCAAAAAATTCATCAATTTTCTTTCGCTTTATTAAACGCTGCCAACGCTTCGAAAAAGGCTTCGACATTGACTGCCGGAACATGTGGCGGCAAATCGCAACCGGTAGAAAGCACAAAATTATCGAACTCTGCTGTGCGGGTTAACAAGTCACCTACATACGTTTTTATTTCAGCAGGAGTTTTCATTTTCATAACTCCAACCGGATCCACATTCCCTAAAATGAGTTTATCTTTCGGACAATATTTGAGTGTTTCAACCATATCAATTGCATTACCAAAATGATAAGCATTAGCTCCTGTATAGATCATTGCTTCGGTACAATGACCTGTATTTCCGCAATTATGAAGAATCACCAGAAAA
>CAZTDH010000397.1:0-2042 GCA_964612615.1 uncultured Paludibacter sp. | reverse complement strand
ACATTAAGCCGCAAAAAGGAACAATTCGTTCCGCTTCACGACAACAAAGTGGGCATGTATGTTTGCGGTCCAACGGTTTACAGCGATGTGCATTTAGGAAATTGTAGGACATTTATTTCCTTTGATTTGATTTATCGTTACCTACTTTATTTAGGTTATAAAGTAAGGTATGTCAGAAATATAACCGATGCAGGGCATCTTGAAGGTGATAGAGATGAAGGTGAAGATAAGTTTGCAAAAAAGGCAAAGTTAGAACAATTAGAACCAATGGAAATCGTTCAAAAATACACGATTGGTTTTCATGAAATTCTGAATATTTTCAACACGCTACCACCTAGTATTGAGCCTACTGCAACAGGTCATATTTCGGAACAGATAGAAATTGTAAAGAAAATACTTGAAAGCGGATATGCTTATGAAACAGCCGGTACTATTTATTTCGATGTTGAAAAATACAGTAAGGATTTTGAGTATGGCATTCTGACTAATCGAAAATTAGAAGATTTACTCGAAGGAACCCGTGAATTAGGCGGTCAGGATGAGAAAAAAGGACGACTGGATTTTGCATTATGGATAAAAGCCAAACCTGAAACACTTATGCAGTGGCCTTCACCATGGGGTTGGGGTTTCCCCGGCTGGCATCTTGAATGCTCAGCTATGAGTTCAAAATATTTGGGTGAAACATTTGATATTCATGGTGGTGGAATGGATTTGCAGGCAACACATCACACCAACGAAATTGCGCAGTCTCAGGCATGTAATCATAGTGCCCCGGCCAAATACTGGATGCACACAAATATGCTGACTGTAAATGGAGTACGTATGTCGAAAAGTGCCGGAAATGGTTTCTTGCCGAAAGAGCTTTTTACAGGCAATCACCCATTGCTCGAACGAGGATATTCACCGATGACTGTCCGGTTTTTTATGGCTCAATCGCATTACCGAAGTACGCTCGATTTCTCGAACGAAGCACTTCAGGCTTCCGAAAAAGGCTTTAGTCGTTTGATGGAAGGTTACAGTCGTTTACAAAAACTAACTGCATCGGCAGCCTCATCAATAGAAACTGCCGGACTTCGTGCCAAATGTGAAGAGGCCATGAACGACGATTTTAATTCGCCAATTGTGATTTCATATTTGTTCGATGCATTGCGCGCCATTAATTTGGTTCATGATGGAAAGGAAACCATTTCTGCTGCTGATTTAACAGGGTTAAAAGCAGTTTTCAGAACTTTTATCGAAGACGTTTTGGGTTTGAAATCTGAAACTGAAGCGACAGCCGGAAATGAAGCCTATAAGAAAGCCATTGATTTACTGTTGAATATGCGCCTTGAAGCCAAACAAAATAAAGAATGGGCAACCAGCGACAAAATCCGCAACGAACTGACTGCACTTGGTTTCGAGATAAAAGATACCAAGGACGGATTTGAGTGGAAAATATAAATTTTTTCTATGAAGGCAATCAAAATAACAGTTATTACATTTGTAATTTCAATTAGTTTATTTCTCGTTTTAATTTATTTTGGAGCACGTGATTATATTGTTTATATGACTGGAATAGTCATAGATAAAGAATCAGGTCAAAAACTGTCAAATGTAAATGTAAAACTAATAGATGTAAACGACAGTGTCACAACAGATAATAAAGGATATTTTGAAATTTACAGAAGACCAACTAGATCTGTTTCTAAAAAAATAGTTGTTTCAAAATCAGGTTATAAACCATTTCAAATAACAATAGAAAACTCTGATAATGATTACAAATATATAGTTAAGACCGAAAGACTTAGTGTAAATTTTGATAAACCATTCTACCCACATTTAAATGACAGTAATGTGTACTTCTCTAATATTGATATTGAAAAATATAGTCAAACATTTTGTGCTGGTGACACTTTAAAAATTTATTTGGATAAAAATGACGAAAAATTTGAAGTAGAAAAAATTAAGAGTGAAATGCTCAAAAACTGGAACAAGTAATTATAAAAATAAAACAATGGAAACAACCAGACAACAAAAAATATCGCGGATGTTGCAGAAAGAAA
>CAZTDH010000396.1:0-2051 GCA_964612615.1 uncultured Paludibacter sp. | reverse complement strand
TTTTATAATTATACTGAATCTAATACCTCTTCTTTTCGGAGTGCAAAATTACTCATTTTTTTGCACATATTTATTCTGTTTGCTTCAATAAAATAAGGGAATCTTACCCTGCAAAAATAAACTGTATTTTTATGTCAAAAAGACTATCTTTGCAGTCATAAACTTAAATTTGAAAATGTATATCGTACTTGCTTTTATGTTTGTTGGCATAGTTGCCGGTTATCTGTTTCGAAGCCGTAAAATTCCGTTTCAGAATGGATTAATTCTAACGCTTATTTGGGTGTTATTGTTTTTGCTCGGACTGGAAGTTGGTGTGAATGACAATGTGGTGCGTAAGTTTGCCTCGCTGGGTCTTGAAGCAGCAGTTATTGCTGTTACAGCTACACTGGGAAGTGTTTTTGCAGCAAAACTGCTATGGAGGAGCATAAAGAATCACGAAAAATGAAAGGAAGTCTGATTATATTGTCATTTTTTGCAACAGGTTTATTACTTGGTGTGTTTCGTTGGATTCCTATTTCGTGGGCAAATGCTGATGTGAGTTTTTATGTGTTGTGTGCGTTGATGTTTTCGGTGGGTTTTAGTATTGGTCATCAGCCTGATACAATTAAACAGTTTCGTAAAATTCATTCACGGGTACTTTTTCTGCCACTTACTACAATTGTCGGTACATTTGCCGGAGTGTTGGTTGTAAGTGTTTTCTTTAAACATTCTACAGCCGAATTGCTGGCTGTAGGTTCAGGGTTCGGATATTATTCATTATCAAGTGTTTTGATAACTCAGTGCAAAGGTGCTGAACTTGGAACAATTGCTTTGCTTTCCAATATAATGCGTGAAATTCTCACTTTGCTTTTTGCGCCACTTATGGTTCGTTATTTTGGAAACTTATCGCCAATCGCTGCCGGAGGTGCAACGACTATGGACACAACTTTTCCCATCATAGTACGAACTGCAGGAAAGGAATTTTCAATCGTATCAATTTACAACGGCTTTGTGCTCGATTTTTGTGTGCCTTTTCTGGTAACACTGTTTTGTAGCATATAATTTTGTATCAAAAAATTGTCTACCCGTTTAAATTATTTCGTACTTTTGCACAACTAAACAAAAAAATCACTCTGTTTCCAGAAAGCATTTTTCTGCATTGGAGACTTTTGATTCAGACAATAAACTATTGCTCTGTGGTTTTGTTTATGAATTTAAATTTAGTAGCATGAAGATAATCATAGTCGGTACAGCATTTCCCTATAGGGGTGGATTGGCAGCATACAACGAGCGTTTAGCTCGTGAATATGTGAAACAGGGTCACGATGTTGAAATCATTACTTTTACGCTTCAGTATCCTTCTTTTTTATTTCCAGGCAGATCGCAGTATTCAGCTGAATTTGCACCTAAAGATTTAAAAATTACTCGGTTGATTCATTCAATGAATCCATTTAACTGGATAAAGGTTGGCAGAATAATCAAAGAAAAAGTTCCCGATAAAGTGATTTTCTGCTATTGGATGGCTTTTGTTGCTCCGTGTTTTGGAACAATTGCACGAATTGCCCATAGCCCGAAAACAAGAATGATTGGGATGATTCATAACATGATTCCACACGAGCCAACCATTCTGGATAAGTTATTCCCCAAGTATTTTGTAAAATCAATGGATGGCTTTGTGGCTATGGCTGAGTCAGTGGTAGCTGACATTAACCATTTTGACGAACAAAATAAACCCAAAGTAGTTTCACCACATCCTATTTACGATCATTACGGTGATTTGCTGACCAAAAAAGAGGCGGCAATGAAACTTGGCTTGTATGATCAGAACAATTATATTTTATTTTTTGGATTTATACGTCATTATAAAGGTCTTGATTTATTACTCGAAGCATTTGCTGATGAGCGGTTACGCAAATTTCCGGTAAAATTGATTGTTGCTGGCGAGTTTTACGAGAATCCACAACCCTATCTGGAATTAATTATTAAGAAAAAACTCGAAAGCGTAGTGGAATTGCGTACCAAATTTATTCCGGATAACGAAGTTCGTAATTACTTCAGCATTGCCGATTTGG
>CAZTDH010000395.1:0-2061 GCA_964612615.1 uncultured Paludibacter sp. | reverse complement strand
CATCAGGATTGCAGGGCGAAGAAAACCCGGATTTATCTGTTCCAATTGTAAAAGCTGATTACACATTCAGTTTGCAATTTCCCAAACTCGCTTTTCTTTTCCCTGAAAATGAATCCTTTGTGGGACAATTTTTCACGCTTGGCATCGGTCTCCATCCCATTGCAATTGCCTCAACTAAAAGTAATTTCTGTTTTCAGAAACATTGTGATATTGCTCTACAGATTAAACCCCGCCCCGATTTCTCACACAAGGGAACATTCGGACATGCACTGATAGTGGCCGGAAGTAAAGGAATGGCAGGAGCTTCGGTCCTGGCCGGTAAAGCTGCTCTCCGCTCAGGGGCAGGACTTGTGAGTATTCACGGCCCGGCTTCTAACCGGATAATTGTTCAGTCGACAGTGCCTGAACTTATTTTTTATTCAGATAAAAGTGAAGATTACATTTCTGAAATTAGACAAGCGGATGTTTATGCTGCCGTAGCAATTGGTCCCGGAATTGGTCAAACCGATGAAACAGCTGCATTTTTAAGGGAAACGCTGGCTAAAATCGACGCACCCTGTGTGCTGGATGCTGATGCTTTAAATCTGATTGCTAAAAATAAGGAAATGCTGGCTTTAATACCCAAAAACAGCATACTTACACCCCACCCCAAAGAATTTGAACGACTTTTCGGAACTTCGAAAAACTCGTACGAACGGATGCTGAAAGCTCAGGAAATGTCTCAGAAATATCACCTGATAATCATTCTGAAAGGTCGTTACACGTTGATTGCCACGCCCGATGGAAAGTTAACATTCAATAGCTCTGGCAATTCAGGTATGGCAACAGCTGGTAGTGGCGATGTACTTACTGGCCTGTTGGTGAGCTTTCTGGCACAGGGATATACCTCTGAAAATGCCGCTAAAGCAGCTGTTTTTATTCATGGACTAGCAGGCGATATATCTCTTGGAAGTCAATCGAAAGAATCGTTGATTGCCGGCGATATTATTGACTATTTTGGAAAGGCGTTCATGACTTTCAACTTCTCCGGAGTTAAATAAACTAAAAAATCACAGTAATTAATTGTTTTTGGACTTATGTCCGAACAAAATAACCTTACTTTGCATTCAATTAATAGAGCTATTAAATAAAATTATTAAATATGGAAGTTAAGAACAATCCTACTATGGAAATAGTTATTTTGGAAACAGCTGAACGTTTGTTTCTGGAAAAAGGATTTGCATTGACATCAACAACCGAGATTGCTAAAGAAGTTGGTTGTAATCAGGCACTTATTCATTATTATTACCGAACAAAAGAAAATTTGTTCAATCATATTTTCGAAACAAAGTTCCGTCAGTTCTTCAGATCAATATTTGAATTGGATAATGTAAAAGGGCTGAGTTTTAACGAAAAGCTAACTTATATTATAGGGTCACATTTTGATATGGTGAGAAAAAATTCAAAACTACCAATACTTATTTTTAATGAGTTTACAAGGAATCCTGAAATGGCAAATTCGTTGAAAAATAAATTAGAAGGTGTTGTGAGTCAGATTACAACAAGCATAAATTCAGATCTTCAAAACGAAATAAAAGCCGGAAGAATCCGCGAAATCAGTTTGATAGATTTGATTTTCTGCATAATATCTTCAAATATCTCATTATTTTTAATATTGCCGGTGGCATCAGAAATCCTTTCATTAGACAATCAACAAAAAGAGATTATTATTAATCATCGCCGGGATGAAAACATACGCATGATATTAAACGGAATTAAACCATAAACTATTTAGATTAAAATTATATGAACAAAATTATTTTAAAATTTCTATTGATTTTGCTTCCGGTTGGAGTTTTTGCTCAAAGTCTGACGATAGAAACCTGTCAGGAAAAAGCAAAAGCAAATTATCCGCTTGTGAAGCAATACGGATTGATTGAGCAAACAGCCCGTTATAATATCGATAATGCTAATCGGGGGTATCTTCCACAACTGACACTTTCGGCTAAAGCCACTTATCAATCGGATGTAACGCAAATTCCATCGGCATTGAGTGATATTTTATCCACACTTGCACACAAA
>CAZTDH010000394.1:0-2068 GCA_964612615.1 uncultured Paludibacter sp. | reverse complement strand
TGGTAATCAAAGTGGTTCTGTTCCCGTTGACATACAAATCGTATGTTTCGAGTGCCAAAATGCGTGTTTTAAAACCGGAAATTGATGAAATTCATGCCAAAATTCCGGCCGATAAAGCTGCTGAACGTCAAAAGGCTACGATGGATTTGTATAGTAAAGTAGGAGTGAGTCCTTTGGCAGGTTGTGTGCCTTCACTGCTCCAAATGCCATTGCTTTTTGCTATGTTTAGTTTTTTCCCTGCTGCTATTGAATTGCGTCAGCAAAGTTTCCTTTGGGCAACTGACCTTTCTACTTACGATTCAATCATGACATTACCATTCTCTATTCCTTTTGGTTTTGGTAATCATGTTAGCTTGTTCTGTTTGTTGATGACTGTGACCAATATAGTTTACACCAAACTGAATATGGCTAATACAACTACAGCCGATCAGCCAGGTGGTGCGATGATGAAGTGGATGATGTATCTAATGCCATTGATGTTCCTGTTTATGTTTAATAGCTACGCATCAGGTTTGAGCTACTATTATTTCATTGCAACTCTGATTTCAATTATTCAGACTTATGTGATTCGCGCTACAGTTGACGAAAAGAAAATTCTGGCTCAATTGCATGCAAAACGTAACAGCAACAGTAAAAAACCTGCCAAGAAATCGGGTTTCATGGATCGGTTGGAAAAAATGCAACGTGAGCAACAAAAAGCAGTTTCTGCTAAAGGTCGCAAATAAATAGAATAACTATTTGATTTAAAGCGCAATATGCAAATATAAAATTTTGCTTTGCGCTTTTTTCTTACAATAAATTCAAATATAGCAAATGAGAACGATTTTTAAAATCATTCCAGCACTGGGATTCATTATTTTATTTTCAGCATGTAATAAAAGGAACCGATTTGAGATTGACACCAATAAAAATCGTGTTGAGGTTAAAATTCATCGATTTGATAAAGATTTGCTGAATATTGATACTACTAAGCTTAATGCCGGAGTAGATAGTTTATATTCACGTTACCATGCATTTTTACCTGTTTTTGTTTCCGATGTACTGGATACTACAGCAAAAGATACTACGGCTGTCAGAAACTTATTTTACAAATTTTTAACTGACAAAACCTTTGCTCCGGTCAACAAGAAAGCATTGCTGACTTTTACTGATATTTCGGATATTGAAAAGGACGTCTCGGATGCTTACACTAGTATTCATTATTATTTCCCTGAAGTAAAATTGCCTGAAGTTTATTTCTTCGTTTCAGGATTCAATCGCTCTATAATGATGAATAATCAGTTTATAGCTATTGGAACGGATTATTATCTGGGAAGTGATTTTCCGGCATATAAAGGGTTGACTTATGAATATGCGATAAAAAATATGCGTCGGGAATGCCTTTCAGCAGATTTGGTGTCGGCTACGCTGTTCAGAATGTTTCCGATGAATAGTTCACAGTATCGCTTGCTAGATAATATGCTTTTCAGGGGCAAGGTTTTATACCTGATGTCGATTTTTATGCCTAACGAAAAGCCCGAAGGAATAATAGGTTATAACGCTGAACAAATGAAATGGTGTATGACCAATGAAAAGCAAATCTGGGCAGCTATAATCGACCAACAGCACCTGTTTTCAACCGATGTAATGCTTATTAAGAAATATATGAATGATGCGCCATTTACAGCGCCAATTTCGCAAGAATCACCCGGCAGGTTAGGAGCATGGATAGGTTTACGGATTGTGGAAAGCTACATGCGTAAAAACACAAATGTAACATTGCGTGATTTGATGAACGAGAATAATTACCAAAAAATGCTCGAACAGTCGGACTACAGACCTTAATGAGATCAGAAAACAGGCATTAAAACAAAAAAGACCTGTTTGCAGAAGCAAACAGGTCTTTACATTTTATGCATTCTGGATTATACCGGACTAATTGCTTCTGAAGGACAAACATCAGCACAAGTGCCGCAATCTGTACATACATCAGCGTCAATTACATAGATATCACCTTCTGCGATTGCTTCAACTGGACATTCGCTGATACATGATCCGCAAGCAATACAATCTTCTGAAATAACGTAAG
>CAZTDH010000393.1:0-2073 GCA_964612615.1 uncultured Paludibacter sp. | reverse complement strand
ACACGGCTCTGAACACTCTTTCCCTACACGACGCTCTTCCGATCTGGTGTAGAACTGAAAGAACGAACGTCAAAAGAATGGATGGAAAATGCCGGCAATTCTATGTTTGCGGGATTAATGGGGAAATTATTACCCTATACGATTATTTTTGTGGCTTTGGGAATAATTGGAAATCTGTTGTTATACAAATACATGCATTTTCCACTCAATTCAGGCATTGGCTGGATGTTTCTGGCTACTATTCTGTTGGTTTTATCGGGTCAGGCGTTGGGAATTTTGTTTATCGGACTGTTACCCGTATTGCGCGACGGAATTACAATTGCCGGCGTATTCGGAACATTAAGTATAACAGCTGCCGGAGCAACTTTTCCGGTTGAGCAGTTACCTTACTTTTTCAGAGCACTTACCCTCGCATTTCCCATGCGTCATTATTTTCTGATTTATGTAAATCAGGCTTTGAACGGCGTAGATGTATCGCATTCACTGACTAAATATATTATACTGCTTGGCTTAACTTTGCTGCCTTTGTTTGTATACAAAAGACTAAAGAGTGCAGCGATTGAGATGAACTATCCGACGAAATAGTTGACAGATATTAGTTGATAATTTATAGTTGATAGTTTATAATTATCTGCTTATTTACATCAAACATAAAAAAACAATTGAATCGTTATGAACGATAAAAAAGATAAATACTCATTACAAAACAGTGTCGGGTCGGTTATGAAAGGCATCTGGCATAATTTTGTGCACGAACTAAAAACTGCCTTCCGCGATCGTGGTGTGGTTATAATGTTTATTCTTGGTCCGTTGGTTTATCCACTGTTGTATTCAGGCATGTACTTTAATGAAACACTTGTTGATGTACCGGTTGGCGTGGTTGATAATTCGCACAGTTCATTTTCACGACAACTTATTCGGAATCTGGATGCAAGCCAGAATTTGAAAATTTACAGCAACTATTCATCAATGGCCGAAGCACAACAGGCTTTTGAAAATCGGGATATTCATGGTATTGTGTATATTCCAGGGGATCTAAACACTAAAATCAGTAAAAATGAACAGGCTACTATTTCGGTATATTGTGATGTAAGCAGTTTTATGTATTACCGGGCAATCTATCAGACCTGCAATTACTGTATCCTCAATATGAGTAGGAAAATTCAGATTCAAAGACTGGGTGCAAGCGGAATTACCGGCGAAAGTGCGGCAATGATTGCTGATCCAATGCCCTATCAGAACATTTCACTGTTTAATGTTGGTGGAGGTTTTGCAAGTTTTTTACTTCCCGGCATTCTTGTTTTGATTCTTTTTCAAACATTGTTTTTCGGCATTACTATGCTGGCAGGAACTTCACGCGAAGAAAACAGGTTTCATGTTCTTGTTAGTACCAATGCCCATCGTGGGGGAATCTTTAGAGTAATAAGTGGTAAAGCTGCTTTGTATTTTCTGATATATTCAGTATGGATATTCTATTCATTAGGAATTATTCCTCAATTGTTTAATCTGCCTCATATCGGTAATCCTATTGATTTGATAAAACTAATGATACCATTTTTACTGGCCACCATCTTTTTCTCGATGACTGTATCGGTGTTTATTCCTAATCGCGAAACCAGCATGGTATTGTTTATGTTTATGTCCATTATATTATTGTTTCTTAGCGGAATAACCTGGCCTCAATCGAATATAAATGGCTTTTGGAAAGTCTTTGCATGGATATTCCCGTCGACTCAGGGCATTCAGGGCTATATCAAAATAAACAGTATAGGAGCTGATTTACACCGGGCATCGTTCGAATACATTAGTTTATGGATGCAAACAGCGTTGTATTTTCTTACAACCAGCATGGCTTATCGTTGGCAAATTAAGAAAAGTAACCGGAAAATGCTTCAGGAAGCTGAACTGTAAATTTTTCTGTTTTGTTTATTCAAAGTCAATTCAGCCAGGGAATTTTCGTAATGAAAGTTCCCTTTTTTTGTATCAGTCAGTTTTTTTATCCTCACCATCTTATTCACATTTATAATCACTCCATTTTTTGAAAAATCACAATTATTTTTGCTCATTTTGATT
>CAZTDH010000392.1:0-2079 GCA_964612615.1 uncultured Paludibacter sp. | reverse complement strand
GCACCATTGGCATCAATGGTAATCCAGCGATTGGATGAATTGACAACGTCGAGTGCATTTCGGTTAGCTATTCCGGTAACTGAATTATACATTTTAGTTGCGTTCAACACATTAGCACCAACACTAAAATTCACAAAAACACTTAAATCGAAGTTTTTATAGGTAAAAGTATTATTCATACCTCCATAAAACTTAGGAGCTGCATGACCTATCACTGTTCGGTCGGCATCGGTTATTTTTCCATCGGGAATTGGATTTCCGTTTGCATCCACGGCACCGGCTACGTCCTGATATTTCCAAAATCCGGGTTGTGGCATTTTTCTCGAATCATAAGGGATTCCAGCTTTTAGAGTATAGGTTTGAGTGGTGCTATTATAGTCAAAATCACTTACCTGATACAATCCGGTAATTTTATATCCATACATCTCGCCAATCGGCTGCCCTACTTTTACAATATAATCAGTTTGTCCAAAACCAAATCCCGATTCTTGCAGAAAAGATTGTTCGCCCGATAAGGCAATGATTTTGTTTTCATTATGAGAGATATTTAAATTAGTAACCCACTGAAAATCTTTAGTTTTGATATTGATACCTGTTATGGTTAAATCAAATCCTTTGTTTTCTGTTTGTCCAATGTTTTGAATCATCGTGGTATAGCCCGAAGAAACCGGAAGTGTAGATTGCAAAAGCAATTGTGAACTGTGATTGATATAAAATTCAGGCGAAATAATTAAACGCTGATTAAAGAATCCCAAATCAAATCCCATGTTCATAGTTTCGTTGGCTTCCCACTGCAGATTTTTATTTGGAATTTGATAAGGTGCATATCCAGTTGTGGTAGTGGTGCCAAAGGGTGCCGTGACTGAACCCATCAGTGCCAATGAACCGTAACTATTAATTCGGTTATTTCCTGCATCTCCATATCCAAACCTAACTTTTAAATCCGAGAAAATATCCAGTTCTTTGATAAATTTTTCTTCACTGGCGCGCCAGGCAACTGATGCTGATGGGAAAAATCCCCATTTTTTGGCAAACTTAGAAGAACCATCGGCACGATAAGTTACAGTCAACATATATTTCTCAGCAAAATTGTAGTAACCACGTGCAAAGAATGAAAGTAATTTGTTATCGTCATTAAAATATGACTGTGGAATTCCGGGAGTTGCACCCAGAGACATATCGTTCAGCCCGATAATATCATTCGGGAAATTATAGGAACTTGCCTGAACATAGCGTGTCCAGGTTGTCACATATTCCTGTCCAATCATCAAACTATATTTGTTTTTTCTGAAACTTCCGTCATAAGTAAGGGTATTTGCCGTCTGAGTAGTTTGTGTGTCGGCATTTTTAATCCAACCCTGAATACTGCTGCGTAAAGCTGTCATATTCTGAGCTCCGAAAAAGTCTGAATTTCGTTGAGCATTGTATGACATTCCGATAGTATTCTTAAAGGTCAATCCACTCATAATCTTATAGCTAAATCCTCCATTCAATTGAAAAATTCGCTGTTCAGTATTCTTTTGCTCGGAAGTTGCTGAGATAACCGGGTTCTGCATTACATTACCGGTAACTGCATCCAGCAGCGGGTCAATATTCAACGTAAGCAAATCGTTATCATTTCCGGTTATACCTATGGTTGGACGGTATTGAATTACCTGGCTTAGGGGGTTAAAATAAGTATTCCCGGATGAAGAACCTTGTCCGTAAACTTTACTTTCAGTATAACTTACAGTGGCTGATGCGCTAAATTTGTCATTTATCTGATGATCTAACTTTAATCGGGCATTGCTTTTGCTAAGACCACTTGCCACCATTTGTCCCTGATCATCATTATACGAATAAGAAAGGTTATACTTCAATTTACCGGCACCGCCATCGATACTAATTCTGTGATTTTGAGTATAAGCTGTTTGTCCAAACGCCTGATCCTGCCAGTTAATACCTTGCCGGTTTGAATAATTAGTACTAATATCGGCAAAAGGTCCGTATATTTTAATGAAATTTGGAAGATCTGATTGCGATAGAAAATCCCGACGCTCATAATCCATCAGAACAAATTCATAAGGACTCAAAATCGGC
>CAZTDH010000391.1:0-2084 GCA_964612615.1 uncultured Paludibacter sp. | reverse complement strand
CCAATCATATCGGGACAGCAAAAAGTATAACCCGAAAGTCCCTGAACAATGATTTGAGGAATTAAAACCCGAAGGTCTGACCACGTGTGGTTTTTATCCAAAAGTCTTTGTGCCAAAGGTTTTCCGCCCATTTTCCAACAGGCACGATATTCGTTGAAAGGAAAACGAAGTCCGAATTGGGTATATAGTTCCGATTGGGCATTGGGTGACAGGCTGACTTTACTCAGAGAATTTTTGGGGAAATAGGAATGAATAGGGCTACTTTGAGAAAAATCGCCGGCATCAAATTTGAATCCATCAATCTGATAATTTGCCACTAACCTGTCTAACTGTTTGTTAAACCATTTTACCGCTTCGGGATTAGTAAAATCCAATTCTGCTGACATACCATCCCACCAGCGAATCATTATTGGATTTTTAGCTGTCTCCCAGGTATCATCGGGATTGCTCTTTTCCATCAACAACGCTTTTTTGTTTTTCAATTCAAAATAAATGAGCTTTTGGTCGGCACTTATAAATGGACACACCCAAAGCATAACTTTGAAACCTAAGGCATGAAGTTCATCCACCATTTTCTTTGGATTTGGGAAACGACCGGGATGAAAATCCCACTTCCCATAATCTTCCTGCCAGGTATCGTCAATCATAAATACGCCCGGAGGCATCCCATTATCAATAATATCGTGGGCATATTTCAGAATATCTGCCTGATTGTGGTGGTAGTTCAGTTCAATCCAGGTGTTGTATTGTGGTGCTTTAAACAACAAACTATCAGGCATTGAACCACTTGCTTTAAAAAACTTATCTGACACATAGCGTTGGACTTCGGCAAGCGTTTTACCATGACTTCCAAACTGAACTTTATTTAGCTTATCAGTAATAACTACTTTATCATTCTGAATTTCAAACTGAAACGGCTCTTCGCTCCACACATACTGACCTTTATTAGTTAGCAACAGCGGTTGGGTTTGATTAAGTTTATTTTCATAATAAAAATCAAGCGTGTAGGGTTTGGAAAAAGGCATTAAATGACCATCGCTGATTACTCCCGCCCAAACTTTTTCTCCAGGTTGAAGAATAAAATCTACAGTTGAATTTTGTGCAATTACACTTCCATTCAGTATTAATAGAAATATGCTTACTTTTAAATAGTGAAATTCAGTATGCATCAGCATTGAAATATTTTTTTTCATACAAGTTTTGTTTTTTTTCTGACTTATATTTCTCAACTATATTATGGGTTGTTGATAAATTAAATTTAACTTACGAAGCCATAAGGTTTAGATATTCAACAATACCTTGAGGATCCGGTGCATAAAAATCAGCTCCAATTTTTTTGCAGAATTCACTATTCACAGGAGCTCCGCCAATAAATACCTTTGCTCCGGGCAGTTCTTTTTTTATTTCGGAAACTATCTCACCCATATTTACCATAGTAGTTGTAAGAAGAGCTGAAAGCGCTACTACTGCTCCCGGATTTTCCTTTAAAGCTTTCAAATATCGTTCAGAAGTGACATCTACACCCAAATCGATTACCGACCAACCAGAACCTTCTACCATCATGGATACCAGATTTTTACCAATATCATGCAAGTCCCCTTTCACTGTACCAATGATAAATGTGCCTTTTGTTTGAATTTCGCCAGAGGCAAAAAATGGTTTTAGTTGAAGCATGGCTGCCCCCATAGCTCTGGCAGACATAAGCATTTGAGGCACAAAAATCTTATTTTCAGAAAACTTCTTTCCTACTTTATCCATAGCCGGAATTAAAGCATTTTCAAGGATTTCTTTCGGGCTAATACCTTCTTCAAGTGCTCTAATAGTTAGTTCCAATGCACCATCCTGTCCTTTTAATTGTGGTGGAAAAGGTGATTTTTGATCTGCTTTTCCTAATTCTACTACTTCTAGAATTTTTTCTAATAACTCGTTCATATTTATTTAATTTATATGTTTTAATTGCTTGAATATTTTATCCTCTTTTTAATTCGGAAATTACCGGAATTAGTCTTTAATTCTTTCTATCCCAAAGACTTCTGCTGTGTTTATGTCCTTAATTTCAACTGTAAGACCTTCGTTTTTCAATT
>CAZTDH010000390.1:0-2087 GCA_964612615.1 uncultured Paludibacter sp. | reverse complement strand
TATTTACTACCAACTATTTATAAGTTTTCCGCAGCAGGATCAATAACAATATTCGGAACCGGCTTGTTTTTCGAACCGGTATGCCAACGGCTGTTTTTCTTATTGATAATTAATGTCGACGGAATACTCTTTAATTCATTTTTATCTGAACCGGAAAGCAGATTCCATGTCGGATAGCTGATAAGCATAAAACTTTGTTTAGAGAACACCGTTGAATTCAACCGGGTAGCTTTATTCACCTTTACCTCATTTGGAAATTGTTGACGCAAATCATGAATTCCCCTTCGTATAATTTCACTGGTTACCGACAGCTTATTTATATCCAGAATATTGATTGTTATGCCACTATTATTGCGAATCAAACGTCGTGCATACCGGAGCAGAAACTCATCCGATTCGTCATGAAGCAGAACAATGGTGGAAGTAATACTTGTAAAACCGCGATTGACAAATACACCGACACTACAATTGGTATTTTCAACAAAATGACGTGTTTTATCTTTAATCAGTGTTCCCGGATAGAAGAACTGCTGCTGTTTAAAAATGTTATTTACAATACTATTGAGCCATTTGATATTCTGGAAACGGGTAGTTTCTTTGAAAAATGGAATTCCGGAAAGCGAAACTCCAGCTCCAACCAACAAAAAGTCGAAATTATTGTGATTAGCCGTTTTTACAATACCAGACTCAATATTGTCAGTCACTTTGTATTCCGTTTCAATAGGGATGCTCAGCGCGTTTGCTTCCTCTCTGATTGTTCTAAAACTATCAACCGAAAATTGTTCTCCGTAAATAGGGTTAGTGTCTGTACCCGGTGTTATATGAAGCACTGTTACTGCCAGCGAGTTTTTGGTTCCTTCCAACACTGTTTTAGCAACGTCAAGTAATGATTTTCCGTTTTCAGGATTACCCAATGCTACCAATGCTTTGAAAATTCCCTGACTTTGCTGAATAATATATTCTTCTTCAATATCTTTTTCAGGGAATAGTCGGTTAATAACAGATAATGCTGGAGTTGTCATAAAGGTAGTAACCAACGCCATAATCACCAGCATAACGAAAATTGCCGGAGGCAGAATTCCCATTTCATACCCGATATTCAGCACAATAAGTTCCATCAGTCCACGTGTATTCATCAACACGCCAATGGAAAGACTGTCTTTCCATGTTTCACCTAAAATACGAGCCGTAAATGCTCCACCAACAAATTTTCCAAAAACTGCAACAAGAATAAAAATGCCACATATTCCCCACAAATATGGTGAGTTAAGTAATCCTATTTCGGTACGTAGCCCGGTAAACACGAAAAATAACGGTAAAAGTAAAGTTACAGAAACATCCTCAATTTTATCAATAATCAATCTGCGGAAATTCGGAAGTTGGGGCATAACCACACCAGCCAAAAATGCTCCAAAAAGGGCATGAATTCCGATTACCTGTGTTAAGAATGCCGAAACAATAAGTATGAGCAATATAAACGCCACAATACTTTTATTCAATACCTCGCTGTTGCTGTAAATTTCGCCCACTCTTCTTAAAAATGGTTTGACTAAAAGCAACATAAATATTACATATAAAACCGAGAAACCTATTGTGTACAAAGAACTTATAAAGCTTCCTGTTTTGGCGATTGCTATCACTGCAGCCAAAATACACCATGCAGTTACATCATCGTTTGCAGCACTGGCAATGGCCATTGTTCCCAAATGGGTTTTGCTCAGGCCTTTTTCCTGCACAATGCGGGCTAATACAGGAAAAGCAGTGATACTCATTGAAATACCTATAAACAAAGCAAAGGAAAGAAAATCGGTGTGACTTGCAGCAAATTCTTTGTAAACAAAATAAGCTAGTGTCATCCCCATTAAATATGGAATCAAAATGCTGGCATGACTTATCACATAAGTCTGACTTATTTTCTGCTTCAACACACCGACATTTAACTCCATGCCAATAGTAAACATAAATAGTATCAGCCCTACCTGACTTAAAATGTATAGATTTCCAAGCGAATTGGCTGCAAACAGAAAATGAAATGCTTGTGGATAGAAATAGCCCAAAAGTGAAGGTCCAAGTACAATACCGGCTAA
>CAZTDH010000389.1:0-2101 GCA_964612615.1 uncultured Paludibacter sp. | reverse complement strand
ATGGTTATGTCAAGTAATTCTAAAAAAATCGTCGGTCAATGAAAAATCTAAAAACATATATGCTGTTCGTTTTGGTTTGCCTGACTTCTTTTGGTATAGCTCAGAAACTAACCATTAATGATGCCATCAGCATAGCTTTAAATAACAATTTTGAGATTCGGGTAGCAAAGAATGATGCAGCCATTTCGAAAGCGAATAATACTGCCGGAAATGCCGGAATGTTGCCTGTCGTGGGTATTAGTGGCTCAGGGAGTTATGGAGTAAGCGAAACAACTCAGAAACTGGGTAGCGGAGTAGTCAATACTTATCCGGCTCTTAGCAGTTCTTCATTATCAGCAGGATTGCAACTCAACTGGACACTTTTCGACGGAGGAAAAATGTTTGTAACTAAAAACAAATTGAATGAAATCCAGTCACTGGGTGAAATTCAGTTTAAAGAAAAAGTGTTACAAACACTCTCAAACGTAATATCAGCTTATTACGATGTGGTTCGGCAAAAACAACAGCTGAATTCAATCAACGAAATTCTAGAATTCAACCGAAACAGATTGTCCATTGCACAGGCTGGTTTTAATGCCGGTACGTTGGTGAAAACCGATTTACTACAGGCAAAAATTGATTTGAATGTTACGAATGAAAATGCGATTAATCAACAGTTTGCTATTGAGGAATCATTGAAAACTTTGAATTTATTTTTAGGAAGAAAGGGTGAAGAACCAATTGAGGTAAATGATTCTATTTCATTGAATTATAGTCCTGATAAAGCAGCATTGCAACAGAAATTGAACAGCTCAAATACGAGCATTCTAAGTTTTCAAAAACAAATCGAGATTGCTCAATTGACACTTAAAGAGAACCGTACTTTGTATCTTCCAAATCTGAGTGTACGAGGCGGATATTATATGTCGCAAAGTAACAATTCAGCCGGAACAATTTTGCAAAATAATGCTGTTGGTCCGCAGGTTGGTGGTTCGTTGGTTATTCCGATTTATAATGCCGGTGAAACCAAACGGAAAGAAACTGTTTCGAAAATTCAAAAAGAAACGGCTGAGATTGATTTGCAAAGCATTAAATTGGAGGTAAATACGGCTTTGCTTAATACACTGACTGAATTCGAAAACCAGCAAAAATTGTTGAAGATTGAAGCCGAAAACAATGAACTGGCCAAAGAAAACCTTCAAATTAGTATGGAACGCCTGAAACATGGTCAAACTACATCGACAGAAGTGCATTTGGCGCAGGAAAACTACGTGCAATCAAATACCCGCCTGATAAATTTCCGTTACAACCTGAAAATGGCTGAAACCCGACTGAAACAGTTGGTTTCAGAATTATAAACAATTTTTTCTTTCAATTTAATTTGGGTGTTACCAGTAGGTAATACCCATTTTTATTTTGATAATGAGTCACTTACGGATTTATGTGTGAATGTTGTAAGTATAGTTCTGAATTGTGTAATGCTTTAGGAGTTGAAATGTCTCACCTTTGCTTCGTGAAAACGAATTCACAAGTAAAATATAGAAACATGAAAAATCTATCTTTTTGTATTCTGTCTGTATTCTTATTGTTAGCATTAATTCCTACACAATTGAAAGCAGAGACAGATAAAAGTAATACTCCAACCAGTACCATTAAATCAGTTGAGTCAACCGATAATAATTCGGAAGCATCCCAAACAACACCTGCATTAAGTTCAGATGAAGTAGCTTTGATGGCTGAAAATGCTAATTATGAAGCACAACAAGTAAGATTGCAGGAAATTAACGACATGGATAAGTCGGAACTGACAGCTGCTGATAAGAAAGAATTACGTGACGAAGTCCATGCTATTCAACGTGATCAGGACCGCCATGACAGAGACCGGGACAGGCGTGATAACGATAATGACCATCGTCATCATGGTGGTGGAATTTACATTTCTATAGGTGGTGGATTGTTAATCATATTATTATTGATTTTACTATTATAAAGCAATATCAGTATCTAAATAAAACAGTAAGCCCAACGAATTATTTTCGTTGGGCTTGCTGTTTACCATTTACTGCTTACCGTAGTATTATTCCAGTTCCAACAAAATATCGTCCTGCATCACTGCTTGTCC
>CAZTDH010000388.1:0-2101 GCA_964612615.1 uncultured Paludibacter sp. | reverse complement strand
GAATCAGAACCCATGTACATTCTTTTTCGTTCAAAAACCGAATTCCAAAACCATTATCATCTGCATTGTAACCGGCTGTTGTCAACAAAATATTGGCCAAAGCCGACATGGTTACATTATACTGGAAATCCACATCCTGGGGCTGAATACGAAAAGAATATGTTTTCCGGTATGACACTTTGAAGCTGTTTTTTTGAAAGCTCAAAATTAATTATTTTTTTCGAATTTTAGCTGTATACTTTCCAACATATCGCTCAGACGTTCCACTTTGGAGCGGGTAATAGCCACACGACCTGAACGGATAAACTGCAATACGCCAATAGATTCACTGAGTTCCACAAACATTTGTTGCGTTTCCTCATAATGTCCGGCCTTCTGCAAAACGGCATAATCAGGAGTCATTTCGAGAATGCGGATATGATATTTACGAACCAGTTCTTCAATTGAGCCAAGTCCAAGCAGCTTTTCTGTCGACACTTTATACAAAGCTATTTCCTGAAAAACAAGGTCCTCGTCGGTGTTATAATATGCCTTCAAAATATCCACTCGTTTATCAATCTGCTTCACTACTTTCGACACAATATCCTCGGTAGTAAGAATGGTGATGGTAAATTTATGAATGCCTTTCAGAGCAGATGGAGAAACAGAAAGTGTTTCAATATTGATGGCCCGACGAGTAAAAATAATGGTTATCTGACCCAGCAAACCTACTGAGTTTTCAGAAAAAACGGTGATGGTATATAGTTTATTTTCCATGATTTAATCTCCTAAAATAATATTGGTTACAGTTGCTCCGGCAGGCATCATTGGATAAACCATACCTTTTTTCTCAACATTTACAACCAACAAATATGGTTTGTCGTCTTTCAACATATCAGCAATAGCCGCATCAAGGTCTTCACGTACGTGAACTTCTGTTCCGTCAATACGATACGCTTTTGCAATAGCAATAAAATCAGGATTCTGCATTTCTGTAAATGAATAACGCTCTTCGAAAAACATTTCCTGCCACTGACGTACCATTCCAAGGAAGTGGTTATTCAGAATAATCATTTTCACGCCAATCTGTTCCTGCATAATAGTTCCAAGTTCCTGAATAGTCATTTGGAAACCGCCGTCACCGGCAAACATACAAACAGTGCGTTCGGGAGCACCCATTTTAGCACCCATAGCAGCCGGAATTCCAAATCCCATCGTTCCCAATCCACCCGAGGTAACCATGCTTCGGGTTTTAGTATAATTAAAATAACGTGCAGCCATCATTTGGTTCTGACCTACGTCGGTTACCAGAATAGCTTCGTTATTCGTTGCATGTGTAATTTTATGAATCACCTCACCCATTGTTAATTCACCCGATTCAGGATGAACTTCACGTTGAATAACTTTTTCAAATTCCAGCGTTTCAAACTCTTTGAATGAATCAATCCATTCGGTGTGTTTTGCAGAATTTATTTTAGCGGTTAAAGCCGGTAGAGTTTCTTTTGTTGTACCTAAAACCGGAGCATCCGGCTTTACATTTTTACCAATTTCAGCGGCATCAATATCCAAATGAATAATTTTTGCCTGTTTGGCATAAGTATTTAAATCACCGGTTACACGGTCGTCAAAACGCATTCCGATGGCAATCAACACATCACATTCGTTGGTTTTTTTATTTGGAGCAACGTTTCCGTGCATTCCTAAAAATCCTTTATTCAAATGAAAGTCAGTTGGCATTGCCGAAGACCCGAGCAATGTCCACGCAGCAGGAATATCGGCTTTTTCAAGAAATTCCAGTAATTCTTTTTCAGCATTTCCCAGAATAACTCCCTGACCAACTAGTGCAAATGGCTTTTTAGCTCCATTTATCAATGCAGCAGCCGCTTCAATCTGCGAAGGTTGAACTTCGGGTATTGGCAAATAACTGCGAATAAAAGTACAGGGTTTATATTCAAATTCTACTTCCTGAATTTGTGCGTTTTTGGCAAAATCCAACACTACCGGTCCCGGGCGACCACTGCGTGCAATATAAAAAGCACGTGCTACAGCCCAGGCAATGTCTTCGGAACGGCGAATCTGATAAGCCCATTTGGTAATTGGCTGCGTGATACCAACCACGTCA
>CAZTDH010000387.1:0-2107 GCA_964612615.1 uncultured Paludibacter sp. | reverse complement strand
CAATAGGTTTCTTCGGACATTTTTACTGCTTTTTCAAGCTTATCCAGGGGCAGGTTTTTACCTTTAAATTCGTAGATGACGTGCATGTTGGTATAATGTTTTGGATGTTCATTGGCTACATTGCCCTGTACTTCGATGGAGCAGCTTTCAATTTCCACTCGCATTTTTGCCAGAATAGATACAATATCCATTCCTGTACAACCACTCAAGGCCACCAATTGAAGTTTCTTTGGACTTGGACCAGAGTTCTGGCCACCGCCTTCAATAGGCGCATCCATAATTACTTTGTGACCATTTACGTCGGCTTCGAAAGCCAGACCACCTTTCCATTCGGTTTTAATACTGTGTTTGTCTGCCATATTCTTTATAATTTTATATTTAAAACATACCAAAGTCAGACTTTGTTTTTATCCCGTAAAAAATAAGTACTTTTGGCTTCAATTACTTTAAAACTTACAATCATGAAACAATTTTTCTTAGTTGCTGTATTTGCGGGTTTCGTTCTTTTCTCTACCCTTTCAGCTCAAACCTACCATTTGTTGGTTGGAACATATACCAATACCGGAAAAAGTGAAGGGATTTATTCCTACGATGTTGATGTGCAGAAAAATACAATTACCCAGATCTCTCTGGCTAAAGGAATTTTAAATCCAAGTTATCTGGCATTAAGTTCCGACAAAAGGTTTGTATATTCGGTCAATCAAAACGATAAGAACAGTACAGTAAGTGCATTTGGGTTTGATAATGGAAAACTTACTTTTTTGAATAAAGTGGATGCCAATGGGGCAGGACCCTGTTATATTTCCGCTACTGATAAGCATGTTTTCACTGCCAATTATTCCGATGGAAGCTTGTGCGTGCTGGGCAGAAATACTGACGGTTCGTTGACTGAAGTATTGCAAAAGATTCAACATGCTGGAAAAAGCATTAATACAGAACGCCAAAATGAACCGCATGTACATCAGGTCATTGTATCGCCAGATAAGAAATATGTAATTGCAAATGATTTGGGAACTGATAGAGTAACCGTTTACAGCTACAATCTATTAACCCAAACTGATATTTTGAATCCTGTTGATACTTTGACTGTAAAGTTAGGAAGTGGACCTCGACATGCCACATTCAGCAATAATGGCAAAAGACTCTATTTGGTTCAGGAAATTGACGGAACAGTTTCGGTTATTGAGATGAATAACGGGAGATTAAAGCTAGTTCAGGAAACTACGGTAATCAGGACGAAAGGAATAGTTGCCCGCGCTGCCGATATTCATCTTTCGCCCGATGAACGTTTTCTATATGTAACCAATCGTAAGCCTGCAAATGATATAACGTGTTTCTCTGTAAATAAGAAAGGCAAGTTGACTTTTGTTGAACAAATTTCTACAAAAGGTGACGGTCCACGAAACTTTGCCATAACTCCTGATGGTCAGTATGTTTTTGTGGCACATCAGTTTACTGATAATGTTGTAGTATTAAAGCGCAATTTAAAAACAGGACAACTTACTGATACTGGTCAGCAAATCAAGGTTGGAGCACCGGTTTGTCTGGTGTTTTATTGAAAACAGAAAAGCCGGAGTTTAATCCGGCTTTTCTGTTATTAATATATTCGATTAAATTTTATTTCTTAGGTCTTCCAAATACAATACTACCACCTAAAACTATATTCTCACTCACATGATCAATTGGTATATACTGATGGTTCACTTTTGGAGTAACAAAGTCGGCTGCGATATAGAGATTTATCCATCTTGGCGATACATTTAATGCAACTCCATAACGGTTGAAATCAGGATTCAACAGACTACATGTTCCCGATAACGTAAACCACGAAAGTGGTTTAAGTGTGAGTGCAGTTACCAACTCATTTACGCTGTATGATTTAGAATTATAGCTATGGTAAAGTAAACCTAACAGAATGTCGTGTTTATCATTACCAAAAATTCCATATTCAGCAGAAACTTTGAAATTATAAGGTATAGTTTCCGAAATATCATTTACAGTTTGGGCTTGTTTGAATTTTATGATATTATTTAAACCATTCACTAATGTGTCAATCTGACCCTGTACGTTTACATTACTTACATCAACATTGCTAAATCCATTGAAA
>CAZTDH010000386.1:0-2115 GCA_964612615.1 uncultured Paludibacter sp. | reverse complement strand
AGGCACAGCCAAACCAGCTTTCAGTTCAAACTTGACAGCTTTTTTATTTTAATCTGAATGATTTATTTTTACTGGACCAAGCTCGTGACCAAACAACTGTAATACTTGATTTATTTTGTCCAATCGCAGGGTTGGTTTACCCTGTTCCAAATCACGTAAAAACCGAAGACCAACACCTGCCTTTTTGGCCAGTTCCGGCTGAGTAAGTTTTACATTGTTGCGCTTGTTTTTTATAAATTCGCTTAAAGTCATATTGAGGAATAATTTGAATGAAGAATAAATTTTATACCCTATCGGGTGCAAAAATAGCAAATGGTATATAAATTATATCATTTCGGGTATAATGATAGCTTTGATTGGTGCATTTTACAAAGGGCTTCAGCAGATGATTTCTTTTGCTATTTTTTGATTGTCCAATTAATCGGTTTTAATCTTTCTGATACTTTATGCAATGTAATTAAAATTTCATCTTCTGTTGGCAATTCACCATACACTAATTCGTTGAAAGTTGTGAGGTAGGTATTACTCAGTTGGCTCCAGGTATTGTTTGTGTTAGAAAATATCATCGCTGTTCCAGGGTGATTTGCTAACCAGTCGTTGCTGTTTTTAAAGCTAAGTACATCATCGTTTGCAACGGTTAATAGCATCGATTCAAAACGATCTGAATTAAAGAAGTCGTTTATCTCTGTTTTGGCAAGCAATTTATGTATGTCGTAAATGTGTCTTATTTTGTTGTTTAGATCGACAATTGGATTTTCTGTAAATGAAAAACGTACCAGACTCATGATTTTCTCACAAAGGGTTCGTTCCTGACTTAATACCTGAACCTGAAAAGGCTGAAGGTTATATTCTTCTATGAGTGCTGATTGACCGGTCTTGTTCATCATGTCTGTGACAAATGAACTTATTATGGCTGTAGTGTAAGGTTCAAAACTACCTAACCAAGTTGATTCAAGGATAATAATATCCCGGACTTGACCGAACTGACCTTCAAAGTTTTTCTGATAACTGTGAGCAGTTTTGCGGATCATACCAAATTTGTTGGTTATTCCCGGAACTTCAATTTCAGGTAGAACAGCAGACACGACCTCTGAAATCTTCTTTATTTTATTTTTGAGCTGATTTCCTGATTCGTTTTCTGTTTTAAGTATGACAATATCAATGTCTTCTGAAAAGCGTTCAACAACTCCAAAACATTTTGATAGGGCAGTACCACCTTTGAAGACTGCCTGACTTCCTACTTCAGAAGAAAAAATATTGTATAAAGCCAGTGTTACCCAATAATCTTTTTCAACATAAATTTCAGGGATACCCATTTGTTGAGCAGTAGCAGTAATTGCATCTTTGTATAGATCTATGTTCTCGTGTAGTTTCATCTTCCTCCTCCTAATTTAATTCGCCAGTTTAGAGCATTGGGTAAAACGCCTTCTTTGATATTGTATTCAAATTCTGATAGTGGATTTAAACTGTTTTTCAACAGAATTAAATCCAGCTTGTTATCTATTAATTCCAGTATTGCACCTATCAACGCTCTTGCTCTTGGTGGATATTTTAGGGCAAATTGAATGATTTGATCCAATTCTTTTTGACTAATCTTTTTCAATCTTTCAGTCAGTATCAGAATTCCGGACTCAGCATTTAAATCGGGAATTTGATTGAAGTCTTTTACAGCATCTAGTATCTCAAGTAAGTAATAGTTTTTATCCGTTACATCAATATAGCTTTTTACTGGTTTGCCTTTTACTGTACCGACTGAGGCATAAATTCGTTTGTCCCTGCTTGCTATTTTAATTGTTCTGGGTACCTGAGTTGTAAGCCCCATTCTGTTATACAAACTTAGTCCGGTAATGTACGCAATTCTTTTCCCATTTTCGAACAAATAGGTTTTGAGTAGTTCTTCTTCGTTTGGTCTTAATACTCCAAATGCTGTTTGTTTAGGTTTATAGAATATACCGGAGGAGATTCGTTTAATAATTTCCTTTTTTATCAAACGTTCCAATGCTTTTGTGGCAGCTGCATACTCTTTCCGCTCCACCAATAGCGTTTGGTAGTCGAAAGTTGTTCCATCCTGCAATTGCAGAATGCGTTGATCTATTTTTTTAGATACTGTCATAT
>CAZTDH010000385.1:0-2118 GCA_964612615.1 uncultured Paludibacter sp. | reverse complement strand
TATGCTTTTTACAATGCTGAACATTGAGCAGTTTCTATTGTTTACTTGTATAAACATTTAAAATTATGACTGATAATTTTGCACATCGTGCCTCATCGTGGGACAATCCCTCAAAAATTGATATGACTGACAAATTTTTGTCAGCTATGTTTCAGAAAATAATACCTCAGAAAAACTGGAAAGCCCTTGAAATCGGTGCCGGTACAGGCTTAGTTGGATTTCAGGTTTTACCAACTATTGATTGTTTGGTTTTTGAAGATACTTCGGAAGCCATGCTGGACGTTTTAATGCAGAAACTTGATGGTGACGAAAATGTTGAAATTGTACACGGCGAAATTTTTGATTATAAAAAACAGGATATTGACCTGATTTTTTCGAGTATGGCTTTTCATCATATTCCTGATATTCATGCAGCTGTAAACCACTTGTATCACATAACAAAGCCTGGTGCTACCGTTGTTATAGGTGACATTCGTACAGAAGATGGGTCATTTCATCATTTTGAACCTATTCCGCATAAAGGATTTGACACAGATGAACTCTCTGACATGTTTACCCTTGCAGGTTTTAAGGTTCAGTCTGCCGACACCTATAATATTCTTCAGCGCGAACGTACTCCGGGGCAAATAGGCGAATATGAACAGTTTTTGCTTATTGCCAAAAAAGATAGCTGATTTTTCAATTATTGCCTTTTAGCTCAACACTAATTTAAACGAAGAATTGATAAATTGAAAGTATTTTATCTATATTTCAATTAATTCATTCCACTATAAAGTAAAAATATACTCTTTTATAAGTACAACCCCAAGAATTCAAACCATTGCCAATATAAAATACAGAAGTCATGCAGAATAATTAATTTTGCGTGACTTTTTCGATAAAACACACCATTATGAGATTCACCAAAATGCATGGAACCGGCAACGACTATATCTATGTCAACGGTTTCGAAGAGAAAATAGAAAATCCTGTAGAATTTGCCATACAATACAGCGACCGCCACAAAGGCATAGGTTCTGATGGACTGGTAATGATTTTACCCTCAGAAACATCGGATTTCAGAATGCGCATGTTTAATGCGGATGGCTCTGAATCTGAAATGTGTGGAAATGCGTCACGCTGCATTGGTAAATTTGTGTATGACAAAGGTCTGACTGACAAAACCTCCGTTACACTGGAAACACTGGCCGGAGTGAAAGTGCTGGAACTATTTATCGACAAAAACAATAAAGTAGAAACTGTGACGGTCGATATGGGCGAACCTATCCTTCAACCGGAACTTATACCAACTACATTTACCGGTGAAACCATTGTTAATAAATCAGTTAAGTTTTCTGATGATATTGAATATGCTATCACCTGTGTATCGATGGGAAATCCTCATGCTGTGATTTTCACTACAGGAATTGACAAACTGGATTTACCGATAATTGGTCCTGTTATTGAAAATGCAACTATCTTTCCACGACGAACCAATACAGAATTTATTGAAATAGTGTCGAAAAATTGCGTAAAAATGCGGGTTTGGGAACGTGGATCGGGCGAAACTATGGCTTGTGGTACCGGTGCATGCGCATCTGTCGTAGCAGCCGTATTAAATGGACTAACCGAACGCAAAGTTACTGTTGAATTGATTGGTGGCGAACTAACCATTGAATGGAAAGAAGCTGACAATCATGTATATCTGACGGGAAGCGCAACAACCGTGTTTGAAGGAGAAATTTAAAAAGAAATCGGTAGTCGGTAGTTGCAACTTCCAACTACAAACTACCGACTATAAACTACCGACTATAAACTATAAACTAAAAAGAATGGCACAGATTAATGATAATTTTATCAAAATTCCGGCAACCTATCTGTTCTCGGAAATTGCTAAACGAGTAGCACAACACAAAGAAGAAAACCCTACAGCACCTATCATTCGTATGGGAATAGGCGATGTTAGCCTGCCCCTACCCGATGCTTCGGTTGATGCAATGATAAAAGCAGCTAACGAACAACGGAGTGCTGAAACTTTTCGTGGTTACGGTCCTGAGCAGGGCTATGCTTTTTTGCGCGATGCCATTGTGCTGAATGACTTTACCGGGAAAGGCATTAATATTGAAGCTGATGAGATTT
>CAZTDH010000384.1:0-2125 GCA_964612615.1 uncultured Paludibacter sp. | reverse complement strand
TTTCTTCCACAAAATTAGGATTTTCCTTCATTTTATCTCTGAGCAAATATAAAAATGAAGTCTTAAGTCCGCTGAAGCTATAATTATAATCAGGAATTTGTGGTTTATTAAGCTTAAATGCATTCGGATTTCCTTCTTTTGCCAATCTGTCGATATGCGGACCACCTGGGTATGGAAGACCCATTACTTTGGCGCATTTGTCAAACGCTTCGCCGGCTGCATCGTCAATGGTTTGACCAATCACTTCCATATCGTCATACGCTTTTACAAGCACAATCTGAGAATTTCCACCCGATACCAGCAAGCATAAAAACGGAAATTCCGGTTGTTGTTCATCCGGTTTTCCTTCGCTAATGAAGTGAGCCAATACATGTGCCTGAAGGTGATTTACGTCCAGTAACGGAATATCCAGTGCCTGTGCAAATCCTTTGGCAAAGGACGTACCCACAAGCAACGAACCCAACAGACCCGGACCACGTGTAAAAGCAATAGCACTCAAATCGGATTTAGTAACACCGGCACGTTTCAATGCTTCATGAACCACCGGAATGATATTCAGTTGATGAGCGCGCGAAGCCAGTTCGGGAACAACCCCTCCAAAATTAGTATGAACTGCCTGATTAGCAATAACATTGGAAAGCATCACCCCATCGCGGATAACAGAAGCAGAAGTATCGTCGCACGAAGATTCGATACCTAATATAATAGTTGAACTCATTATTTATCAGAAAAAAAATGAAATACAGGTTGTTTCAACTGCAAAAGCCTTCAATCAATTGGCACAACAATTGCAGTCTTTCAATATTTGGTTTATAATTGCTTTGTTATAGCCGTTTCCTTGCAATATTCACAAATTATTCGCTACTTTTGCGAAACAAAGTTCAAAGGTATAAAAAAAACACTTAAAATAGCCGGCTTTAGCATTGGAGGAATTGTTTTATTTCTCGTACTGTTGTTTATTGCGCTGCAAACCAGCCCGATACAGAAAGTGTTGTCAAATGCCATTGTTTCTGAACTTTCCAAAAAACTACACAGCAAAGTTACAGTCGGCAAAATTGAATACAAATTTTTCAACGATGTAGCCATTCACAATTTGTATGTTGAAGATTTGCAAAAAGATACGCTTCTATTTGTAAATCAGGCCAATGCACATTTTAAATTCTGGAAATTCTTTAGCGGAAAAATTATCTTCACATCCATTGATTTGAATCAATGGTATGGCAATCTCATAATTGATAAAGCCGGGCACTCCAACCTCGATTTTGTGATTGATGCTTTTAAAACTCCACAAAAAAATGATACTGCGAAAATCACCTATAAAATAAGCCGCTTTAAGCTGATAAATTCCAGATTCTCGTACACAAATTTTAAAGAATTACAAGCTGTTCCAAAAGGAGTTTTCAATCCCAATAAATTAAAAATCAAGAATATAAATCTTGATTTATCGCTCGACATTCTGAAAAAAGATTCTTTTAACGTTCAAATCAATAATTTGGTAGCACAAGAATCCAGTGGCCTGAATCTGACCGGTTTACACACTCAGATTTTTGGGTCAAAAAAAGAGATTCACATTCCTAAGGTTCAGTTGACCATGCCGGCCTCCAGTATCAATCTGGAAAACATTCAATTCAAATACGACAGTCTGGCTGATTTACAGCACTTTGCCAACAAAGTCAGGTGGAATGCTCCTATAAAATCATCGAGTATTTCATTTTCCGACCTGAAAGCCTTTGTTCCGGAGTTTAACAACCTGAAAGGTTCTGCAACATTTAAGGGGCTGATTACCGGACGGGTGAAGAGCCTTCGGTTTGAAAAAATGGAAATCAAATACGGAAACTCATTTTTGTTGAATGCCGATTTGGATGTGAATGGATTACCTGATTTGCGCGAAGCATTTATTTACGGTCAGATACGCGATTTGCATTTTGAGAAAAGTGATTTACAGGATTTTGTTTCTGACTTAACCCGAAAACCATTTCTGTTGCCCGACGAACTAAACCAACTGGGATTGGTACATTACAAAGGAAATATAACCGGATTTTTAAATAATCTAGTGGTTTACGGTAATGTGCTGACCGATATCGGCAATGTTTCGACCGACGTTTCATTGAAGTTTGAGAATCAA
>CAZTDH010000383.1:0-2126 GCA_964612615.1 uncultured Paludibacter sp. | reverse complement strand
TCCCTGTACGATGGGAAGATGGAACATTTGGTTATAATCCTAATAATACTGATATAAATCCTGTAGCTGTACTAAGCGGATCAGCAGGATTATCTACTGATTACACCACTCAAATTTTTACTGATTTCAGTCTTAAACAAGATTTAGGGTTTATTACTAAAGGCTTAACTGCTCAAGGTTCATTGTCTTATGATAATAGAATGTATTCAGGGAGTACAATCTCTGAAATAACATTGCAAAGTAAAAGTATTAGTAGAGATGGAGTTATAACTTATAATCCAGCTACTGGAGGAAGTGATTTCGATTATTTTAAATACCCCGGAAGTTTTGGTGTTGAGAGTTTTAGTATTGGTAGTACACAACGTCGCTTATATTATAAAGGTCAGTTAAATTATACACGTTCTTTTGGCAAACACGATGTTTCAGCTTTGGCACTTATGAGCCGGGAAGAATTTACATCAGGGAGTGAATTTCCCCATTATCGTGAAGATTGGGTCGGTCGTGTGACTTACGGTTTTGATGATCGTTATTTTGTTGAGATGAATGGAGCATATAATGGTTCGGAAAAATTTGCTGCAAAATATCGCTTTGGTTTTTTCCCTTCGCTAGGGTTAGGTTGGATGCTTTCCAACGAATCTTTTATTAAGCAAAAATGGCTGGATAAATTAAAAATCAGATATTCTATTGGAACTGTTGGGAGCGACAACTTTGCATCTCAGCGTTGGTCCTACGATTCACAATGGGGATTGGATGGTTCTGACATCACTACATTTGGAACAACTTATACCAATGGTGATATACGTACCGGTCCCGGAGCCACTTATAATCAATATAGACAATTAGTAATTGGTAATCCTGACCTACAATGGGAGGTGTCAAAAAAACAGAATGTTGGACTTGACTTCTCAATATTTAATAGTACGTTAAGTGGTACGTTCGAACTATTTCAAGATGATAGAAGTAATGTTTTTATGTCAGCAGCACAACGTGCAGCAATTACACCCAGTTATTTCGGAGCAGCTCCTGTAGCAGCTAATATTGGGAAAGTTCAAAACAAAGGATTCGAAATGGAACTAAAATTACAACAAACATGGTCGGGGGTTCACTGTTGGATTGGCTATAATTTTACACATGCTGTAGATAAAGTAATTTTTAGAGATGATCCTGAATTAATGTTTGCTTATCAAAAAAATGAAGGATTTCAAATCGGACAACCAAAGTACCAGATTGAACAACCCGGATTTACAAAAAGCTGGGATGATTTATACGGAACTGTGGCTTTTACTGCCAATTCAGGTCGTTTGCCAGGTAGTGTAGCTGTGATTGACTTTAACGGTGATGGTGTAATAGATGCAAAAGATAACGCTGCCTATGGGTATCCGAATCGTCCTCAAAATACTTATAATACGTCATTAGGTGTTGATTATAAGGGATTTAGTTTTATGGTTCAATTTTTCGGAGTATATAATGTGTCGCAATATTTCAACAATATTAATTATACAGCTGATAGTCGTTCTCCTTGGGCAAATAGTCTGTTAGGTGATTACTGGACTCCAACTAATCCAAATGCAAGTTACCCAATGTTACCCGCAGGTGGTTCTGCAATTGGACAGAATCTATTAACAAGAGGGAGGGTTTTTGACGCTTCCTATTTAAGACTAAAAAACATGGAAATAGCCTATACATTTTCAGGCAAGTTACTTAAGAGTCTTAGTCTTAATGCATTGAAATTAACTCTTTCAGGAAATAATTTATTATTCTTTTCAAAAATACCTGAAGATAGAGAATCTGCGGTTGATATATATGCACTGGGTGATCAATCCTTTTCACTATATCCAACTGTAAAAAGAATAAACTTAGGACTAAATGTTACTTTCTAATTAATACTACTTATATATTATGAAAATATTCAATTTGACAGTTTTAGCGGCTTTATTTATTCTATTATTTACATCCTGCTCTGATTATTTAGACAAATCACCAGGAGCAGGGTTAACAGAAGCCGATATTTTTAAATCTTTTGATAAATTTCAGGGATTTATAGAAGATGCTTATGACTGTATGACAGATCCAATGAATGGAAATAATTCTACAAATTTTAATATGGGAGATGATATTTTGCAAGT
>CAZTDH010000382.1:0-2132 GCA_964612615.1 uncultured Paludibacter sp. | reverse complement strand
AAACCATCATTTTCACCATCGGTATGTGTCATCAGGTATTTGCCTTTGCTATGAAGTAATTCGGCATAATCTTTTAAAGGCGGTAAAATGTATTCCTGAAAGAACTCAGGATAGGTCATAGAAGCATCATAATTACCCCCAAGTAACACTACTTCAGCAGGTGAATTTGCGGCAATTTCTTTAATTCCTGCATAATAACCTTCCATCTGTTCAGCAAGCCAGAAAATTTTTTCAGGATAATCTGCCATGGCATAATAAAAACTTTCCAAAGTCATTAAAGTTCTCATTATGTGTTGTAGTGGGCACGAAGCTCCACTTGTAAAAGCAACTACAACACCTTTACTACCAACCTGATCACGATGTTCTAAGAGCCCATCGAGTGATGGCACAACTTTTAAATGCGAAAAAAGATAACCAACTACATCAATATCTTCGGGTTGATTAATTGCATGTCTGGTAATATAAGAGGTTGAAACACCACATTCACGCATTTCCTCGGTGAATTTATGCCCTGTTTTGATTGATCCAACAGGAGTTATATATTCAACAATGGTTTCACCATCTACATCAGTAATTATGCGTTCAACTCCCTCTCCATGAACTACTTCATAAGGACAAGCTTTCGATCTCAAAATACCCAGCGTTCGATCGGGCAGACCTCCACTTTCTTCAACATCTGTAAAATCGGGAATTGAAGCATAGGTTCCTACACCCAGTTTTTCAATAACCTGAGTCAATGTCAGGTTTTCAAATCCAGCAGGGAGTGTGTTGGTGTGCTTATTACCTCTAAACCAAAACTCAAGACGTGGCACCCAAGGTATTCTATCTGGTTTTGCTCCTGAAAGTGCACACAAAATACGTTCTTTATCTGTCATCATAATTTAAAATTTTATATCAAATTTATTATTTCCATTTTTAATTAAACGAATGTTTTTTTCAATCGTTTTTCCATTGTATTTAGCAGTAAGTTTATAATTGCCATAAAAACCCTGAATCTTAATTTCAGATTCCAAGCCAGAATTAGTTTTTACATTAGTCCACCATTCTTTTTTTATCAAATTATAGAGTGTTTCAAATGCCGGTTTTGGAGAGAGATCTTCGCGTACTAATCCGGGTAAATACTTATTTTCATCAAGGTAACCTGTTCCATCTGCAAGATTCCACCAGTTAATCATTTCCATATTTGGAATGCTAAACATAAGTCTGTAAAAATTACGTAAAGCTTGTGCCTGATTTTTCTCGCCTTCGGCTCCTGCTGGAAGTCCCGGAATGGTTACTTGTGTAAATTGAAAAGGTTTCTGGAAATCGGAATATTGATCCATCAATCTGAACTGATTTAATGGTTCTAAATTCTTATTATATTGGCAGTTATTTAAGAATTGAGTTTGATAGGACATACCAACAGCATCAAAACGAGCGTTTCTCAATTGTAAAATTTTGAGCATTTGATAATATGGACTATCTTCAAGATGAAAATTTTTCCACATATCCTGAGCATCTCCAATGTCTAACTTCGAATCGGAAGGAAAAATACGTGCAGCTTCCTGCATTGATGTATAAACGTAATCAGTTGGCAATATTGTTTCAGGATCACGATATAATGCCTCATCAATTACATCCCAATATTTAATATCTTTACCGTAACGGGCAGCTATCTCTTCAAATCGTTTAATCATCAGCTGTTTTACTTCTGCACGATTATCAGGAAGCCATGCGGGAATAATTTGGTTCCAAATAAGAATATGACCTTTTGGGGTAATATCATTTTTCTTGCAAAATTCGAGACAAAGATCAGGCGTAGGACGGCGGTAAACCGGTGGGCAATCTTTTTCAAACCTTACTTTCCCCTGTTCAGGTTCCATATCAGCCCAAAAAAATGGAACGACTGCCATATTAAATACAGATTTAAAGAGGTCTTCATAGCGTTTATTTTCTTCGGCTGTTTTGAAACCATTTATCATAAATAGATTGCAACCGAAAAGAAACTCATGCTTGGTTTGTTCGAAACTGACTTCTACATTCTTAATTGGTTTGCCATTTTCATCTTTAAAACTGAATTTAGCAAATCCCATTCTGTTGAGCTTAATGCCCGCTTCAATGCGCTGTTCCACTTCAGGATCACTCCAAAGTTT
>CAZTDH010000381.1:0-2133 GCA_964612615.1 uncultured Paludibacter sp. | reverse complement strand
CTCTGTCCCACAAACACGCGTTTGCCGCTTTGTTCGCATAGGTCAATCAGTTCCTGCGCTTTGCTCAGATCATTAATGAGCGGCTTGGTGCAAACCACATGCTTACCGGCCTGCAATGCCATTTTGATATGTTGTGCGTGAAATTTATCAGGTGTGTAAATGCCGATTACATCAATTTCGGGATCTTCGAGTAAATCCTCATAACTGGTGGTATAGTTGTGAAAATCAAATTCTTTGGCACGTTTCCTACAGAGTTCTTCATTTAAATCGCATATTTTGTACAGCGTCCATTTGTCGCTTTGCAGGGCTGCCGACATAGTACTTCGACCTTCGCCCAGTCCTAATATTCCTAATTTGTACATCTTTGGTTCGTTTTTCCAATAAAGACATTCTTTGCCTGAAATTGTACTCTTTGAAACAGGAAGAGTGATAGAAAGTTTAGTAGGGTTTAATGTTATATCTCACTCAACTCGAGCCAACGCATGGTTTTTTCGTCAATAAGTTCATCCACTTCGGCATGACGTTGGGAGGCTTTGATAATTTCGTCGCTGGTGAGTGTACCCGATGCCAGTTGATTCTCCAATTCGGATTTTTCAGTTTCAAGTTGTGGAATTTCCTTTTCCAATGCTTCAAATTCTTGCTTTTCTTTAAAGCTCAGCTTTCGTTTTTCCACTGACTTCTGACTACCGACTGCCGACTGCCGACTATTTTCTGCTGACTTAGCTTTGGAATCTTGTTTCTTCTTTTCTTCCCGTTCCTGCTCTTCCATCAGCTCGTTCCACTCGCGGTAATCGGTGTAATTTCCGGGAAAATCTTTCAACTCGGCATCACCTTTGAAAACCATCAGATGATCCACCACTTTATCCATAAAATAGCGGTCGTGGCTTACCACAATCACACAACCTTTGAACGATTGCAGGTATTCTTCCAGAATATTCAATGTCACAATATCGAGGTCGTTGGTTGGTTCATCGAGTACCAGGAAGTTAGGGTTGCGCATCAGCACAGTGCAGAGATGCAAACGACGTTTCTCACCTCCACTCAGTTTATACACATAATTGTACTGCGTTTCGGGTGTAAACAAGAAATGCTGAAGAAATTGCGAAGCAGACATTTTCTTTCCGTTGCCCAGATTCACTTCTTCGGCAATATCCTGCACCACATCAATGACTTTCATTTGCTCGTCAAAGGCTAATCCATCCTGACTGTAATAGCCAAAAACCACCGTTTCGCCAATGTCAAATGATCCACTGTCGGGTTTCACCTCGCCCAACAGCATTTTCAGAAAAGTGGATTTCCCGGTTCCGTTTTTGCCCACAATACCCATTTTTTCGTAGCGGGCAAAGTTGTAATAAAAGTTGTCGAGAATTTTCAGATCGCCATACGCTTTAGAAATGTATTTGGCTTCAAAAATTTTAGAACCCAGGTAACTGGCTTTCACTTCCAGTTGCACTTTGTCGTTGTTCCTGCGTTGCTTGGCGCGCTCTTCAATTTCGTAGAAACTTTCCTGACGTGATTTGGCCTTATGGGCACGTGCCTGTGGCTGACGACGCATCCATTCCAGTTCTTTTTTATAAAGATTTACTGTTCGTTCACTTTCAGAGTTCCAGTTTTCTATACGTTCCTGTCTTTTTTCAAGATAATATGAATAGTTTCCGGAGTACTGAAACAAGCCCTGATGGTCTATCTCTATGATATTGGTGCAAACCCGGTCGAGGAAATAACGGTCGTGCGTTACCATAAACAAAGCCATAGAAGAGCGTTTAAGGAAATCTTCGAGCCATTCCACCATTTCTAGATCGAGGTGGTTGGTTGGTTCATCCAAAATCAGTAAATCAGGTTCAGAAATCAGAACATTAGCCAGAGCAACCCGTTTTAATTGTCCGCCCGAAAGTTCGCCAATCAACTGCTCAAAATTGGTAATTTTCAGTTTACCCAGAATTTGCTTGATACGTGTTTCGTAATCCCAGGCTTTGTGCAAGTCCATTTGCGACAGAATCTCATCCAGCCCGATGTGGTTTTCGGACATCATACAATGTTCATAAGCCGCAATAGTCCGTACAGCTTCGTTGTCAGACCGCAAACAGGCATCAATTACCGATAATTCTTTGGGAAAATCAGGGTTTTGGTCTA
>CAZTDH010000380.1:0-2136 GCA_964612615.1 uncultured Paludibacter sp. | reverse complement strand
ATGAATGGTAATAGTTCACAACCAGTCGAAAATTCAAATGATGATATTGCACTAAGCAGTAATAACTTACTTCGACTTTTTTCGGTAAAACAATCTTTGAGTTTAGTGCCTTTGGATACCTGTTTAGGCGAATGGAGAGTAGCAAATCCCCAAAGTGTTCGATATTTTAGTGCCGTAGCATATCATTTCGGAAAATATATACAAAGTGTTTTGGGAATTCCTGTTGGATTATTAGCATCAACTGTTGGAGGTACTCCAGCTCAATGTTGGATGGAAAAATCTATTCTAGAAAATGAATTTCCCGACCTTAGTTTAGCGAATCTAAAGAAAACTCCCTTACTACATTGGTATCCAACGGTTTTATATAATGGAATGATAAATCCGATTCTGAATTACCGATTTAAAGGTGCTATATGGTATCAGGGTGAAAGTCATGTTACCAAACCGAATGAATATAAACGACTTTTCCCACGATTGGTGAAAAATTGGAGAGATCGATTCAACGAAGGTGAATTCCCATTTTATTATGTGCAAATAGCCCCATATAAATACGATTCTTTATCATTTAGTCCGGAAATCAGGGAGATACAACTTAAATCAATGGCTGTTATTCCAAATTCAGGTATGGCAGTTACTATGGATGTGGGTGAAAAAGATTGCATTCATCCTTCAAGAAAAACCGTTGTTGGTAAACGATTAGCATACTGGGCATTAGGTAAAACTTACAACATAAAAGGAATTGATTACAATGGTCCGATATTAAATAAAATGCGAATCAGTAATGATACAATAATTCTCAATTTCAACAATGCAGCAAGTGGTTTTACAACTTTCGGAAAACCATTGGACGGATTTGTAGTGTGTGGTAGTGATAAAATATTCTATCCTGCAAAAGCTTTTATTTACAAACGATTAGATATTGCAGTTATTTGCGATAAAGTAAAACAACCGGTAGCAGTTCGATATGGTTGGGCAAACTATATTGATGGTACTCTTTACAATACGAGTGGATTGCCTGCTTCTTCATTTAGAACTGATGAATAATTTTTTCCAAGAAAAGTTCTTGAAACCATATATTTACTTTATGAGAAACACACTCTTTTTCTGCTTAATAATGTTATGTTGCTCGCTTTCGGCCCGTACTATCAAGCTAAATAACGGGCTTATTGAGCGGGTTTTTAATCTTTCGGATGATTCAAAATTGTCAACTTCATCTTATATGTTGATTGACAATGCATTGAATAATGTAAAAGATGAGAACTGGACACTTTCTAAAGAAGAGTTGAAAAATAAAAGCAAGAGTTTTCTTAGTCCAAATTCTAAAGAGTTTTCATTTACAATTGACGATAACCAGTTTACAGGACTTTCTGCATGGGCGGTTTCGGTACGAGATACGGACGAATTGAATGGAGGAAAAGGATATGTGTTTACTCTCAAAAGCAAGGAAAAAGAAGGACTCACATTAGCGTTGACTTTTCTGACTTTTCCAAATTTACCGTTAATTAAAAAACAAATAAAGTTTACTAATCAAAGTTCCAAAGACTTCAAATTAGAATCGTTGGATGTTGAGAATTTCAACATAAATACATGGATTTTTAATGCCTGGATTATGCGGAATTATGCCCGCTACAAACATCTTGGACCTTATATTGGTGATTGGGATGACCCTTTGGTAATCGTGCATGATGTATCGCAACAAAGTGGTATTGTTATTGGAAATGAGGCAATGGGTGTTCTGAAACGTACTTCGGTTTATGAAAATGGGAGTTCAATTGTTTCAGCCGGATTAACGCACACCAACCAGAATTTTGCCTTTAGGAAATGGATTGCTGCGGGTGAATCATGGGAAAGTCCTGCTGTATTCACCGCACTTTATTCGGGAAGTAATAACCCTTACGATGTTATAAACAGCACTGTTTCAGACTATACCCGAAAATACATGGGTAGCCGGATTGAAGCCATTAAAAAGAAACCCATGTTTGTTTATAATACCTGGTATCCGTTTCGGTTTGATATAAATCATGAATTAATTACCAAATTAGCCGATGCAGCTGCTGAATGTGGCATCGAAGAATTTGTGTTGGACGATGGTTGGCAAACATCCTATGGCGATTGGGCTGTTGATTTAAAGAAATT
>CAZTDH010000379.1:0-2140 GCA_964612615.1 uncultured Paludibacter sp. | reverse complement strand
TGATGAGCCAACCAATCACCTTGATATTGAATCCATTCAGTGGCTCGAAGATTTTCTGATTAATTCAGCTAAAGCGGTAGTTGTTATCTCTCACGACCGTGCTTTTGTTGACAACATCACCACACGCACCATCGAAGTTACCATGGGGCGTATATACGATTACAAAGCTAAATACTCACATTATCTTGAATTACGAAAAGAACGACGTGAGCAGCAACAAAAACAGTTTGATGAGCAACAAAAAATGATTGCCGAAAATATGGAGTTTATCGAACGTTTTAAAGGAACGTATTCCAAAACGCTTCAGGTACAATCGCGTGTAAAAATGCTCGAAAAATTACCACTTCTGGAAGTGGACGAAGAAGATACATCAGCTTTACGATTAAAATTTCCACCCTCTCCCCGCTCGGGAAATTATCCGGTTACCGCTGAGAATGTAGGCAAGGTTTACGGCAGTAAACGTATATTTGCCAATGCCAGCTTTATGATTGAACGTGGAGAGAAAATTGCTTTTGTAGGCAAAAACGGTGAAGGAAAATCCACGCTTGTAAAATGCATTATGAAAGAAATTGAGCATGAAGGTAAACTTACGCTAGGGCATAACGTGAAGATTGGTTATTTTGCTCAAAATCAAGCTTCCTTATTAGATGAAGGCTTAACGGTTTTCCAAACAATTGACGATGTGGCTGTGGGTGATATTCGAAATAATATTAAAAATCTGCTTGGAGCATTTATGTTTGGTGGCGACAACTCATTCAAAAAAGTAAAAGTGCTTTCGGGTGGTGAACGTCAGCGACTATCGATGATAAAACTCCTTCTGGAACCGGTAAATCTCCTGATTCTGGATGAGCCGACCAATCACCTCGACATGAAAACAAAAGACATTCTGAAACAGGCACTTATCGACTTTGATGGTACGCTGATTGTAGTATCGCACGATCGTGACTTTTTGGACGGATTGATTACCAAAGTGTACGAATTCGGCAACCAGAAAGTGACCGAACATCTGGAAGATATCTATGGTTTTCTTGCTAAAAAGAAAATGGAGAGTCTGAGAGAAATGGAAAAATAATCATTTTAAGTATTATTCCAGCATATTATTTGAAGTTTGTACGGACTATCTTTCACTTCAAAAGTTGCTGTTCCGGGGTTCTAATACTTCTAAATTATAACATTTTTGGGCTTGGATATCTATTCCATAGGTAAGCTTGACCGCGCTCTAAAACGTTTATTAATAGTTATATTTTAGAATATGAACTGAAAGTTTTAATTCATTCTTAAACGAATAAGAATTACAAGAATTCTGAAAATTGAATACATTTGGAAATACTGATTCAGACAATTTACTTCGTTTTCAGCAAATCTTCCAGTTTAATCAGTTCGTCACGTAGTTGTGCAGCTTCGAGGAATTCAAGTTTTTTGGCGGCATCCTGCATTGCCTTTTTGGTTTTGGCAATGGCTTTTTCCAGCGCAGGTTTGCTCATATACTGCACCACTGGATCGGCAGCAATAGCTTGTGAAGTATCCGGTTCGATATATGCATTCGGGTCAACATTGGCAAATGAGTTGCGTTCACCTTTATTGATAGCTGTTGGGGTAATGCCGTGAAATTCGTTGTAAGCAAGCTGTTTTTCGCGCCGGCGATTGGTCTCCGAAATGGTTTTGGCCATACTGTCGGTAATCTTGTCGGCATACATAATCACACGTCCATTCAGGTTACGGGCTGCACGTCCTGCTGTTTGAGTCAGCGAACGGTGCGAACGCAAAAATCCTTCTTTATCGGCATCCAATATTGCTACCAACGACACTTCGGGCAAATCAAGTCCTTCGCGCAACAAATTTACACCAATCAACACATCATACACTCCACGGCGCAGGTCTTCCAAAATCTGAACCCGATCCAGCGTATCCACATCGGAGTGAATATAATTACAACGCACGTTCATTTTTGCCAGATAATCGGTCAGTTCCTCGGCCATGCGTTTGGTAAGGGTGGTTATCAGGGTACGTTCGTTTTTTTCAGTACGCTGGGTAATTTCTTCCAGCAAATCGTCAATCTGATTCAGGCTGGGGCGTACATCGATAATCGGGTCGAGCAATCCTGTGGGGCGAATAAGCTGATCCACCACAACGCCTTCGC
>CAZTDH010000378.1:0-2152 GCA_964612615.1 uncultured Paludibacter sp. | reverse complement strand
CAGAAAGATTCCAATAAAATGATTGAAGAATTTATGTTGTTAGCCAATAAAACGGTTGCCACACATATCGGTAAACCCGGAAAAGGTCAGCCAGTTAAGACTTTTGTTTATCGAATTCACGATGTGCCCAATCCCGACAAACTGAATAATTTTGCAGCATTTATCAAACGCTTTGGCTACACGCTGAAAACAAACGGAAAACAAACGGCCGTTTCGGGTTCTATCAATCATTTGCTGGACGAAGTTCAGGGTAAAAAAGAGCAAAATCTGATTGAAACTCTGGCAATCCGGTCGATGGCAAAAGCTATTTATTCCACCGCCAATTTAGGACATTACGGACTGGCATTCGATTATTACACGCACTTCACGTCGCCTATCCGCCGCTATCCCGACATGATGGTGCATCGCCTTCTGGAAAAATATGCAGATGGTGGACGTAGTGTTAACGCTTCGGAATACGAAGAATATTGCCAACACAGTTCGGATATGGAGCAACTAGCCTCGAATGCTGAGCGGGCTTCAATCAAGTATAAACAGGTGGAATTTATGTCTGAACGGTTGGGTCAGGTATTCGATGGGGTTATTTCGGGTGTAACCGAATGGGGAATTTACGTTGAACTGATTGAAAATAAATGTGAAGGAATGATTCCTATCCGCGATTTGGATGACGACTATTACACTTTCGACGATAAAAACTATTGTCTGGTTGGCCGCCGATACCATAAAAAATACCAATTGGGCGACGAAATAACCGTAAAAGTAGCCAAAGCTAATTTGGACAAGAAACAACTCGATTTTGTAATTGCCTGAAAAACAGTTAAGAGTTGAGAGTTGAGGGGTTTAGTGTTGTGTAAAACTCAGACTCAAAACTAACTTTTTTGGTATTTTGCTTTGCAGAAAAGAAAAATAGCAGTATCTTTGCACTCTCTTACGAAAAAGACCGGCTGCATAGCTCAACTGAATAGAGTACCACACTACGGATGTGGGGGTTGCAGGTTTGAATCCTGCTGCGGTCACTTAACAAACAAATCCCCTTATAATCAAACGATTATAAGGGGATTTTGTTATATTCAATTCACCCGAACATAGTTATATGATAAAATTACTAACTTTGTAGTTCAATCAAACAACCTCAATAAATACCAAATGAAAAAACTAATTCTATTCTCAATCCTGGTTGCTTGTGCATCAATTATTTCTGCACAGAAACCCTATTTCAAACCGGAAAAAATGGTGGAAACGGGTGTTTACTACTATCCCGAAGCATGGAATCCTGATCAGTGGGACCGTGATTTGAAGAAAATTGCCGATATGGGATTTGAATTTACACATGTGGCTGAGTTTGCCTGGGTGCAAATAGAACCAACCGAAGGAGTTTATGACTTTAAATGGCTCGATAAAGTGTTGGAACTTGCCGGCAAATACAATCTGAAAGTAATTATGTGCACTCCTTCGGCGACTCCTCCCGCGTGGCTTACCCGTAAATATCCCGAAATTTTGGTTGAAAAAACAAACGGACAAACAGCTATGCACGGAACACGGGAGCATTATTCGTGGTCGAGCCCGAAATATCAGGAACTGACTAAAAAAGTGGTGGAAGCCATGGCAAAACATTTTGGCAATGACAAACGTATTTGGGGCTGGCAAATTGACAATGAACCATCGCATTACGGCACGTTGGATTATAGCCCGGCTGCTCAGGCAAGTTTCAGAGTGTGGCTGAAAAAGAAATATCAAACAATTGATACACTGAATAATGCATGGGGAACTGCTTTCTGGTCGGGAGTGTATTCTGATTTCGGTCAGATAGAAATGCCTAACGAGGGACGCTTAATTTCCGGAATAGCCAGTCCGACTTCGATGGTGGATATGAAACGTTTCAATGCTGATGAATGTGCTGCGTTTATCAGTATGCAATGCAAAACCCTGAAACAAAATATCTCACCGTCTCAGTTTGTTACCTCCAATTTTATGAACGACCACACCGATGTTGATCCGTGGCGGAGCAAAGACCTGGATTTTATAAGTTATACCATGTATCCGGTGGCAGGTTATACCGAAGGTGTAGGAAATCAGGGATTCCGGCTTGGTGACCCCTGGAGAATTTCATTTTCAAATGATTTTTTCCGTTCACTAAATGGTATTACAGGCG